>NZ_JAVIWQ010000002.1:2112714-2414531 GCF_034313965.1 Herbaspirillum sp. RTI4
GCGTTTGTCGTTGAAAAATACCGAAAAAGACTTATTTGCCGTCTTCCGTAAGCCCTTCAGAATCCACCAATGGCAATAAACCGTAACCGGTTTTCTGGAGAGGGATGGACATGGACACAAACGATATGATGGGCGAGATTCGCGACGCTAATCTGAGCTATCTGATGCTGGCACAGCAAATGGTCCGTTCCGACAAGGCAACTGCCATTTTCCGCCTCGGTATCAGCGGTGAAATCGCCGAACTCCTGATCGGTCTGAGCAACGCCCAAATCCTCCGTCTGGCCGATACCAATATGATGCTGACCCGCTTTCGCTTCGACGATGTGGCGATATTGGGGATGTTGACCAATTACAACAAAGATAAAAATCTCGCCCAGTCGCATGCGGCGATTTTGATGGCAGGCCAACCGATAGAGGAAATTCAATAATTTCCCTACTGGTTAATACGAGGGAGATCCTCTCGCAGCGGCATCACATCAACGGTTTGCAATCAGTCATCAAAGGTGATCTATGGCGAAGAAAAGCGTAATCACGGAAGCACAGGACATTCAGTTAGCCATTGAACTGATCAGGCTTGGTGCGCGGCTGCAATTGCTGGAGTCAGAAACCTCGCTATCGCGTGAACGTCTGCTGAAGCTGTACAAGGAACTGAAAGGCATCTCGCCACCCAAGGGGATGCTGCCGTTTTCTACCGACTGGTTCATCACCTGGCAGCCGAATATCCATTCGTCGCTCTTCATCAATATCCATAAGTATCTGGTCGATCACGCCAGCGTGACTGGCGTCGGGGCGATCATGAAAGCCTATCAGCTCTATCTTGAGCAAGTCGGCCATATCAATAGTGCGGAACAAGCTGTGTTGTCGCTCACGCGCGCCTGGACTCTGGTGCGTTTCTTTGAAAGCAAAATGCTGAGCACGGCTCCCTGCAGCAAATGCGGCGGCCATTTCGTGGTGCATAGGCTGGACTTGCATCATGGCTATCTGTGCGGTTTGTGCCACATGCCTTCGCGTGCCGGCAAAACCAAGAAGGCTAAAGATCTTGCCATCGAAGCAGTCGCTATTGAAATACTCCTCTGATTACTGCCTCGTTGCGTGAGTAAGGCTCTCGCCCCTTCGGAATCGCTCCGCCGGTCTTTCTTGCATGCGCCAGCGATACAGGCATTGTTCATTTCCCTTTTGGCCGTGGCGCTTATCAGTCTGTCTGATTTTGCGTTGGAAAATTATGCCGGAATAGTTTTTCCTCGCTGGCTCAATGTTTTGCTACAGGGATTGGTTGCCGCGATCATTGCCCGGGCGCGTGGAATGGCCATGTGGTGGTGGGGCATCCTGTTGATCTTTCCTGGTGCTGCCGCGCTCGTGAATGCATGGCAATTACCGCCACTATTCTTCTTTGTGGGATTCATTTTTCTCCTGCTCCTGTTCTGGAGCACGTTCCGCAGTCAGGTTCCTTTTTACCCTTCGCGTCCGTCGACATGGGCTGCCGTCGCGAGTGTGCTGCCATCTGGACGACCCTTGCGTTTTATCGACATAGGCAGCGGTTTGGGAGGCTTGGTATTGAATCTGGCGCGAGTCCGCCCCGACAGTCATTTTGTCGGTATAGAAATTGCCCCGCTGCCTTGGTTGATCAGCCGTCTGCGTGCATTTTTCACCGGTAGCGCGAGTAGTTTTGTACTTGGTAATTACCATGCCCTGGATTTCGCCGGGTACGACGTCATTTTCGCGTATCTGTCACCGGCAGCGATGGTGCAATTGTGGGACAAGGCATCCCGGGAAATGGTAACCGGTAGCATCTTGCTCAGTTATGAATTCCTGATACCGGAGGTGCCTCCCGATTTTGTGATTCAGCCTCGACCAGGGTCGCCGATTTTGTACGGTTGGCATATGTAAGCGCAAAGAGCTGTGTTACATTTTCATCAAGCTATCAAGTTTCGTGCGTTTTTGACGTAATCGATAAATGCGGCATTGTTTCTGTGAAATTTTGGATTAGTTGCGCCAACGGAAGAGCGTTATCGGTTATAAGCTGTATGCGATAAAAAAATCATTGAATGTCTCAGCGCAGGGGAGTGCGATTTGTTTGTCATCATTGGATATGTAATTGTTTGTTTCTCCGTTTTTGGCGGGTTTGCCATGGGCGGCGGGCATCTCGGCGCACTGTTTCAGCCGCTTGAATTGCTGATGATCGGCGGTGCCGGTGCCGGCGCTTTCATGGTGGGCAATACCACCACGGCAATCAAGGCGACGATCAAGGCATTGCCGGGTATTTTCAAAGGCTCTCGTTATAACAAAGCCTTGTACATGGAATTGATGTCGATGTTGTTTGAGATATTGACCAAGGCGCGCAAGGAAGGCTTGATGTCGATCGAAAGCGATATCGAAGACCCTCACGCCAGCGCCATCTTCAGCAAATACAGCAATGTCATCGCCGATCATCATCTGATTGAATTCCTGACCGATTACTTGCGCCTGATGGTATCGGGAAATATGGATGCGTTTCAAATCGAAAACCTGATGGATAACGAAATTGAAACCCATCATCATGAAGGCGAAGTTCCTGCGCATTGCATCGCCAAACTGGGCGATGGTTTGCCGGCTTTCGGTATCGTGGCGGCGGTGATGGGGGTGGTGCATACGATGGAGTCGGTGGGTATTCCACCGTCCGAGCTGGGCATGCTGATCGCGCATGCGCTGGTGGGTACCTTCCTGGGTATTTTGCTAGCCTACGGTTTTGTTGGTCCTCTTTCGGGATTGCTGGAGCAGAAGCTGCACGAATCCACCAAAGTATTTCAATGCGTCAAAGTAGCCTTACTCGCCAGTCTGAACGGCTACGCGCCGGCGCTATCGATTGAGTTTGGACGCAAGGTTTTATTCTCCACCGATCGTCCGACGTTTCTGGAACTGGAATCGCACGTTAAAAACTCCAAAAACAAGTAAGGGAGCCGCTGATGAAGCTGCTGCGCAGTGCAATTTCAGGACGGCGACGTTCACCGCACTCAAGTACAGCGGCGTTCCTTACCCTCGATTTCGGGTGACTCACTCCCCTTTATCCGCGGTTCCATAAGGCAGTAGCTGGAAGACTGTCCCTGCAATCTTAACCATTAACCATTAACCGCAACAGGAGTTCGCATGGCCGATGAAGGGCTACGCCCCATTATCGTCAAACGCATCAAAAAAGGCGGTGGCGGCCATCATGGCGGCGCATGGAAGATTGCCTACGCCGATTTTGTGACGGCGATGATGGCGTTTTTTCTGCTGATGTGGCTGTTGGGTTCGACTGCCAAAGGCGATTTGAACGGTATTGCTGAATTTTTCAAGACGCCATTAAAGGTGGCTATGGCAGGCGGTTCTGGTAGCGGCGATGCGTCGAGTATCTTGCCGGGCGGGGGTAAGGATTTGACGCGGCAAGATGGCCAGCTGCGACGAGGTCAAAACGACACCCCTAGCAAGAAGACCACTCAACGCGCGGCCAAGCAGGAGGCGCAGCGCATTGAAATGGAAAAGCTCAAAGAATTGAAGAAGCGCATTGAAGAAGCAATCGAGGCCAGTCCGAGCCTGAGTCAGTTCAAGAAACAGCTCTTGCTCGACATCACAACCGAGGGGCTGCGGATACAGATTGTCGATGAAAAAAATCGTCCGATGTTTGCCTTGGCGAAAGCAGATTTGCAGCCTTACACCAGGGACATTCTGCGTGAAATTGGCAAGGTACTGAATGACGTGCCGAATAAAATCAGCTTGTCAGGACATACGGATGCGACTCCTTACGCGACCGGCGAAAAAAGATATAGCAACTGGGAGTTGTCGGCCGATCGCGCTAACGCCTCGCGTCGCGAACTGATTGCCGGCGGCATGGACGAGTCGAAGTTGCTGAGGGTGGTTGGTTTATCCTCCGCAGTTTTGCTGGACAAGGAAGATCCTTTCAATCCAATTAATCGCCGAATCAGCATTATCGTCATGAATAAAGAAACTGAAGAAGCAATTGAAAAAGACAGCGGCGCGTTGGAGGTATCCACTGATGCGGACGTAAAGGAAGGCTTGGCGATACCGGCCGGCAAATAACAAAAATTCACTGACCTCTCTGTTGCGCAGAAAGGAAAATATCAAATGACCAATACAAAAATGCTGCATGAGATCAAACGAATGCTGTTTGACGTCGCCGGAGGCGGCAGCAGGCAGCTGACGGAAGTCGAAACCGACTTATTGCAGACCAATATTCTGCTGTCGGAAGCGATCGATAAGTTGGGTGCCAGTTTCATCTTGCTGCATCAATCCGTGCGCAATCAACAAGACACGATGGAACTGCTGCTCGATCCCCGGCAATTGGCCGTTCCTCAACTCAAGGATCGTCTCAAGGAGATGGGTAACGATATCGATACGCAAGTTAACTCAGTCGTTACCTGTCTTCAGTTTCAGGATATGACTAGTCAGTTGATCGAGCGCATTCTCAAGCGGGTGATTGGTTTGCGCAATGTGCTCGGTGTGCTTGAAACCAGCAGCTTTGAATTTTCCGCAGAGAATGAAGAAACCGAGGCCGTGGTGGATCTTTTGAGGGCAACCAATCTGACGATGGAAGAACAATTGATAGCACTTGAAAACGGTTTATGGAAAACAGTTCGTCAAAAACACATGCAAAGTGGCGACATAGATTTGTTTTAGATATGTAGTTGCGGCTACGAGCGAAAACGCTTCGAGAAAACGCGTGAATTTATGTATCCATGACGGTTTTGTGCTGTGAATGCGGCATAATGCCTGAATGTAAGAATAAGCAATTGAGAACGGGGAATTAAGATGGCAAAAACGATACTTGCAGTGGATGATTCTGGTTCATTGCGTCAGATGGTGGTGTTCAGTCTGAAGGCTGCCGGTTATCAGGTCGTCGAAGCAGTTGATGGACAGGATGGTCTGGAAAAAGCGAAGGCTCAAACTTTTGATTTGGTGCTGACCGATCAAAACATGCCGCGCATGGATGGTCTGACATTTATTCGTTCTTTGCGCGCCCTGACGAGCTATCAAAAAATACCCATCCTGATGCTCACGACAGAGTTCAGTGAGGAAATGAAAGCCAAAGGTAAAGCAGCGGGTGCGAACGGTTGGCTGGTCAAACCTTTCGATCCGCAGCGATTGACCGAAGTCGTCAAAAAAGTCATCGGTTAGTCGCAGCCCGGACAACTTTTGCAAATGCTGACATAACGATAAAAACGGCGCGAACAACGAACTCGGTGTTTAGCGGTACTTTGAACGGCCATGACGCCGTGATGAAAAACCAGCGATAGCAAAATATGAGCAAAACAGCCGCGGTGGAGCTTTATCATGACCATTGATATGAGCCAGTTTTTTCAAGTGTTTTTCGAGGAGACCGACGAAGGTCTCGCGGAAATGGAAAAGCTATTGTTGGGAATCAATATCGCGGATCCCGATCCCGAAGATCTCAACGCAATTTTCCGTGCGGCCCATTCGATCAAGGGTGGCGCATCGACTTTCGGCATGAACGACCTCGCCGAAGTGACCCACGTATTGGAATCCCTTCTGGACGGCTTGCGCAAAGGCGAAATGGCCTTGACGTCGCAGCACGTCGATGCGTTTCTGGCAGCCAAGGACATGCTCAAGGCGATGGTGGATGGTCATCGTTATGGCTCTGCCGTTGACTTGAATTCCGTTACAGGGCTGACAGCCTTACTCAAAAAATTGTCACAAGGCGGCGCTGCTGTCCCAGTACCGGTCGCGGTAGTTGCACCGGCACCCGCACAGCCAGAAGAGGTGCTGCGTTACCGCATCGAATTACCGGCAATCACGGATCGTGATACCGAAGCATTGACCCAGGAACTCGGTTTGTTAGGGGCGGTAGAAAAGCTGGCGCTGGATCACGAGGGTTGTGCATTCTTGCTCAATACCAGCGCGAGCCGGGATGACATCATCGCTTTATGTTCCTTCATCGTGAACGCGGACGACCTGAAAATTACGTTTGTCGCGCAGACGCAAGAAGAGAAGCAGGGTTATGGATTTATTGCTCCTTTTTCGCCGATCAATGCCACCGAGGAAGAGCGCGGATTTGGTTTCTTCGCGCCTTTTGTGCCTCAAAATTTGAGCGACGAAGAACGCGGGTATGGATTTTTTACCGATGAGCCCTCTGCAAGTCCAGAGGAAATCGTCAGACCTGTGGACAGCGCAGCTGAGGCACTGACGGCAGAGGTTGTCGAAGACGCCGGTGAAAAAAAGCATGTCTCCAAGCGTGATGAGAAAGCAGTTGCGCATGAATCCTCGTCGATACGGGTCGGTATTGAAAAGGTCGATCAGCTGATTAACCTGGTTGGTGAGCTGGTAATTACGCAAGCCATGATCGAGCAGCGCACCGATTCGCTCGATCCCATGGTGCATGAACGCTTGCTTAACAGTGTCAACCAGCTGACCCGTAACACGCGCGACTTGCAGGAAGCCGTAATGTCTATCCGCATGATGCCGATGGATTATGTGTTCTCACGTTTTCCGCGCATGGTGCGTGATCTGGCGACTAAGCTGGGCAAACGGGTGGAATTTCTGACGCGTGGTGCCGGTACCGAACTGGATAAGGGCTTGATTGAGCGTATCGTTGATCCGCTGACGCATCTGGTGCGTAATAGTGTTGATCACGGTATAGAAATGCCGGACGTCCGTTTGAGTGCGGGCAAGGGCGATACAGGTCGTCTTACGTTGTCTGCCGAACATCACGGCGGCAATATTCTCATTGAGGTGATCGACGATGGCGGTGGTTTGAGCCGCGAGCGCATTCTCGCCAAAGCCCGGCAGCAAGGGATGCCGGTAAGTGATTCGCTTACTGATAATGACGTCTGGCAATTAATTTTCGAGCCGGGCTTTTCGACTGCGGAGATCGTCACCGATGTCTCTGGTCGGGGTGTCGGCATGGATGTGGTTAAACGCAACATTACCGCAATGGGGGGTACGGTTGGAATCACCTCCGCCAAGGGATTGGGCACGACGATTTCTATTTCCCTGCCTCTGACGCTGGCTATTCTGGACGGTATGTCAATTCGCATTGGCGAGGAAGTCTATATTTTGCCGCTGGGATACGTGATCGAATCATTGCAACCGGCCAAAGACGATATCAAAGAAATAAGCGGGCAGGGTACGGTGATCAAAGTGCGTGGAGAATATCTGCCTTTGATACCGCTATATCAACTTTTTGGTATTGTCCCGACGTATACTGACCCCGCACAAGGTTTAGTTGTCATCTTGGAGTCTGCAGGAAAGAAGGCCGCATTGTTCGTGGACGATCTGGTTGGCCAGCAGCAAGTCGTGGTGAAGAACCTCGAGTCAAATTATCGTAAGGTTGCCGGAATTTCTGGTGCTACTATTCTTGGTGACGGTGGAGTTGCCTTGATTATCGATGTTGCTGCGCTTTTGCGCTCCAGCCGGCAGTTAAGCCCTGAGGCTGTTTATTCGTGATTATTAAAAAAGAAGGTTCCTATCATGTCAGATAACGCTATCAAAAGTGCATCGAGCTTCGGTGAAAAAACCGACAACACAGGCAATGAATTTCTTGCCTTCACTTTGGGTAAGGAAGAGTACGGCATCGATATCCTGAAGGTTCAGGAAATCCGTGGCTACGAAGCCGTTACGCGTATCGCAAATTCCCCTGAATTTATCAAAGGGGTCGTGAACCTGCGAGGGATCATCGTCCCCATCGTGGATATGCGGATTAAATTCAAACTGGGCGAGCCGACATACGATCAGTTTACGGTCGTTATCATCCTGAACATTTTTGGTCGCGTGGTTGGCATGGTTGTCGACAGCGTATCGGATGTGATCACGCTCGATGCCGAGCAAGTCAAGCCAGCACCTGAAATGGGTACGACTTTCGATTCCGACTATCTGATCGGTCTCGGCACTCTGGACGAACGCATGCTGATTCTGGTGGATATCGACAAACTGATGTCCAGCGCCGACATGGGTCTGCTGGAAAAACTGGCGGCTTAATATGGCTCAATGCAGGTCAATGCAGTAAGCGGTGCAACGCCAGGATCCGATAGCGATCTTGTCTGGCGATGTAATAAAAAATGGGTGTTGTCAGCTTTGCTGGCAGCGCCTTTTTTTTACGTTAAATTTTTAAGCGATGAATGCGAGTAATTTTCTTGTTTGGCCTACAGAAAACCGCGGCACGGTCGATACCAAAGACATAGCGTGCAACATGGCACACCGGTCAACCTCGTGGGCAAGTGATGACAACAACAAATCTTCCCTTATTTGATTCATTCCCTGCCAATACCCTGCATGCCTTCGGGTTTTTCAACGTCAACGCAGAAATGCGTTTCGACCGGCTCTCTCGCCTGGCTCGGCGTTTATTCAATGTGCCGATTGCGTTCGTCAGCATGGTGGACGCCAGAAATGCCATCACCAAGACGCCGCATGTCAACGGACTCACTCCGCATGCCAGTGACGATATTCTGATCGTTCCGGATACGGTACTGGATGCGCGTTTCAATGACAGTCCGCTGGTAACGGGCAGCCCCAATATCCGGTTTTATGCCGGCTGCCCGATCAGCATTGGCAATGGCGAAAAATTGGGCACGCTTTGCCTGATCGATCAACAGCCGCGTTCATTTGATGCCGCTGATCTGGCACTGTTACTGGATCTGGCGCAGATGGCCGATCAGGAACTGGCCGCCATGGAGCTGGCGACGATAGATGAACTGACCAAACTGTACAACCGGCGCGGCTTCGAGGCAGCGGGATCGCATGGGCTGAGTTTGTGCGCGCGTCTGGAGACGCCGGTGTCCATGCTGTATTTCGATCTGGATATGTTCAAGTGCATTAACGATCGCTTCGGCCATGCGGAAGGTGATTTTGCGTTGAAAAATTTTGCGCGGATATTGACCGAGACTCTGCGCAAATCGGATGTGATCGGACGTCTGGGCGGCGACGAATTTGCCGTGCTGCTGACCAATACTTCACCGGCGCAAGCCGCGCGGACGCTGCAACATCTGGAGCAAGCCGTACGAGGCTATAACGGCAGTAACGAGCGTGGTTACGAATTACGTTACAGCGTTGGGTATGTGCAGTATCAGCCGACGTTGCATCCGACTCTGGCTGAACTGATGCAGCATGCCGATACGCTGATGTATGAAAATAAAAAGCAGTCACCGAATCTCATCGGAAAAACGGTAACGCGATTTTTGAAGCTGGTTTCCAGCCGCAAATAAGGGTGTCAGAGGGAAGGCTTGCTGCGCACATCGGCATGTCATCACGAAACATGGCTTGAGGAGGGCGTTGCGGCTTGCTTGGGCTTGCAGCAGTAGCGCAGCGGGGGTAGTCGCTTCGACTTTCGATTGCCCCTCCTGCCGCCTCTCCGTGTTTCTTTCCAGCCGTATTTTTCTAGTGCAGATGTCCCGGCACTACGGGCATGTCTTCCGGCATTTCGGCGTGAACCAGAATCCCTTCCTCGTCGGGGAAAAAAGGCGCGCCGCAGTCTTCGCACACTTCCATCTCAAAACAACCCGCATGTTGCCTGACATGCACGATGCCATTTTCACGTAGCGCGCCGAGAATTTCTTCCAGCGGCGTCGGTTCCGTTGGCATCCCTCCGGGGGTCATCGGCGAGGGTTCTGCTTCGGCATCTTCCTGCCCGTACAGTGGCCAAACTACGCCGTAGACGATGTCTCCACCGCCGACGCTGAAGCCGATGCGGTATTCATCAACACGACCTTCCGGGCCATCTTCGCTGAAGCCACCGATGTTGGCGTGCAAGTCTTTGGAGTCGACGTTCAGGTTGTGAATCAAATAGTGATTAGCAGCATGAATGGATGCCTTGCGGATTTTTTTATCTGCTTCCCGGCAGGCGCTGAAATAGGCGGCCGGAAACAGAAATTCCAGATTGCAGCCCGGGAGTATCTGCGAAAGCGAAGGTCCGGCTTGTTGACTCCATTGCGTCAGGACATCGGCCTTGCTGGCCGCAATGTCGACTGGGGCCGCCTCTTGCCAGCGCAGCAGGGGCGCGCCGCATGGCGCCACCACACAAGCCAGCAAATAGCGTGTATCAGCCATGAAGGGTGCTGTTGGCAGGGGTTTTGAGGCCGCCTTTGGCAAACCTTCCGTCAACGCGGCCTGTGCCATGCGGCGTGTCAGCGCATGAACTTCAACGTGATCGCGAGGCAGCTGATCGATTGCATACAGGGTAGGGGACAGTGCAATACGCGCGCCCGCTGCCAGGATGTGTCCATGCAACTGGGCAAACAGATTGGCTTGTACATCGGCAGGCAAGTTGCCTGAGGCGATGGAAAAACGCGTCCATGCCAGTACCGGGAAGGCGATCAGCAGTGCATTGCAGAGCATGCCCTGATCGTCAATGATGCAGGATTCACTGGCGTTTTCAATTGCTTCCACCAGCACGTCGTAGGCTTGAATATCGGAATTGAATAAATGTTCGAGTGCTGCGTCCAGCGTGTTCTGCTGTTTGGCACCCAGCACCTTGGTGGCGAGAGCATCCAGTTGTAGCTCCCAGCCACGCTGCTCGATACGACTGGAGGCCTGTTCCAGCGCTTGCGACAAGGCGGTCAGACGCTGGCTGTCAGCGGAAAATTTTTGAGTGCTTTGTTTAACAGGACGACGCATGTTTTCTTAGGGCGATCAAGTATTCGGGTCTCTATTGTAGTGGATTCGCCGGGGCGAATTCTTCTGTGAGGAATTGATTTGTTTTCGGCGTGAAAATCACGCTTCAAAGTGAGGCGATAGCATCGGGTTTGCCCATAAAAAACGCCGGCTTGTGGCCGGCGTTGTTCAAACCCGCAGTAGCGGGCAGGTACGACGTTTTTTCAGATGCCGGCTTCTATCAGGCCACCAGCAATTGACGCAGCACGAATGGCAGGATACCGCCATGCTTGTAGTAATCCACTTCGATTGGCGTATCGATGCGCAGCAGCAAGGTCACTTTTTTGGTTTCGCCATTTTTACGATGGATCACCAGAGTGGCTTTCTGTTGCGGTTTGATTTCGCCGTCGATACCGATCAGGTCGAAGGTTTCATCGCCGACGATGCCCAGAGTTTCGACGCTGTCGTTACCCAGGAATTGCAGCGGCAAAACGCCCATGCCTACCAGATTGGAGCGATGGATACGTTCAAACGAGCGGGTAATCACGGCCTTCACTCCCAGCAGTTGCGTACCCTTGGCTGCCCAGTCGCGGGAGGAGCCAGTGCCGTACTCTTCGCCGCCGAACACCATCGTCGGCACGCCATCCTTGACGTATTGCATGGCTGCATCGTAAATCGATGTTTCCTCGCCGGACGGTTGTTGCAGAGTGATACCGCCTTCAATGCGCGAACCATCTGGTTTCACCGGAATCATCAGATTCTTGATGCGGACGTTGGCAAATGTGCCGCGCATCATGATTTCGTGATTACCGCGACGTGAGCCGTAGGAGTTGAAGTCTGCCTTCAATACGCCGTTGGCTTGCAGCCATTTTCCGGCCGGGCTGGATTCCTTGATGGAACCGGCTGGCGAAATATGGTCGGTGGTGATCGAGTCGCCGAAGATGCCCAGTGCGCGTGCGCCCATGATGCTGGTAGCCACGGCTGCCGGGGTTTCGGTGAAATTATCGAAGAACGGTGGTTCGGCGATATAGGTCGATGCCGGCCAATCGTAGACTTCGCCTGCAGCCACGCCCTTGATGTTTTCCCACAGCTTGCCGGGAGCGCCCTTGACGTCGGCATAGTTTTCCTTGAACGTCTTGGCGTTCAAGGCGAACTTCATCAGTTTTTCGATTTCATGCGAAGTCGGCCAGATGTCGCCCAGGTAAATATCCTTGCCGCCCTTGCCCTTGCCGACTGGCTCGGTCATCAGATCGCGCGTCATGGTACCGGCGATGGCGTAAGCCACAACCAACGGTGGCGATGCCAGGAAATTGGCGCGGATGTTCGGATGGATACGCGCTTCGAAGTTGCGGTTGCCGGACAGAACGGCAGCGGCCACGACATCATTCTTGGCAATGGCTTCATTCATTGCAGGTGTCAGATCGCCGGCATTACCGATACAAGTGGTGCAACCGTAAGCAGTCAAACCGAAGCCCAGTTTTTCCAGGTAAGGCAGCAGACCGGCTGCTTCCAGATACTTGGTGACCACACGCGAGCCAGGAGCCAGCGAGGTCTTGATGTGCGGCGATACTTTCAGGCCGGCTTCCACTGCCTTCTTGGCCAGCAGACCAGCTGCGAGCATGACACTCGGGTTGGAGGTGTTGGTGCAGGAGGTGATGGCCGCAATCAGCACATCGCCACTCTTGACCTTGACGCCGTCGGTATTGGTAAAGCTGGTGTCGAGGTCGGCGGCATTCTTGTTGAAGCCATTTTCCGCAGTCGGCTTGGAATACAGCTCGGCAAAATTGCTCTTGACCTTATCCAGATCGATCCGATCCTGTGGCCGTTTAGGACCTGCCAGGGAAGGAGTGACGCTGCCGAGGTCGAGCTTGACGACGCTGGAGTAGTCGATGTCGCCTTCGTTAGGAATACCGAACAGTTTTTGCGCTCTGAAATACGATTCGAAAGCATCGATTTCTGCTTTGGTGCGGCCAGTGCCCTTGAAGTAAGTCAGCGTGGCTTCATCGACCGGGAAGAAGCCCATGGTGGCGCCGTATTCCGGCGCCATGTTGGCGATGGTGGCGCGGTCGGTCAGTGACAGCGAACGGGTGCCTTCGCCGAAGAATTCGACAAACTTGCCGACGACTTTAGTCTGACGCAGCAGTTCAGTCACGGTCAGCACCAGATCGGTGGCGGTGACGCCTTCGCGCAGCATGCCGGTCAGGTTGACGCCGACGACGTCAGGGGTCAGGAAATAAACCGGTTGGCCCAGCATGCCGGCTTCTGCTTCAATACCGCCAACGCCCCAGCCGACCACGCCGATACCGTTGATCATGGTGGTGTGGGAATCGGTACCGACCAGAGTGTCCGGGTAGTAGAGGTCATTCTTTTTGTGGACGCCGCGCGCCAGGTATTCCAGATTGACTTGATGGACGATGCCGAAGCCGGGAGGCACGACGCCGAAGGTGTCGAATGCCTGCATGCCCCATTTCATGAACTGGTAGCGCTCGTTGTTGCGCTGAAATTCCAGTTTCATGTTCAGATCCAGCGCTTTTTTCTCGCGGAAATGATCGATTTGAATCGAGTGATCGACGACCAGATCCACCGGAACCAGCGGTTCGATGTTCTTTGGATTGCGGCCCAGTTTTTTGGCGACGTTACGCATAGCGGCCAGATCGGCCAGCAGTGGAACGCCGGTAAAGTCTTGCAGCACGACGCGTGAAACGACGAAGGGAATTTCATCGGTACGGGTACCGACCGCTTTCCAGCTGGCCAGTTGGCGAACGTGTTCTTCGGTGACTTTTTTGCCGTCGCAGTTACGCAAGACAGATTCCAGCACGATACGGATCGAGACTGGCAGACGGGAGATATTGATACCCAGTTTTTTTTCTAACGCAGGGAGGGAGTAGAACTTGCCTTTCTTGGTGGCAGTGATCTTGAATTCCTTCAGCGTATTTAATGTATTGCGGGACATGGCATCTTCTCCTTGAAGGGCAAAAATTATAGTAATTGCGGTGTGAATTCTGAGTTAGTTCTTGGCTATTGGTGTAGCCAGTATTCCGGTTTCGGCAGCTTCGTGGTCGTTGTTTTTACATTCGTTGGCGAGTTGCTGTCCTTTTTTGGCGTCGAGCAAAATACCTTTCGCCGGGATGCCTATCCATACCAGGCCGACTTTGCGGTTTTCAAAACGGTTTGCTCCGGTCGTCGTGCCCACGCGCGTGAGGCGGTTCAGGTGTTTGTTCCAGCGGATGGCGATGTGTTTGTCATCGGCGTCGTTTTTGAAAATCGTCAGCTTTTGTCCCAGGTCGCAGGAAAAATCAGCGGATTTGGTGGTGCCGACATCCGGTTCGTTTTCATCGTCTTCGTCTTCAGAGGACAAGAGCTGTTTTGGCTTTGCAGACTCGGCAGAAGCTGCTCTTTCTCCGGTCTTGCTCTTGACTGTTTTCTTGGCTTTTTTGACCGGCTTTTTTGCGACCTTCGCGGCAGTTGCCGTTGCGTCAGGCGTTGCGGTTTGCGCGTTTGCTAAAGGAAGAGTGGCAATCAGTGCGACGCTTAACAGGAGAGCAAGTGAAGAATGTTTTTTCATGGAATGGAGTGATATTTACTGAGAAGAGGATTCAGGGGTGGAAAAATAAGACTGTACCGAAGCTGGTAGCGTCACGCCGCTGGCGGCGGCACGTTGCAGCAGCGTCCAATAATAGCGATAACTGGCGCGATCGTGCAGGGTGCCGTTATGTTGTATCGGTCCCCATTGTACTAGCTGGGCTTGCGTCAGAATGTCGGCCGCTTCATTGAGCTCATTGCTGGCTGGCGAAAATGCGTCAACAATCGCTTCGATCTGATCGGGATGGATGCTCCACATTCGCGTATAGCCGAACTCATTTTTGGCACGCAGTGCGTCAGCGCGAACGACTTCCGGATGGCGAATATCCGTGGTGACATTGTGCGATGGCGATTTGCCATGTGCATGGCAGGCGGCGGCGATTTCCAGTTTGGCGCGGGCGACGAGCGGGTGATCGAACTGGCCCGGCGAACGCATCGCGGCGGAAGGGATGGCACCGAAATGTGCCGATACAAAATCCATGACGCCGAAGGACAGCGATTGCACTTGCGGCAGGGCGGCGATGGCGTTGACGTCGGCCAGTGCGCCATGCGTTTCAATGAGTACGTGCAGCGGCAGGCAATCGCGTCCGGCGAAACCTGCGTGCAGATTGATGATCTTGAGTGCTTTCTGAACGTCCGCCAGACCGTTGGCCTTGGGCAACATCAGATAGGCGATACGGTTGCCGGCTTCCCCACAAATCAGCGTGACATCGCGCTCGAAAAAGGGGCTGTTGACATCGTGTACCCGCGCACCGATGCGCAGGAAACGGTTGTCGTCGCCTGCAATCAGTGAGGCGACCAGACGTGCATGTGCTTCTTCGTTACCGGCGCTGGCACCGTCTTCACAATCGAGGGTGATGTCGAATACCGGCCCCAGCGTGTGCTGAAGGGCAATCGACTTGCGCATGAGTTTCTCGGAACCGGCGTAATGATCACAGACCGGTAAAAAAACCGGTTGTGCTGTGCCTGGGAACAAGACCTGGGTGGGATGCATGGTGATGATGTCGTCTCCGACTAGGCGTGACGCGATGGCCGTGCTGGTCATCGCGTCATCCGGGTTGAACGTCTGGGCTAATTAGCCAACCAGATGCTTGACGCCGTCCCGTTCTTCTTGCAGTTCCTGGAGGGTGATGTTGATGCGCTCTTGCGAGAAAGCATCAATTTCCAGACCTTGCACGATTTTGTATTCGCCGTTTTCCGTGGTGACAGGGAAGCCGAACATGGTGCCTTCAGGGATGCCGTAAGAACCATCGGATGGAATGCCCATCGTGGTCCATTTGCCGTTGGTGCCCAGTACCCAGTCACGGATATGGTCGATGGCGGCATTGGCTGCTGATGCTGCCGAAGACAAACCGCGTGCTTCGATGATGGCTGCGCCGCGCTTGCCGACGGTTGGCAGGAACACGTTCTTGTTCCATTCCTGATCGTTGATCGCTTCCTGAACCGATTTGCCGTCCACTGTGGCGTAGCGGTAATCAGCGTACATGGTTGGCGAGTGGTTGCCCCAGACGAACAGTTTTTCGATCGCCGACACTGGCTTGCCGAGTTTGGCGGCAATTTGCGACAGGGCGCGGTTGTGGTCCAAACGCAGCATGGCAGTGAAGTTTTTTGCTGGCAGGCTTGGTGCCGACTTCATGGCGATGTAGGCATTGGTGTTCGCAGGATTGCCGACGACCAGTACTTTGATGTCGCGCGAAGCGACTGCATCGAGTGCCTTGCCTTGCACGGTGAAAATCTGCGCATTGACTTCCAGCAGATCCTTGCGTTCCATGCCGGGTCCACGTGGACGCGCACCAACCAGCAGGGCGACATCGGCGTCCTTGAACGCTGTCATCGGGTCGCTGTGGGCGGTGATGCCGGCCAGCAGAGGAAATGCGCAATCATCGATTTCCATGATGACGCCCTTGAGCGCTTTTTGTGCCTTTTCGTCAGGGATTTCCAGCAATTGCAAAATCACTGGTTGATCTTTGCCGAGCAAATCGCCATTCGCGATGCGGAACAGCAGTGAGTAAGCGATTTGTCCTGCGGCGCCGGTAATGGCAACGCGCTTAGGGGCTTTAGTCATGATGAATCTCCAAAGTGGTGAGCAAATTGATGAAAAGCGATTCCGTCTTAGATTCCGTCTTGCGTAGATTTCGTCTTGCTTAGTACAGCCCGTAATCATACCGACGAAATAAGACATGGTCAGATGTTTTGGCGAATGGGGAGTGGGCAGTGTTCGTAATCCGGGCCGCTCCGCCCTTTAAATACGGACGGTTTGGTTTGATTCTCGGTACTTTCTCTGTACTTTCTCTGTACTGCTCGTAATCCCGATACGAAAACTTGCCCGTGAGTGTAGGCTTGCTCAGGATGCCTGTCAAATAATATCTTATATCTTATATAAGACATATAACTAATACATTCTGCTGGACGGCAAAGGTCATTCTGTGTTGAAATCCGTGTCTATGAGTTCCATCCATCCCAATTCCCCTGCAGCAGAGTCGCAAGGTCCAGTAAGCGGCGTAGCAGGAGCATCTCCTACTTTTAGTCCCCTCTATCAGCAAATTAAATTGCTGATTACCCAGAGTCTCGAGTCGGGCGAGTGGAAGCCGGGCGAGCTGATTCCCAGCGAAGTTGAATTAGGCATCCGTTTCAAGGTGAGTCAGGGAACGGTGCGCAAGGCAATCGATGAGCTGGCGGCAGAAAATCTGGTGGTGCGCCGGCAGGGCAAGGGTACGTTTGTTGCCACGCATCATGAAACGCATTCCCAGTTCCGATTTCTGCGCCTCGTGCCGGATGTCGATGAACCACAAAACCCCGAAAACAATATCGTCGAAGTCAAGCGCTGCCGTGCCAGCGTTGAAGTTGCTCGTCAGCTCGATATCAAGGCGGGCGATTCCGCGATTTTCATTAAGCGTGTTAAATCCTTCAACGGTGTGCCGACGATCCTTGAAGACATCTGGCTGCCCGGTGTGATTTTCAAGGGATTAACGGCGGAACGTCTGATGGAATACAAGGGCCCCTTGTATGGCTTGTTTGAGACCGAATTTGGTACTCGCATGATTCGCGCCCTTGAGCGCATACGGGCAGGAGCGGCCGATGTTGAAACGGCTGCCTTGTTGGGAGTGGAGTTGCAGGCGCCTTTGCTGATTGTCGAGCGCGCCTCCTTTACGTATGGCGACAAACCGGTCGAATACCGGCGTGGACAATATTTGACCAGGAATTACTACTACCGAAGCGAACTTAGTTGAGTCTTCTGATTCGTCACAGGTCCTGCAAAGGAATCTGAACGATGCCATACTAGCTGGCCTGAGACGAAATTGCTGCATTACGGTATGAAACTGATGGCTTGCCGATGAAAAATCGGTAAAAATTGTGAAATTGTCTTAAATCTGAGGAGAGCTTTTTTATGTCTGAAGCCGCTAAACCGAAACGGCCGCAATTTCGGAACATAGGCATTACCCAAATTGCAGGATATCGTTTGCCGCTGGCCGGTTTCGTATCCATTCTGCATCGCATCAGCGGGTTGCTCATGTTTTTACTGTTGCCGCTGATCCTGTTCATGCTTGAACGCAGTCTGTTGTCGGAAGATTCTTTCGATTACTTCAAAGGTTTTACCTCTAACTGGTTCGTCAAGCTGGTCATCCTGGCCCTGTCCTGGGCTTATCTCCATCATTTCTGCGCTGGTATCCGTCACTTAGTCATGGATAACCACATCGGCCTGGATAAAGACAGCGCCCGCAAATCGGCAGTTGCCGTTTTGTCGATCAGTCTGACGCTGGCAGCGCTGGTGGCCCTGAAACTGTTCGGAGCATTTTAAATGGCAAATAACAATAATATTGGTTCCAAGCGGCTCGTTGTCGGCGCTCACTACGGACTGCGCGACTGGTTGGCGCAGCGCGCAACGGCCGTCGTCATGGCCGTCTATACAGTCATTTTACTGTTGAGCTTTTTGACGGCATCCGATTTTAGCTACAACGGTTGGGCCGGCATGTTTGCGCATCAGTGGTTCAAGATGGCCACTTTTGCAGTGCTGTTGGCATTGTTTTTCCACGCCTGGATCGGCGTGCGTGATATTTGGATGGATTACGTCAAGCCGGTGGCAATTCGCCTCGTCTTGCAGGTTGCCACGATTTTGTGGCTTGTAGCATGTGCCGGATGGGCGGCGCAGATTTTGTGGAGAGTGTAATCGTGGCAGCTATCAAATCCACAATTCCAACACGCCGCTTCGATGCGGTTATTGTTGGCGCCGGCGGTTCCGGCATGCGGGCGTCGTTACAACTGGCAGAAGCCGGTCTGAACGTCGCCGTATTATCAAAAGTATTTCCAACGCGTTCACACACGGTTGCCGCTCAAGGCGGTATCGGTGCGTCGCTGGGCAATATGTCGGAAGACAACTGGTACTGGCACATGTTCGACACCATCAAGGGG
The DNA here is from genome assembly GCF_034313965.1 of Herbaspirillum sp. RTI4. Classification (NCBI taxonomy): domain Bacteria; kingdom Pseudomonadati; phylum Pseudomonadota; class Betaproteobacteria; order Burkholderiales; family Oxalobacteraceae; genus Herbaspirillum; species Herbaspirillum sp. RTI4. Next base: position 2,131,279 of record NZ_JAVIWQ010000002.1, read on the forward strand.
TCGGATTACCTGGGCGACCAGGATGCAATTGAATTCATGTGTCGCGAAGCGCCGAAGGCAGTCTACGAGCTCGAACACTTCGGTATGCCGTTCGATCGTAATGCAGACGGTACGATCTATCAGCGTCCATTCGGCGGTCATACCGCCAATTTCGGTGAAAAACCAGTGCAGCGCGCTTGTGCCGCAGCCGACCGTACCGGGCATGCTTTGCTGCATACCTTGTATCAGCGCAATGTCCGCGCCAAGACGCATTTCTTCGTCGAGTGGATGGCGATTGATCTCATTCGTGATGCTGCAGGCGACGTGCTGGGTGTGGTCGCGATGGAAATGGAAACTGGCCAGGTCATGATGTTGCAAGCCAAGACCACCTTGTTTGCTACCGGCGGAGCAGGTCGCATCTGGGCGGCATCGACCAACGCCTACATCAATACCGGCGACGGCATGGGTATGGCGGCGCGCGCAGGTTTGCCGCTGGAAGACATGGAGTTCTGGCAGTTCCATCCGACTGGCGTCGCCGGTGCGGGTGTGCTGATTACTGAGGGTGTGCGCGGTGAAGGCGGCATTCTGATCAACAGTCTTGGCGAACGTTTCATGGAGCGCTATGCGCCGACGCTGAAGGATCTGGCGCCGCGCGACTTCGTTTCACGCTCGATGGATCAGGAAATCAAGGAAGGCCGCGGTTGTGGTCCGAACAAGGATCACGTCTTGCTGGATCTGCGTCACATCGGCGCCGAAACCATCACGAAGCGTTTGCCATCGATTCTGGAAATCGCACATAAATTTGCCAACGTCGATGCAACCAAGGAACCAATTCCTGTGGTGCCGACGATCCATTACCAAATGGGTGGTATCCCTACCAACGTGTACGGCCAGGTGGTTGTGCCGAAGAACGGTGTATCCAACGACGTGGTGCAGGGCATGTATGCGATTGGCGAATGCGCCTGCGTATCGGTGCACGGTGCCAACCGTCTCGGTACCAACTCCTTGCTCGATCTAGTCGTGTTCGGTCGTGCCGCAGGTAATCACATTGTGCAAAGCAATCTCAAGGATCGCAGCCATAAGCCTTTGCCGGCTGATGCGGCTGATTTGGCTTTGTCGCGTCTGGCTCGTCTGGAAAATAGTACCGGTTCAGAGCGCGTGCAGGATGTGGCCAACGACATCCGCTCCACCATGCAGCATTATTGCGGCGTGTTCCGGACGGATGAGTTGCTCACTGAAGGCTACAAGAAGGTCATGGAGCTGGATGAGCGACGCAAGCAAGTGTCGTTCAAGGACAAGTCCAAAGTATTCAATACTGCCCGTATCGAAGCACTGGAACTGGACAACCTGATCGAAACCGCTAAGGCAACCATTTCGTCGGCAGTCGCGCGTAAAGAGTCCCGTGGCGCGCATGCGCACCGCGACTACGAAAAACGCGACGATGAAAACTGGCTCAAGCATTCGCTCTGGTATTCCGAGGGGAATCGTCTCGACTACAAGCCGGTCAATCTGACCCCGCTGACTGTCGAATCGTTTAAACCTAAAGCACGTACTTTCTAAGAGGTCGATCAATGACACGCACGCTGCAATTTAAAATTTATCGTTACGATCCGGACAAGGACGAAAAGCCTTACATGCAGGACCTGACCGTCGAACTCAAGCCGACCGACAAGATGCTGCTCGATGCATTGCAGCGGATCAAGGCCGATGTCGATGACTCATTGGCGCTGCGCCGCTCTTGCCGTGAAGGCGTCTGCGGTTCCGACGCCATGAATATCAACGGCAAAAACGGTCTGGCTTGCACCACCAATCTGAACGAGCTGACTCAGCCTATCGTTCTGAAGCCACTGCCAGGTTTGCCGGTGATTCGCGATCTGATCGTCGACATGACCAATTTTTTCAAGCAATACGATTCGGTGAAGCCATTCCTGATCAACGACAACGTACCGCCGGAAAAAGAACGTCTGCAAACGCCGGAACAGCGCGAAGAACTCGATGGCTTGTATGAGTGCATTCTGTGCGCATGCTGTTCGACTTCCTGCCCGTCCTTCTGGTGGAATCCCGACAAGTTCGTCGGTCCTGCCGGGTTGCTGCAGGCATATCGTTTTATTGCGGATAGCCGCGATGAAGCGACTGCCGAACGCCTGGATAATCTGGAAGATCCATACCGTCTGTTCCGTTGCCGCTCGATCATGAATTGCGTTGACGTCTGTCCTAAGGGTCTCAACCCGAATGCAGCCATCGGCAAAATCAAGGAAATGTTGGTACGTCGGGCTGTTTAGTTTTTGTCCTGTCTTGTTTTATGCCATGATCGGGGCGGCGTATGTTGTTGCCGCTCCGCATGGCCGTTATCGATAAGTGAATTAATTTATGTCAGTCACGCATCAAGCCGATCCTCTTAACCGCGCCCGTTTGCGTTGGCGCGCCCGTCGTGGCCTGCTTGAAAACGACCTGATGCTCACGCGCTTCCTGGATGCGCATGAAATCGAGATGACCGACGAAGAAGTCGATGCATTTTCCCGCCTGATGGATATGCCGGATAATGATTTGATGGACTTGCTGCTGGTACGTAAGGAGCCGCAAGCCGCGCTGGATGTGCCTCAAGTCCACGCACTGTTAAAGAAGATGCGCACGGTCTAGCCGATGCGCGCACCGGCGCAGGGCAAGCTTTCCGTTTATCGGAGCGGGCTTGCAGCGCATGGTACAAGAAAAAAGTTTGCCCCTATTTTTGCAAGTCTATGTGTTTGAAATTCGATTCACCATCTCAGCAGAGGAAGAACCATGCCTAATTCGGATACAAAAGCAACCTTGTCGTTCTCTGACGGCAGCCCATCAATAGAATTTCCGATCTATAAAGGCACCGTAGGTCCTGACGTTATCGATATCCGCAAGTTGTACGCCGGTACCGGTAAATTCACCTACGATCCCGGCTTCATGTCGACTGCAGCGTGTAATTCGTCGATTACTTACATCGACGGCGACAAGGGTGAATTGCTGTATCGCGGTTATCCGATCGAGCAGCTGGCCGTTAATTGCGATTTTCTCGAAACCTGTTATTTGCTGTTGCATAGCGAGTTGCCTAATGCGGAGCAAAAAGAGGAATTCGTGAAAATGGTGACCGAGCACACGATGGTGCACGAGCAAATGAATTTCTTTTTCCGTGGCTTCCGCCGCGATGCCCATCCGATGGCCGTCCTGACCGGTTCGGTCGGCGCACTGTCTGCGTTCTACCATGACTCGCTTGATATCACCGATCCTTATCACCGTGATGTCTCGGCAATCCGCATGATTGCCAAACTGCCGACCTTGGTCGCGATGGCATACAAATACACCATTGGTCAGCCGTTCGTGTATCCACGCAACGACCTGTCTTACAGCGCCAATTTCATGCGCATGATGTTCGCTAATCCTTGCGAAGAATACAAAATCAATGAAGTGCTGGTACGTGCGCTCGATCGTATCCTGATCCTGCATGCAGACCATGAGCAAAATGCATCGACCTCGACAGTTCGCCTGGCCGGTTCTTCTGGCGCGAATCCATTCGCTTGTATCGCAGCCGGTATTGCGTGTCTGTGGGGTCCTGCTCACGGCGGTGCCAACGAAGCGGCATTGACTATGTTGGAACAGATCGGCTCGGTCGATAATATTCCTGAGTTCATCAGCCAGGTGAAAGACAAGAACTCCGGCGTCAAGCTGATGGGTTTTGGTCACCGCGTCTACAAGAATTACGATCCACGCGCCAAACTGATGCGTGAAACCTGCTATGAAGTACTGGAAGAACTGGGATTGCATGACGACCCATTATTCAAGCTGGCCATGGCGCTCGAAAAAATTGCGCTGGAAGATGATTATTTCGTTTCGCGCAAGCTGTATCCGAATGTGGACTTCTACTCCGGCATCGTCCAACGCGCGCTGGGTATCCCGACATCGATGTTCACCTGTATTTTTGCTATGGCACGTACTGTCGGCTGGATTGCGCAATGGAAAGAAATGATTTCCGATCCAGAGCAAAAAATCGGACGTCCACGTCAATTGTTTGTTGGCGAGCCGCATCGCGACGTTACCAAGATCACTGATCGCGCTTAAGTTTTCTTAAGCGTCTTTTCGGTATGTTGGGAAGTAGATTTTTGTTTTCATTAATACAGTAACAACGAGGCAGCTATCAACCGCTGCCGATTGACCCGCCATCCTGCCTCGTCAGCATGGCGGGTTTTTCTATGGCGTCGTAGGAAATGTATTGCTTTAAACTTTGATAGCTAAGGGCTTTTATTGTTATAAAGGGCTATAATCTAAAGCTATTCGCCGGATACTAGAAATCCAGGCGAATACAAGTCCTTCCCCACATCTTGATGTGCAATCCGCTAACCGGTCAGGCCGTGTCGCGGAAGGTTAAACAACCCGCTAATCTCGCGAAACGCGAAGAAAGGTGAGCAGAATGACGCGTATATACGAGCAATACAATGCCAACTCCTATCTGTCTGGAGGAAATGCCCCGTACATAGAAGAATTGTATGAGGCCTATCTCAATAATCCAGGTTCGGTATCAGACAGCTGGCGTACTTACTTCGATGCCATCCAGCATTTGCCTGCAACTGACGGCACCAACAAACCCGATGTGGCGCATGCGCCCGTCATTGCTTCCTTCGCAGAACGCGCCAAGCAGGGACCGATCCGTACCGTGGTCGCTTCCGCTGATTCTGAAATGGGTCGCAAGCGTGTTGCGGTAACGCAACTGATCGCTGGTTACCGCGATATGGGTTCGCGCTTCGCGAACCTCGATCCGCTGCAACGCCAGGAACGTCCTCATATTCCCGAACTCGATCCCAGCTTCTACGGCTTTTCCGATGCCGATCTGGACATCGTCTTCAATATCAACAACACGTATTTCGGCACGGAGACCGCATCGCTGCGCGACCTGCTCAATTCTTTGCGCGAAACTTACTGCCGTTCCATCGGTGCCGAGTTCACCTACATCAGCGATCCGACCGAAGTGCGCTGGATTCAGGAACGTCTGGAACCGACCCGCTCGCTGCCGGCTTTCACGGTCGAAAAGAAAAAACACATTCTCGATCGTCTGACCGCAGCCGAAGGCCTGGAGCGCTATCTGCATACGCGCTACGTCGGTCAAAAACGTTTCTCGCTCGAAGGCGGAGAAAGTTTCATCGCTTCCCTGGATGAGACGATTCAACGCGCAGGTGCCAACGGCGTCCAGGAAATCGTGATCGGCATGGCCCATCGCGGCCGTCTGAACGTGCTGGTCAATACGCTGGGCAAGACGCCGCAAGAACTGTTCTCCGAATTTGAAGGCCATCACGCCGACGACCTGCCTGCCGGCGACGTCAAATACCATCAGGGTTTCTCCTCCGACATCAGCACCCCGGGCGGTCCGGTGCATCTCTCGCTGGCGTTCAATCCATCGCATCTGGAAATCGTCAACCCGGTAGTGGAAGGTTCGTGCAAAGCGCGTATGGAACGTCGCGGCGACAAGGATGGCTCCCAAGTGCTGCCTATCCTGGTCCACGGCGATGCCGCTTTTGCCGGGCAGGGCGTGGTCATGGAAACGCTGAATCTGGCGCAAACTCGCGGTTACAGCACCGGCGGCACCGTGCATATCGTGATTAACAACCAGATCGGTTTCACGACTTCCGATCCGCGCGATTCCCGCTCGACCCTGTATTGCTCCGACGTCGTCAAGATGATCGAAGCGCCTGTGCTGCACGTCAATGGCGACGATCCTGAAGCCGTCGTGTTCGCCACCCAAATCGCTGTCGATTACCGCATGACCTTCAAGAAGGACATCGTGGTCGACATCATTTGCTTCCGCAAACTGGGCCATAACGAGCAAGACACACCTGCGCTGACGCAGCCGCTGATGTACAAGAAAATTGCACAGCATCCCGGCACCCGCAAGCACTATGCCGACAAGCTGATTGCCCAAGGTATTTTGCCGGCTGATGGTGGCGATGCCCTGGTCGCAGCGTTCCGCGACGCGATGGACGAAGGCAAGCTGACTTTCGATCCTGTCATCACCAATTTCAAGAGCAAGTATGCCGTTGACTGGATGCCTTTCCTGAACCGGAAATGGACTGATGCTGCCGATACGGCCGTGCCGCTGACCGAACTCAAACGCCTGGCAACGCGTATCACGACTATTCCTGAAGGCTTCAAGCCGCATGCGCTGGTGGAAAAAGTTCTGAACGACCGCGCAGCTATGGGTCGTGGCGAACTGAATCTGGACTGGGGCATGGGCGAACATCTGGCCTATGCATCACTGGTTGCTTCCGGCTATGCAGTGCGACTGGCCGGGCAGGATGCCGGCCGCGGTACTTTCGTCCATCGTCATGCAGTATTGCACGATCAAAATCGTGAGCGCTGGGATGCCGGCAGCTATGTTCCGCTGCAAAACGTGGCAGATACACAGTCCCCGTTTGTCGTCATCGACTCTGTCTTGTCGGAAGAAGCAGTATTGGGCTTTGAATACGGCTACTCCACAGCAGAACCAAACACGCTGACCATCTGGGAAGCGCAATTCGGCGATTTTGCCAATGGCGCCCAAGTCGTGATCGACCAATTCATCAGCTCCGGCGAAGTGAAATGGGGCCGCGCATCAGGCCTGACGCTGATGCTGCCACATGGTTACGAAGGACAAGGTCCGGAGCATTCCTCGGCGCGTCTGGAACGCTACCTGCAACTGTGCGCGGACAACAACATGCAAGTCGTGCAGCCGACCACTTCAGCGCAGATTTTCCATCTGTTGCGTCGCCAGATGATCCGCCTGTTCCGCAAGCCGCTGATCATCCTGACGCCAAAATCCCTGCTGCGTAACAAGGATGCCGGTTCACCGCTGGCCGATCTGGCCAAGGGTACTTTCCAGACCATCATCGGCGAGCTGGATGAGACGATCGACGCGAAGAAGGTCAAGCGCGTGGTGGCCTGCTCCGGCAAGCTCTACTACGACCTGGTCAATGCGCGCAAGGAACGTGGACAAACCGATACGGCGATCATCCGTGTCGAACAACTCTATCCGTTCCCGCACAAAGCTTTTGCTGCCGCACTCAAACAGTTCCCCAATTTCAACGAATTGGTCTGGGCTCAGGATGAGCCGCAAAATCAGGGTGCCTGGCTGCAAATCCAACACAACATTTTCGAGAACCTGACAGACGGACAAAAACTGGCCTACGCCGGTCGTCCTGCCAGTGCTTCGCCGGCAGTGGGTTATTACGACAAACACTATGCGCAGTTGAAAGCCCTGATCGACACGGCTTTCTCCAAGCTCAAAGGTTTTGTCCTGACCAAATAAATTCATTAATCAATCCCTACTGCGAACGGCGCACCGCCTGGCGGCGCGCCGTGAACGAACAAACTGAACGGAGAATTACATGGCCATAATCGAAGTTAAAGTTCCACAATTGTCGGAATCGGTTGCTGAAGCAACCTTATTGCAATGGCATAAAAAAGTGGGTGACCCTGTCGCCCGCGACGAAAACCTGATTGACGTTGAAACAGATAAAGTCGTGCTGGAACTGCCTGCGCCAAGCGCCGGTGTCGTTACCCAAATCATCCGTCCTGACGGTGCGACTGTAGTCGCTGGCGAAATCATCGCGATCATCGATACCGACGGCGCTGCGCAAATCAGCCCGCTGGAAGTCAAAGCCTTACCGGTTCCACAAGAAGGCCATGCGCCGACACCTGTCGCCGCACCTGAGCTGGCAAGCAAGTCGAATGTCGCCATGCCAGCCGCTGCCAAATTGCTGGCAGATAACAATCTGTCCACTACAGATGTGCTCGGTAGCGGCAAAGATGGCCGCGTGACCAAGGGCGACGTGCTGTCGACTCTTAGTGCTTCTGCTGCGCCAGCCGCCAAGCCGGCACTGCAACAGGTTGCCGCTCCGGTGACGATGGCAGGCCTGCAAAATCGTCCTGAAGAACGTGTTCCGATGAGCCGTCTGCGCGCTCGCGTGGCGGAGCGTTTGATTCAATCGCAATCGACCAACGCCATCCTGACGACGTTTAACGAAATCAACATGCAGCCTGTGATTGATCTGCGCAACAAGTACAAAGACAAATTTGAAAAAGAGCATGGCGTCAAACTTGGCTTCATGTCTTTCTTCGTCAAGGCCGTCGTTGCTGCGCTGAAAAAATATCCTATCGTCAATGCCTCGGTGGATGGTAACGACATCGTCTACCACGGTTATTTCGACATCGGCGTAGCAGTCGGTTCGCCGCGTGGGTTGGTCGTGCCAGTGCTGCGCGATGCGGATCAGATGTCGATCGCTCAGATCGAAAAGAAGATCGGCGAATTCGGCGCCAAGGCAAAAGACGGCAAGTTGTCTTTGGAAGAAATGACCGGCGGTACTTTCACGGTATCCAACGGCGGCACTTTCGGTTCCATGCTCTCGACACCGATCATCAATCCGCCACAATCGGCCATCCTCGGCATTCATGCCACCAAGGATCGTGCTGTGGTGGAAAATGGCCAGGTCGTCGTTCGTCCGATCAACTTCTTCGCCATGTCTTACGATCACCGCATCATCGATGGTCGTGAAGCGGTATTGTGCCTGGTAGCGATCAAGGAAGCGCTGGAAGATCCAGCGCGTCTGTTGCTCGACATCTAAGCTTAGAACCGCAGGCGCAGGGAAGCAGAGCAGGCGTCAATCGCCACTCTGCTTCCACTGCGCTTTTTGCTTTTTCTTTGCTTTTTTTCGCGGTTTGCGTCTCCAGAGAGACCCTGCACCATTACCTGTATGAGGAAAAAATCATGAGTAAAAATTTTGATGTAGTCGTTATCGGTGGCGGTCCCGGCGGATATGTTGCCGCTATCCGCGCTGCCCAGCTTGGTTTTAGCGTCGCCTGTATCGACGAGTGGAAAAATGAAGCCGGCGGCCCTGCGCCCGGCGGTACTTGCACCAATGTCGGCTGCATCCCGTCCAAAGCCTTGCTGCAATCGTCCGAACATTACGAACACGCCGGGCATGCCTTTGCCGAACACGGTATCGAGGTCAAGGGTCTGAGTCTGAATCTGGGCCAGATGCTGGCGCGCAAGAATACCGTGGTCAAGCAAAACAACGACGGCATTCTTTATCTGCTCAAGAAAAACAAAATCAGCTTTTTCCACGGCCGCGGCGCGTTTGCCAAAGCGAGTGCGGAAGGCTATGAAATCAAGGTCACTGGCAAGGCGGAAGAATCGCTGATCGCCAAGCATGTGATCGTTGCCACCGGTTCCAATGCACGCGCCTTGCCGGGTGCTGCTTTCGACGAACAATTGATTTTGTCGAATACCGGCGCACTTGCGCTGACCGAAGTGCCAAAGAAACTGGGCGTCATCGGTGCCGGCGTGATCGGTCTCGAAATGGGCAGCGTCTGGCGTCGTCTGGGTTCTGACGTGACGATACTGGAAGGGTTGCCGACTTTCCTCGGCGCGGTCGATGAGCAGGTCGCCAAAGAAGCATTCAAGCAGATGACCAAGCAGGGTCTCAAGATTGAACTCGGCGTGAAAATCGGTGATATTAAACCGGGCAAAAAAGACGTGTCGGTGGCTTACGTCGACAGCAAGGGCGCAGCGCAAACGGTTGTGTTTGACAAGCTGATCATTTCGATTGGCCGCACACCTAATACGACGGGTCTGAACGCCGAAGGCGTGGGACTGAAGCTGGACGAGCGCGGTTTCATCGCCGTCGATGACAATTGCAAAACCAATCTGCCGAACGTCTGGGCGGTCGGTGACGTGGTGCGCGGCCCGATGCTGGCGCACAAGGCCGAAGAAGAAGGCGTGGCTGTGGCAGAGCGCATTGCCGGTCAGCATGGTCATGTCAATTTCAACACGGTTCCATGGGTGATCTATACCTCGCCTGAAATCGCGTGGGTCGGCCGTACTGAACAGCAACTGAAGGCAGACGGCGTGGAATACAAAGCCGGAAGCTTCCCGTTCCTGGCCAACGGCCGTGCGCGTGCGCTGGGCGATACCACCGGTTTCGTCAAGTTCCTGGCAGACGCCAAGACCGATGAAATTCTCGGCGTGCACATCATCGGCCCTATGGCTTCGGAATTGATTTCAGAAGCCGTCGTGGCGATGGAATTCCGCGCTTCGGCGGAAGACATTGCCCGTATCTGCCACGCCCATCCTTCGCTGTCGGAAGCGACCAAGGAAGCGGCACTGGCAGTCGATAAGCGCGCATTGAATTTCTGATCGCGTTCATCATCCTGCTTAGTTAAGCGGGGCGGGCAGTGGGGCTGATTCCCCATTGCCCGCCCATTTTGTTTATCGGTTACGAGTCGATATAAGCCGATAATAAGCCGATATAAATCGATAAACGCACCACAGTAAGGACGGCAACCCCACCATGGATGTACGGGAATTTTACGCACAAGCGCTGGCTGAACGCGGCTATGTGTCCGATGCAGCGCAGCAGATGGCGATCGACCGGCTGCAACGCGCCGATGATGAGTGGATTGCCTTCAAGGGGCAGCGTTCCAGCACCTTCAAGCGGCTGATTAATCGCCCGGAAGTCCCGCGCGGTATTTACCTTTGGGGCGGAGTGGGGCGCGGCAAATCGTTTCTGATGGACAGTTTTTATTCGGTAGTGCCGGTGCAGCGCAAGACGCGTTTGCACTTCCATGAATTCATGCGCGCCGTACACCAGCAACTCGATGAACTTAAAGGTATCGCCAATCCGCTGGATGAAGTCGCTATCCGTATAGCGAAAAAATACAGGCTCATTTGTTTTGACGAGTTTCACGTCTCCGACATCGCCGATGCCATGATTTTGTATAACCTCTTGCGCGGCTTGTTCGCCAATGGGGTTTCGTTCGTGATGACCTCCAACTACCATCCCGACACGCTGTATCCCGATGGCTTGCACCGCGATCGCATGTTGCCGACGATTGCCTTGCTCAAGGAGAAGATGGACGTGCTCAACATCGACGCCGGCATCGATTACCGCAAGCGTGCTTTGGCGCAGGTGCAAACCTATCTTTCGCCACTCAATGCGCAGAACGATGAAATCCTGCGTCAGTCGTTCGCCAGTGTGGCCGAGATCGCCGATGAAGATCCGATCATCCGCATCGAGGCGCGGCAAATCAAATCCCTGCGTCGCGCAGGCAGTGCGATCTGGTTCGATTTCGCCACCCTGTGCGGCGGGCCGCGCTCGCAAAACGATTATCTGGAAATCGCCAGCCAGTTTCAAACAGTGGTACTGTCCGGCATCCCGCAGATGTCGGTGGCGATGTCGTCGGAAGCGCGGCGCTTTACCTGGCTCATTGATGTGTTTTACGACCATAAGGTGAAGCTGATCATGTCGGCAGAAGTGCCGCCCGAGCAGCTGTACACTGAGGGCACGCTGGCAAATGAGTTCCACCGTACCGTTTCACGTATCATTGAGATGCAGTCGAAGGAATATCTGGAGGCGGAACGCCGCCATGTCGCCGACACCATTGTTTAACTTTTATTTTTATGTCGCTTTCTGAATGAAAAAACACGATCTGAACCGATTCGTTCCGCTTTGCCTGTTTTTGGCAGGTATGGTTGCCGGCAGCGCCTGCGCGACGGAGAAAGTCCCGCTGGAAACGCCCTCCGTGATCTCTCTCGTGGCGCGTTACCCGACCGGATCGATTACCTCCGTTGCCGTCTCAGAACAAATCCTGACCGAGACGGACAGCGAGCGGCAAGCGCTGGAAATCCGCAACATTCAGAATCAGCGTGCGTGCTATCAGAGATTTTTCGTTTCCTCTTGTCTGAATGACGCCAAGGATATTTACAGCTCGGAAAAGAAAGCCATTCGTGATGTCGAAATCCAGGCCAATTCCTACCAGCGTCAGGCGCGGGTCGATGAGCGCGACAAGGATCTGGCCGATCAGCGCGAGGCCAATGAAGCCGATGCAGCCGACCGCTTGCGTCAGCAGCAGGAAAAAACGGTTTCCAATGCTGCCAAGACCAAGGAAAGCGCACAAAAACTGCAGGATCAGCAAGCCAAGGATCAACAGCCGCAGATTTCCATCGATCAGCGTGTCGCCGAACACAATGCCAAGATCAACGCTATTCGCGCGCAGGAAGCAGCGGACGCATCGCAGCGCGCCAGCAATGTACGCGACTACAACGACAAGGTGAAAGCGGCGGCGGAACACAAGCTCGAAGTGGAGCAAAAGAAGGCGGCAAAGTTAAAAGAAATCGCCCGGAAAAAGGATCAAGAGAAACCGCCCGTTCCTGCTCCGGCGGCCCCCTGATTTCCGTGGCGCACCGTTCCTCGCTGCCAGGTCAATTGCACTGGTCCACTGTCCCGAACCGCTTGTCGGTGTCGGGAGTGAAGCACACACCTCCGTTTTTCCCACCTGCCTGAGCACCCTTATGACCATGACGCACCGGGAAGACATACAGCACCGCATTATTGAACTGGAAGTAGAGCATCGGGACCTCGATGCGGTCATTGAGGTGATGACGCAGGGGATTCGTCCTGAGGAATTACAGTTGCGTCGCCTCAAGAAGCGCAAACTCCAGTTGAAAGATCATATTTCGCTGCTCAAGATGCAGCTGATTCCCGACATTCCTGCCTGAAATGAGCCCGGCGCAAAGATGGCGCATTGCCTGTTCAGTTTCCTATTTCCCGTTATTTTCAGTCGTACTCCGGTATTGACGCCGCTATCTTGACTCAAGACCTCCCACCAGAACAGACTCCCGGCTTGCACGATGCGGAAGTCGATCGTATTTTCGGCGCAGACGGATCGCTAGGCGAAGCCGTGAATGGATTCCGCTCGCGCCGCTCGCAAACTGAAATGGCCAAGGCCATCGCTGAAGCCATCGGCCAGCAAAAGACGCTGGTCGCCGAGGCCGGCACCGGTACCGGCAAGACCTTTGCCTACCTTGTGCCGGCGTTGTTATGGGGCGGCAAGGTCATCGTTTCGACCGGCACCAAAAATTTGCAGGATCAATTGTTTCTGCGCGATATCCCCACCGTGCGCAAGGCGTTGAAAGCACCGGTATCAATTGCGCTGCTCAAGGGACGCGCCAACTACGTGTGCCATTTTCATCTGGAACGCACCTTGCAAAACGGTCGCATGACGGCACGGGAAGATGCCGGCTATCTGCGCGATATTTCCCGCTTCATGAAAACCACGACCTCGGGCGATAAAGCCGAGTTATCCAAAATCCCGGAAAACGCCGCCATCTGGAATCTGGTGACGTCGACCCGGGATACCTGCTTCGGCGCGGAATGCCAGTATTACCAGGATTGCTTTGTGATGAAGGCGCGCAAGGAAGCGCAGCAAGCGGATATCGTGGTCGTCAATCATCACTTGTTTTTTGCCGATGTCGCCCTGCGCGATACCGGCGTGGCGGAATTGCTGCCCTCGGCCAACACCGTCATTTTCGATGAGGCGCACCAGCTACCCGATACGGCCACGATGTTTTTCGGTGAAACCATTTCCACTTCGCAGGTGCTGGAGCTGTGCCGTGATGTGCTGGCCGAAGGCTGGGCGCATGCGCGTGACGGTGCCGATTGGGCCGCGCTGGTCGCGCCGGTAGAGCGTGCGGCACGCGATTTGCGCCTCACTTTTCCGCAGGATAGCGTCAAGCTGGCATTGCCGCAGATTGCCTCGTCCAGCGATTTTTTCCCGGCATTGGAAACACTCAAGAGCAGCCTCCACGTCATGCTGGAGACGCTGGAGAAGCAGGCCGAGCGCGCCGAAACGATAGAGCAGTGCCGCAGCCGCGCCATCGTGCTGGCGACGCAGCTCGATAACTGGAAACCGACCGACAACAAGGCGGCGGCAACTGCCGAGGCCGATGCCGGTCATGTGCTGTGGGTGGAAGCCTATTCGGCTTCGCTGCAATTGCACAGGACGCCCTTGTCGATTGCGCCGATTTTCAACAAGCAGCGCGAAGGCGTGCCGCGTGCCTGGATTTTTACTTCTGCGACGCTGGCGGTCAAAAACGATTTCGAGCATTACACCTCGCAGATGGGCTTGTGGGATGAGGCAGCGCAGTCCTGGCCCAGTCCCTTCGATTATGAAAATCAGGGCCTGCTATATGTGCCGTCCGGCTTGCCGCAGCCGCAATCGCCGGACTATACGGACGCGGTGGTGGATGCCGCGCTCCCCGCGATTGAAGCCGCCGGTGGTCGCACCTTCTTTTTATGCACGACCTTGCGCGCAGTCAATCGCGTTGCCGAACGCTTGCGTACCGAATTTGCGGCGCGGGGACTGACGTACCCGCTGATGGTGCAGGGGGATGTCGGCCGTACCGAATTGCTGGATCGTTTCCGCGCCAGCGGTAACGCAGTCCTGATCGGTAGCCAGAGTTTCTGGGAGGGCGTCGATGTGCGCGGGGATGCTTTGTCGCTGGTCATTATCGACAAGCTGCCGTTTGCCCCGCCTGACGATCCGGTGCTGGCGGCGCGTATCGGCGAACTGGAGAAAAAGGGCTTGAACGGTTTCATGCATCATCAGTTGCCGGCCGCCATCATCAATCTGAAGCAGGGCGCAGGGCGTTTGATTCGCGACGAGACCGATAGCGGAGTGCTGATGATTTGCGACCCGCGCCTCATTTCCAAGGGCTATGGTCGCCGTATCTGGCAAAGTTTGCCGCCGTTCAAACGTACGCGTGAAATCGGTGCCGTGCAGGAATTTTTCTCGCGCCGTACTGCTGATGCCGCTACCGTTACCGCCATTCCTGCGCCGACGGACTTGTCGCCCTGAAAATGGGGGCGAGTCTTTGATTAATTCATTGCCTGGTTCTCTGTACTTAACTCACCGTATTTAACGTGGTTCAGGCAAGTAGTGCAGTGCTGTTTAACCTTGCGCTTTTGCTGATGCTATTTGCCGTTAAATTTCGATGACGCTTCGGGTAAAATGCTTACATGAATATACTCATCAGTAATGACGACGGCTATCTGGCTCCGGGCATCATCGCACTGGCCGATGCACTTGCCGCCATTGCTGACATCACCGTGGTAGCCCCCGACAGCAATCGCTCCGGCAGTTCCAATTCCCTGACACTGCACCATCCGCTGGTGGTCGAACAGACCGAAAACGGGGTGTATTTCGTCAGCGGGACGCCTGCCGATTGCGTGCACATCGCCTTAACCGGCTTGATGGACAAAATGCCGGATCTGATTGTTTCCGGCATCAATCAAGGCCAGAACATGGGCGACGATACTTTGTATTCGGGAACCGTCGCTGCTGCCACGGAGGGCTTTCTTTTCGGCATTCCTGCGATGGCCTTTTCACAGGCAGACAAGGGGTGGAAAGAGCTGGCCAGCGCCGCACGTATCGCGCGCGAGTTGGTGCAGCGACGCTTCGAGCAGTTGGATAAACCATTTTTGCTCAACGTCAACATTCCGAATCTTCCTTACGCCGAGCTGAAACCAGCGCTGGCTACCCGACTTGGCAAGCGGCATATGTCCGAGCCAGTGTTTAAATTGTGCGATCCCTACGGCAAAGATCTCTATTGGATCGGCCCCGCTGGTGGGGCCAAGGATGCCGGAGAAGGCACTGATTTTCATGCGGTTGCTCAAGGCCATGTGTCCATCACGCCTTTGCAGATCGACCTGACGCATAATTTGCAGCTCAATGCCTTGAAGAGAGATCTGGAGTGACCGGTAAATCGAGCCGTTTTCCTTTGACTCTGTCGTCGGTAGTGACGACCAAGACGCGCGGTTCCACCGACAGCGGCAGGACTGCCACCCCCCAAACCGCAACCAGAAATGCCGCGCAGCAAGGAATGCGACCCGGCACGTCGGTGACGCAGGCAGCGGTTAATGCACTCAGACCCACATCTAAACCGACATCAGGGCCGCTTACCGCAGCGACACCGGCGCCGCCGCGTTCATTGGTAACGTCGCGCTCGTCGTCCTTGCCGGTGACTCAGGTCTCTTCTGCTACGGCGCCCAGCCGCTCGAATTCGATGGTGTCGGAAGCGGTGCGAAAAGCGATGGTCGCGCGGGTGGCGCGGCAGGGGGTTAAAGATGCGAAAGTACTGGCGGCGATGGAAGCGGTGCCGCGTCATTTATTCATGGAGCCGGGCTTGTCTAGCCAGGCGTATATCGATGCGTCACTGCCGATCGGTCACCATCAAACCATTTCCCAGCCCTATATTGTGGCGCGCATGATTGAAATCCTGCGCGAAACGGGTGGTGGAAAAGAACTCGATAAAGTGCTGGAAATCGGGACCGGTTGTGGGTATCAGGCGGCGGTATTGTCGCAGGTGGCGAAAGAGGTGTATTCGATAGAACGGATCAGGCCGCTGCATGAACTGGCCAAAACCAATCTTCGTCCTTTGCGTATTGCCAATCTGAGACTGCAGTATGGAGATGGTATGCTGGGTTTGCCTCAGGCTGCGCCATTCGACGGGATTATCCTCGCGGCGGCAGGGATGGAGGTGCCGCAGACGTTGCTGGAGCAACTCACCATCGGCGGCAGGCTGATTGCGCCTGTCGGAGGACGGCACCAGGTGCTGCAGTTGATTCGGCGCATCAGCAAATTTGAGTGGACTAACGAAACGATGGAAGAATGTCATTTCGTGCCGCTCCGGCCGGGCATCGTATGATGGCCGGTACTCAACGGGCTTCCAGATTGCCGTCTGAAAAATAGTCGCTGTCGGCTGCTTTCCTGTGAGGAAAGTGGTCTGACGTGCCAATATATTGTCTATGAACTGTCACTGAACTCTGAGGCGAGCTCCGCGTCGACCTCAGCATTGTCTAAATAAAGTAACCAGAATGAAAAAAACCAGTTTTTTGTTGCCCGCAGTAATCATGAGTCTGCTTGCAGCCTGCACGACTACTCCGCGCATCGCCGCTCCTGTTATTGATCGTAACGCGGCACCCAATCCCGATGCGTCGAAGTCGTCGGCTGCCAGCGGTGAGTCGCGGCTGGCGAATAGTCCCGGCTATTACACCGTAAAGAAGGGCGATAGTCTGTTGCGGATTGCGGTTCAGTTCGGGCAAAGCTATCGCGATCTGGTGGCGTGGAATAACCTGAATAACCCCAATGATATTAAAGTCGATCAGGTATTGCGGGTTATGCCGCCTGATGCCGGTGCGCCTCAGACCGCAGCAGTGTCTGTCGCGGCTTCCGGTGTGGAGGTTAAACAGCTTGGGGCGCAGAATTCGGCGGCGGCCGCCTCCGTCAACAAGACGGGACCTCGGGGCGATAAGCGCCCTTATTCGGAAAGTACATTGGCTGAACTCGAAAAACCGGATGCTGCTCCAAGCGCTGCTCCGGCACCGGTATCGGTTAAACCTGAGATTGCGCCGCAACCGGCAGATAAAACATCACAGGAAGAGGCTCCTGTGACCTGGATATGGCCGACCGATGGCAAGGTGGTCGGAACATATGCTTCCGGCAAAAAAGGGCTCGATATTGCCGGCAAAGAAGGTCAGGCAATCATGGCAGCCGGAGACGGGAAGGTCATGTATGCCGGTAGCGGCATTAGGGGTTATGGCAATCTGGTGATCATCAAACATACCAATAATGTGTTGTCGGCTTACGCACACAACAAAACGATTTTGGTCAAAGAGGGGCAAATGGTCACCAAGGGACAGAAAATTGCCGAGATGGGTAAGTCTGACAGCGATAGCGTCAAACTCCATTTTGAAATTCGCCAGCAAGGGAAGCCGGTTGATCCTTCCCGATTCCTTCCTGCACAGTAAGCGTATGCCGACGCAATCTATTCTGACGCAATCTATTCTCGATATCGAATCGCTTGACATGGAAGGCCGTGGCATTGGCCATCTGGCCAATGAAGACGGGTCTCCCGGTAAAGTGGTGTTTGTCGAGGGAGCATTACCCGGCGAACGGGTAGCATTTCATTCTTTTCGTAAAAAAGCTAAATGGGAGGCCGCCAATATGACGGCCTTGCTGCATCCTTCGTCGCAGCGAGTCACGCCACGGTGTCCGGCGTTCGGCATGTGCGGCGGATGCGCGATGCAGCACCTTGAGCCGGCGGCTCAGGTCGCAGTCAAGCAGCGGGCGCTTGAGGATAGTCTGGCGCACATTGGCAAGGTCAGGCCGGACATGATGATGCGCCCGATTCATGGGCCCACCTGGGGTTATCGCTACCGTGCGCGGCTTTCCGTGCGTAATGTCAAAAAACGCGGCGGGGTGCTGGTCGGGTTTCACGAAAAAAAATCTGCCTTCATTACGGACATGAGCAGCTGCGCTATTTTGCCGCCCAATGTGTCAGCTCTATTGATACCCCTTCGTCGCCTGATTGAAAGCCTGACGATTGTCGATCATTTGCCGCAGATCGAACTGGCGATTGGCGAGGAGGATGGCAAGCCGGTCACGATCATGGTGTTGCGCATCATGGCTCCGCTGGGTGAGGGCGACGAGGGTGTGCTGCATGCTTTTGCCGATTTGCATGCTGTCCAGTGGTGGTTGCAGCCGCAGGGGCCAGACAGTGCTTATCCCTACTATCCGGCGCAAACGCAATTGCACTATACCTTGCCGGATTTTGGTATCCGCATGCCGTTTCGTCCTACTGATTTCACGCAAGTCAATCATCAGATCAATCGGGTATTGGTCGCCAAAGCCCTGCGTCTGCTTGATGTGCAAGCACAGGATAGGGTGGCGGACCTGTTTTGTGGTTTGGGTAATTTCACTTTGCCTATTGCCACTCAAGCCAGCGCTGTGGTGGGGATTGAGGGAAGTACGGCTTTAACTGTCCGTGCGCTTGAAAATGCTCGCCTCAATGGGCTGGAAGAGAAAACAGTTTTTCATTGCCGCAATTTGTTCGAGGCGACGACGGAAGACTTGGTTGCATTAGGCAAATTCGACCGCATGCTGATTGATCCTCCCCGGGAAGGTGCGTTTGAAATTTGCAAGGCGATTGTCGGGTTGGGCGCTTTGCATCCTGAGTTGAAACCGCAGCGCATTGTCTATGTGTCTTGCAATCCGGGGAGTCTGGCGCGCGATGCGGGCTTGTTGGTCGAGCAGGGCGCTTATCGTCTGACGCATGCGGGCGTGGTGAACATGTTTCCGCATACGGCGCATGTGGAGTCGATTGCTGTGTTTGATCTCATCGGCTGATTGACTGGTTGCCACATCCCGATGGACGCTTTTCCGTTGGGCATAAAAAAATGCCGCTCAGCAGGGCTGAACGGCATTGGCGTTGAGTGAGGGAGTTTAGTCGCGTCGCCCGCTCATCAGGCCCAGTATCGACAGTAAGTTGACGAAGACATTGTAGACATCCAGATAGATGCGCAATGTGGCCGAAATGTAGTTAGTTTCGCCGCCGTTGATGACGCTCTGAACGTCATACAGAATGTATGCGGAAAAAATGGCGATGGCCACGACCGAGATGGTCAGTTGTAGTGCCGGCAATTGCAGGAATATATTTGCCAGCGAGGCAACGACAATCACCAGCAAGCCGGCAAACAGCCATTTGCTCATCCCTGAAAAATCCCGCTTGGACACGGTTGCCACGGTAGCCATGACACCAAAGATCAACGCAGTTCCACCGAACGCGGTCATGATCAGCGTGCCGCCGTTCGAATAGCCGAGGGTGTACTCGATCAGTCTGGACAGCATTAAGCCCATGAAAAACGTGAAGCCGAGCAACACGGCGACGCCTAGTCCGGAATCTTTGGTTTTTTCGATGGCATAGAAAAAGCCAAACGCGATTGCCATGAATATTACAAAACCAATCATCGGGCTGCCTGCAAACAGACTGAAGTGCATCTGTACCCCAAGCCATGCGCCAAATACGGTAGGAATCATTGAAATTGCCAGCAACCAATAGGTATTGCGCAGCACTTGATGGCGTACTTGCGAGTTGACGCCTAAGGTGCCGTATGAGCGTTGTAGATTTTGATCCATAAAATTTCTCCAGTTCATTATGATACTGCCCTTGAAGGATAACATGCCCATGAAGAAGACAGCGGATAGGGCGTGGCGTTCCATCTAATTGACTGGGGAGGGGTCTTATTGGAACTGGTTTGATCCTGTCTTAACAGGGTATTCCATGATAGAATCAAAGGTTGAGTGAATTGTTTGACAATAGCTTTAACCCTTTCTTTTTATTGGAGTTTTTACAAATGGCAATTGAACGCACCCTGTCGATTATCAAGCCGGACGCAGTAGCAAAAAACGTGATCGGTCAGATTTACACCCGTTTCGAAAACGCAGGCCTGAAAATTATCGCCACGCGCATGATTCATTTGTCCCGTGCTGAGGCGGAAGGCTTTTACGCAGTGCATAGCGCACGTCCTTTCTTCAAGGACCTCGTTGACTTCATGATCTCCGGTCCTGTCAGTGTGCAAGTGCTGGAAGGCGAGTCTGCTGTATTGACGCATCGCGACCTGATGGGCGCTACTGATCCTAAAAAAGCAGAAAAAGGTACTATCCGTGCCGATTTCGCTGATTCGATCGATGCCAATGCCGTACATGGCTCCGATGCAGCTGATACAGCACAAACTGAAATTGCTTATTTCTTCCCTGCGCTGAACATCTACTCGCGTTAAGCGATGCATCACTACCGCACTGAAAAACTTCAGTGCGGTCACGAACAAGACATAAGCTGCCATGACTGCTCTCACCAACTTGCTGGATCTTGACCCTGCACAACTGGTCGCTTATTGCGGCGAGTTGGGTGAGAAGCCGTTTCGCGCCAAACAATTACAGCGCTGGATACATCAATTCGGCGTTGCTGACTTTACCCAGATGACCGATCTGGCCAAATCGCTGCGCGACAAGCTGGCGACGCGCGCCAAGGTTCTGGCCCCTGCCGTTATTAGTGATCACACGTCCACCGATGGCACACGCAAATGGCTGGTTGATGTCGGTCAGGGAAATGCCGTTGAAACCGTATTTATTCCAGAAGAGTCGCGAGGTACTTTGTGTATTTCGACTCAGGCCGGTTGTGCCGTCAATTGCCGTTTTTGCTCCACCGGCAAGCAGGGATTTAACCGTAATTTGACTGTCTCCGAAATTATCGGACAGTTATGGATGGCCGAATTTGCTTTGCGTCGGACCAAGGGTATCGAAGGCGGTCCCAAGGGCGAACGACAAATTACCAACGTCGTCATGATGGGGATGGGTGAGCCGCTGCTCAATTTTGAGCCTACCGTTACTGCCTTGAAGCTGATGCTGGATGATAATGCCTATGGCTTATCCCGCCGTCGCGTGACACTGTCTACCAGCGGTGTGGTGCCGATGATTGACCGCTTGGGGCAGGAGTGCCCCGTCGCGCTGGCTGTGTCGCTGCATGCGTCCAACGATGCCTTACGTGACAGCCTGATCCCACTCAATAAAAAACATCCCTTGCGCGAATTGTTTGCGGCCTGCCAGCGTTACCTGGAGTTTGCGCCGCGCGATTTCGTGACTTTTGAATATTGCATGCTGGATGGCGTCAACGATAGCGACAGCAATGCGCGTGAACTGGTGGCGCTGGTGCAGACCGGCGCTACTGCAATTTCATGCAAATTCAATCTGATTCCTTTTAATCCCTTCCCTGAATCGGGACTGACTCGTTCGCCTAATCCGCGTATCAAAGCCTTCGCGCAAATTTTGATGGACGCAGGCATTATCACCACGATACGCAAGACGCGTGGGGACGATATCGATGCGGCCTGCGGACAATTGGCCGGTGAGGTACAGGATAGAACGAAGGTGCAAGAGCGGATGCAGAAAATGGCTGAATACCAGCAAAAATTCGGACCTAACTTTGGCCGTTTGGTCGAGGTTGAGGGGTGATGCGTCAAACGCAGCTCAGATTGAGCGCGCTGTTTTTCGCGCTTGGCCTCTTCCTTCTTTTCGGATGTGCCGCTCCGGTTGACAAGCCGGCAGCCGAAGCGCGCGCTACGCGCGCTTCATTGCATCTGCCATCCTGCCTCACTACGGCCAATGCATTGAGCAATATCGGACTCTGTAGTCTGACAGGTGGCAATAGCGACGCGGCTCAACGATATTTTTCGCAAGCTTTAAGCCATGATTCTATGCATCGGCAAATTAACGCACAGTTGGGACAAATGTACGTAGAACGCCGTGATGATGAAAAATTGAATTTGACCGCGTCGCTGCTTTGGCGGGTCATCTACGCAGAGCACAAGCTGGATAATCGGGCTGGAGTGGTGCAAGTGGTGGCATTGCTGGACCGCCAATATCCCGCCTCGACTCAATATGCGGCGCACAGACGTGGAGTTTTTGATGAGTGAAGAGCAGATAAACGAATCCCTTGCAACTGCGCCTCCGGTTTCTCCGGGAGCCGTACTTACGGCGCGGCGGCAAGCCAAGGGCTGGACGGTAGAGCAAGTGGCAAGTCAGCTGAAGATGTCGACGCGTCAGATCGTGGCACTTGAGTCAGATGATCACGCATCCTTGCCTAGCGCGGTGGTAACACGTGGTTTTTTGCGGACTTACGCTAAGTTTCTTGATTTGGATGCCGCTCCTTTAGTCGCGACCTTGCCGGAAAATCCGACCGCCTCGGTGCAATCGTTTGTCCCGCATCGCATGCTAGCTACGCCATTTTCAGAGTCACCGTTGCCTCTGGGGACGCATCGAAGCGGGTTATGGCTTTGGGTGCTGGCCGTAGTCGTCCTGGCCCTGGCTGCCATAGTGGCGGTTGAGCGAACCGGGGTACTGGGAGCGTTTCATCCTATGGATTGGTTGTCTGCCAGTCAATCGCCTTCCACTGAGCATCCTTTGACGATTGCCTCTGCCGAATCCACTGAGTCAGCCTCCGATCTGCCTGAAATTGCTAGCAGCAATGCATTGAAAGAAACCGAACCCCCTCCGGCAAGCAGCGCCGTAGAAAATAAGGCGTCAGCAAATCCGGTTTCGAGTGCAAGCACTCCAGAGACTCCCAATGTTGTCATGCCAGCCCCGGCTGCTACGGTTGCCGCACCGACAACCGCCACTATTCCTGCGACAATGCCGGTGAAAGTCGCTGCCGCATTAAAAACAACCTCCGGCAAACTGAATATGGTTGTCCGAGTGGATACATGGGTGGAAATTCGTCGAGCCGATAAAAGCACGCTGGTCTCGCGCTTATTGAAGGCAGGAACCACCGAATCATTCGATATTGATCAACCGGTAAGCATGGTGGTGGGAAATGTTTCTGGTATCGACGTCACATTGCGCGGCGTACCGCTTGATTTGAAGACCGGTAACACGAACAACGTCGCGCATCTCAATCTGGAATAACGCCATGCCTTTATCTTCTGCTATTGCCTCCGGTCCTCTTGAGCGACATCAACGCCGCAGGGCAGTGATTCGTTATGGCGAGCGCGAAATCGTTGTCGGTGGTTGCGCCCCGGTGGTCGTGCAGTCGATGACGAATACCGATACGGCGGATGCTATCGGTACCGCCGTGCAGATTAAAGCGCTCGCACTTGCCGGGTCCGAGCTGGTACGCATTACCGTCAATAACGCCGAGGCGGCAGCCGCAGTGCCGGCCATTCGCGAGCAGCTCGATCGCATGGGGATCGACGTTCCCCTGGTAGGTGATTTCCACTACAACGGTCATACGCTGCTCCAGGATTTCCCTGATTGCGCCCGGGCTTTATCCAAGTACCGTATTAATCCGGGTAACGTGGGCAAGGGTGCCAAGCGCGATACCCAATTTGCGCAAATGATCGAGATCGCCTGCAAATACGACAAGCCGGTACGCATTGGCGTCAATTGGGGCAGTCTGGATCAGGCCTTGCTGGCGCGCATCATGGACGAAAATGCTGCGCGTAGTGCGCCCTGGTCGGCGCAGACGGTGATGTATGAAGCGCTGGTCACTTCCGCCATCGAAAATGCGCAACGTGCTGAAGAAATCGGACTTGCCGGCGATAAAATTATTTTGTCTTGCAAAGTCTCGGGTGTGCAGGATCTGATTGCCGTCTATAGGGAGTTGGCGCGCCGCTGTGATTATCCGCTGCACCTGGGATTGACTGAAGCCGGTATGGGCAGCAAGGGCATCGTCGCCTCTACTGCCGCGCTGGCAGTACTGCTCCAAGAGGGCATCGGTGATACCATTCGCATTTCGCTGACCCCGGAACCGGGCGGCGACCGTACTCGTGAGGTGATTGTCGGTCAGGAAATTTTACAAACGATGGGGATGCGCAAGTTCACTCCCATGGTAATTGCCTGTCCTGGCTGTGGACGCACAACATCGACAGTGTTTCAGGATCTGGCTGACAAAATACAGACTTTCCTGCGCGATCAAATGCCGCAGTGGAAAGGGGAATACCCGGGTGTGGAGGGCATGAATGTCGCCGTCATGGGTTGTATTGTCAACGGACCTGGCGAATCTAAACATGCCAACATCGGTATCAGCTTGCCTGGCACAGGGGAGTTGCCGTCAGCGCCGGTTTTTATCGATGGCGAAAAACGCATGACCTTGCGCGGCGAACATATCGCTGAAGAATTCCAGGTTATCGTGCTCGATTACGTGCGCTCGCATTACGGCAAGCAGACTGCATAAACGGATAGACAAGCCTATTTATCTTCCCCCCCCCCGATACTTTTTGAGTCGAAGGCCGGGGTAGAACCAGTACTTCATCATCAGGATTAACATCAGTAAAAGCATGGCAGACATTAAAAAAATCGACAAAATCGTGGGCGTGAAAGGAATGAATGACATCCTGCCCAGCGACGCCCCAATGTGGGAACTCTTTGAAAATACCGTGCAGACAGTATTGAAAAGCTATGGCTTTCAACAGATCCGCACGCCTATAGTCGAGCCGACTGCTTTGTTCGCACGCGGCCTCGGTGAAGTGACCGATATCGTTGAAAAGGAAATGTATTCCTTCACCGATTCAATGAATGGCGACGCTCTCACTCTGCGCCCCGAGTGCACCGCGAGTATCGTGCGCGCCGCTATCGAACATAATTTGACCTATGACGGCCCGAAACGGCTGTGGTATAGCGGCCCGATGTTTCGTCATGAACGGCCGCAACGCGGACGCTACCGGCAGTTTCACCAGATCGGTGCCGAAGCGCTGGGTTTTACCGGTCCGGATATTGATGCCGAACTCATCATGCTTTGCTTGCGCCTGTGGGACGACCTCGGTCTGACCGACGTCAAACTGCAACTCAACTCGATTGGTGACGCAGCCGAGCGCAGCCAGCACCGCATTGATCTGATTGCCTATTTCGAACAGCATCAGGATTTGCTCGATACCGATGCGCAGCGGCGACTACATTCGAACCCGCTGCGGATTCTCGATACTAAAAATCCCGCGATGCAAGAGATGGTGGACGCTGCGCCCAAACTGCTCGATTACCTTGGTGCGGAGTCGCGCGCGCATTTCGACGGCGTGCAAAAAATTCTGAATCACAACAATGTGCCGTTCACTATCAACCCTCGTCTGGTGCGCGGCATGGATTACTACAACCGCACCGTATTCGAATGGGTGACTGACCAGCTGGGTTCGCAAGGCACGATTTGTGGTGGTGGTCGTTACGATCCATTGATCGAAACCTTTGGCGGAAAACCCACTCCGGCCTGCGGTTTTGCCATGGGAGTGGAGCGCGTTCTTGAACTGATGAAAGCCAATGGCGAGCAGCATCAGCCCAATCAGTGCGACGTCTACCTGGTTCATCAAGGAGAGGCTGCGCAGTTGCAGGCATTTGTATTATCAGAAAGATTGCGCAATGCAGGGCTGGATGTTGTGCTACATTGCGCAGCGTCAAACGCAGGCGGCGGCTTCAAGGCCCAGATGAAAAAAGCGGATACGAGCGGCGCAGCGTTTGCCGTCATACTAGGCGAAGACGAAATTGCCGCAAACACCGCCACCATTAAGCATCTGCGCGACGGTGACGGGCAACAATCCACGGTCGCATTTGATGCGGTACCGGATTTCCTGGTGGACGAAATCGTTGGCGCCAGCGGCGGCGATGAACACGTGCACGATGCCCACTGCCATCACTAATCATTAGTGTGTTTTACCCGACGACTTACCCGATAAATACAGATAGATGATCCTTCGTGATCAGGACGATACCAAAATGGCATTTGATTTAGACGAACAAGAGCAATTGGCATCCATCAAGGATTGGTGGCGGCGTTTTGGCAATGCGCTTACCTGGCTGCTCATCGTTGCGCTGGTGGCGTACGCCTCATGGAGCGGCTGGAATTATTATCAGCGCGGCCAGTCACGACAGGCATCGCAGTTGTATGAGGAGCAGCAAAAAGCCGTTGCGGCCAAAGACAATGTCAAAGTGCAGCGTGCTGCTGGCGATATGGAAGAAAAATTCAGCGGTACTTCCTATGCGCAAATGAGTGCATTGGTGGCAGCCAAGTCGGCTTTCGATGCCAACGATGCGGCAGGAGCCAAAAAGCAACTGCAATGGACGATCGACCATGCCCGTGATTCCGAGTACAAGGCGATTGCTGCTGTGCGTCTGGCGGGGGTTCTGCTGGACGAGAAGGCGTACGACGAGGGTCTGAAAGTGCTGTCGGGAGATTTTCCGAAGCAGTTCGCTGGTATTGTCTCCGATCGCAAGGGGGACTTGCTTGCGGCGCAAAACAAAAATGATGCTGCCCGTACAGAGTACCAATCGGCTCTTGATCACACCGAGCAAAAAGACCCTGCTCGGCAATTGATACAACTGAAACTGGATGCGGTTGGCGGTGCTACGGCGAAGTCTGCAGCTTAATCAAGACCGGACGATCGGCTGCGGTGGAATACCGGGGCAATAAAGGGAATCTCATGCGTAATACAGTTAAAAAAGCAGCAAAATTTTCTGCGACAGGGATGATGTTGACGGCAGTGGTAATGCTGTCGGGCTGTTCCTTGTACTCATCTCTGTTTGCTGGAAAAAAAGAATCAAACCCGCCTACGCCGCTGACCGACTTTAAATCGACGGAAACGCTCAAGACGGTGTGGAGTCGCAGCGTCGGAAAGTCTGATAGTTTTGTTTTTTCTCCGGCATTTGCCGCTGGCAGCATTTATGCAGCAGCCGCTAACGGGAACGTAGTGCGGCTCGATGTGGCAACAGGCGCGGAAGTGTGGCGTATCAATGCGGGCATGTCATTGACTGCCGGGGTTGGCAGCGATGGTAATACAACGGTAGTCGTGGGTGAAAAGGGCGTTGTTCTGGCGTTTGATTCCAATGGCAAGGAACGCTGGAGAGCACAGGGGCCTAGCGTTGTTCTTTCGGCTCCGGCAGTTGGCCAGGAGCTGGTCGTTGTACGCAGTATGGATAATCACATTACTGCTTACGATGCGAGCACAGGTGAGCGACGCTGGAGTGCCGTACGTGCTGCTCCTGCGCTGACTTTGCGCACTGCGCCCGGCATTGCCATGGCGGCACAAACTGCTTTCGTCGCCTTGCCTGGAGGCAAGCTGAGCGCATTGGCATTGAACAACGGTGGTGCGCGCTGGGAAATTCCGGTTGGCGACCCACGCGGAACTACCGAACTGGAGCGTATTTCCGATGTGTCAGGAATGCCTGCGCTGATCGGACGAGATATTTGCGCCGTGGCCTATCAAGGTCGTATTGGTTGTTTCGATGTTGCCAATGGGGCGCTACGCTGGATCAAAGATTTTTCCAGTGATGTGGGTCTCGGGATTGACGAGCGCTTTGTTTTCGCGGCGGATGAAAAAGGCGCTGTAGTCGAGTTTGCGCGTGATACCGGCGCCGCATTATGGCGCAATAACAAGCTGGCTTATCGGCAGCTGTCTGCTCCGGTTTCCTTCCGTAATACAGTAGCTGTCGGCGATT
The DNA here is from genome assembly GCF_034313965.1 of Herbaspirillum sp. RTI4. Lineage (NCBI taxonomy): Bacteria > Pseudomonadati > Pseudomonadota > Betaproteobacteria > Burkholderiales > Oxalobacteraceae > Herbaspirillum > Herbaspirillum sp. RTI4. The sequence continues at coordinate 2,158,897 of NZ_JAVIWQ010000002.1, forward strand.
ATCAGGGGTATGTGCATTTCCTGTCGCGCGAAGACGGTGCTTTTGCTGCCAGAACAGCAACTGATGGCAGTGCAATTGTGGCCAATCCGGTCGCAGCCGACAATATTGTCGTTTTTCAAACTCAAGCAGGAACCGTGGTTGCCTTGGCAGTCCAGTAAAAAAAAATGAAGCCGGTAATCGCCTTGGTAGGTCGTCCTAATGTCGGTAAATCGACGCTGTTCAATCGGCTCACTCGCTCACGCGATGCGCTGGTTGCCGATATGCCTGGTTTGACACGTGATCGTCATTACGGTGAAGGTCGTGTAGGAGAGGTGCCGTTTTTGGTCATTGATACCGGTGGTTTCGAGCCGGTTGCCAAAGAAGGCATCATGTATGAAATGGCTAAGCAGACCAAGCAGGCAGTGGTTGAGGCTGATGTGGTGGTGTTTATTGTCGATGGCCGACAAGGTCTAACGCCTCACGATAAAACCATTACTGATTTCCTGCGGAAATCGGGACGCTCCGTCATGTTGGTGGTGAATAAAGCTGAGGGCATGAGATATACGGCTGTAACAGCTGATTTCTATGAGCTCGGTATGGGTGACCCCTATGTTATTTCTGCTGCGCATGGCGATGGAGTTGTCGATTTAGTCGAAGAGGCGCTGAAGGTGGCTTTTTCGCAGCGCACGGATACCGAGGAAGCCGTTAAGACTGATTCCGGTATCAAAATCGCCATCGTAGGGCGGCCAAATGTGGGTAAGTCGACCTTGGTCAATACCTTGCTTGGTGAAGAGCGTGTGATCGCATTCGACATGCCCGGAACGACTCGCGATTCGATTGAAATTGCCTTCGAGCGAGAGGGTAAAAAATACACCTTGATCGATACTGCGGGTATCAGGCGCCGTGGCAAGGTATTTGAAGCAATCGAAAAATTCTCAGTGGTCAAGACACTGCAATCTATTTCTGAGGCGAATGTCGTCGTCCTGTTATTGGATGCGCAGCAGGATATTTCTGAGCAGGATGCGCACATTGCCGGATTTATTCTCGAAAGTGGGCGTGCACTGGTCGTTGCCGTCAATAAGTGGGATGGCTTGCAAAGTGAGCAACGCGATCTGGTCAAGGTAGACATGGATCGCAAACTGAGTTTTCTTTCGTTTGCGAAAACCCATTTCATTTCGGCATTGAAATCAACGGGTATTGCGCCGTTGATGAAGTCAATCAATTCTGCGTATGAAGCCGCTACGGCTAATCTGACTACGCCTAAATTGACACGCGCATTGATTGAGGCTGTAGAGCATCAGCAACCGCGCCGGAAGGGCTCTATCAGGCCTAAATTGCGCTATGCCCATCAAGGTGGACAGAATCCACCGATTGTTGTGATTCACGGCAACGCATTAGAGTCGATAGAAGATAACTACAAAAGATATCTTGAAAAACACTTCCGTGAAACTTTTTCGCTTGTGGGTACTCCATTACGTATCGAGTTTAGATCCAGTAAAAATCCATTTTCGCGCCAGGAAAAATAAATTTAATTTTCAGTGTGATATTTATTTTTTACTGGTTAATCTCGGTGCATTTTTCATTAGATGCTAGTCATTATCCCAGTAGCACTTGATTTTTCATAAAGTGCCTCCAAATCTTCAGTTCACAACAACATAGTGGAGCAGTCATGAGCAACAACAAAGGGCAATTGTTACAAGACCCATTTCTCAACGCCTTGAGGAAAGAACACGTACCCGTTTCGATTTACCTCGTTAATGGTATTAAATTACAAGGTCATGTTGAGTCGTTTGATCAGTATGTGGTATTGCTGCGCAACACCGTTACCCAAATGGTTTACAAGCACGCTATTTCAACCGTAGTTCCTGCTCGTGCAGTTACTCTCAATTTAGATACCCCGGAAGCTGAGTAATCAGGTCAATGGTATTTTCCCCTACTGGCGCATCCGCCATTGTCTCCCCGATTGGTCGACAATTTAGCCGTGATGTGTCCAGTAATATTTCCGTTTATTAAGATGCGCGCTGCACTGGTAGGACTAGATTTTGGCAAGGGTGATTTTGCCGCTAGTCTGGATGAGTTATTCCTGCTTGCTCAGTCCGCTGGCGCCCAACCCGTGACGACCATTACGGGTAAGCGCTCAAGTCCTGATGCGGCTTTGTTTGTGGGTTCCGGTAAGGCTCAAGAGGTCGCCGATGCGGTTGTTGAGCTTGGCCTCGATATCGTGATTTTCAATCATGCTTTGTCGCCGGCGCAACAACGCAATCTTGAGCGCGTACTCAATATTCGTGTTCTTGATCGTACTAGCCTGATCCTGGATATTTTTGCCCAGCGAGCCCAGAGTCACGAGGGTAAAGTTCAGGTTGAGCTTGCTCAGTTACAACACTTGTCGACCCGATTGATTCGTGGTTGGACCCATCTGGAGCGGCAAAAAGGCGGTATTGGTTTGCGTGGGCCGGGAGAAACACAGCTGGAAACTGACCGGCGACTGATTGGCGAACGAGTTAAGGCTTTGCGCGCACTGCAAGAAAAATTGCGTCGCCAGCATGCTACTCAGCGCCGTGCTCGTGGTCGCAGCGCAGCTTTTTCTGTGTCTCTGGTCGGGTACACCAATGCGGGGAAATCCACAGTCTTTAATGCGCTGGCTAAAGCCGGCGTTTACGCTGCGGATCAATTGTTTGCAACTTTAGACACGACTTCCCGTCGGGTCTATCTGGGGGAGGCTGGTCACGTCGTCATGTCGGATACGGTCGGTTTCATCAGGGAGCTCCCGCATCAGCTAGTCGCCGCTTTTCGAGCGACGCTGGAAGAAACTATTCATGCCGATCTGTTGTTGCATGTGGTCGATGCGGCCAGCCCGGTTCGAATGGAGCAGATTGAGCAGGTCAATCTGGTACTCAAGGAAATCGGGGCAGATCATATTCCTCAGATTTTAGTTTGGAACAAGATTGATGCGGCAGGTTTGGAGCCGGGGATTGAAAGAGATGAATATGATAGAATTCATCGGGTTTTCACTAGCGCAAAAACGGGTGCAGGTCTGGATTTTTTGCGATTTGCCGTTAGTGATGTGCTCAAGGCAAGGAACGTTCAAAGTGCGGCTCGCTCGTCGGCAGGCAATGTAGTAGAAAATCTGTCCACCTGAGCAGCCTTGCAGGCGGGCATTATAAGCATCGAAAACTGTAACAATTACTACAGATAAATAGTGCAAGGCCATAGTTTTAGCTATGGTAGTAAAGGCTCACATGAGCATTCCACCTATTTTCATTAAGCCGATTGCAACTAATGCTTGTTACATTATTCAGAAAACTGGGTGTCAAATTCTCTTTGAATGATCCTCAATGGGGACGCGGTTCAAAAGAGGATGGAAAACGTCCTGCTCCCAACAACGACAATCAACGTGACAATCAGCGTGCGGATGGCCCGCCTGATCTTGATCAGTTGTGGCGCGATTTCAATCAGCGCTTGAGCCGGCTGCTGAGCGGGAAAAAAGGGGGCGGCGCACCCGATCAAGGTGATGGCTTTAATAAGCGCGACATGAAAAGCACAGGTATTGGTGTCGGCTTGATTGCAGCTGTTGTCGTCGTCTTGTGGTTGGCTAGTGGGTTCTTCATTGTGCAGGAAGGCCAGACCGGTGTCGTCATGACCTTTGGCCGTTATAGCCACACAACATTGGCGGGCGTTAACTGGCGTTGGCCTGCACCGATTCAGTCACATGAAACAGTGAATGTCTCACAGGTGCGTACGGTTGAAATTGGTTATCGTGGCAGCACGAAAAATAAACAGCCGCGTGAATCTCTGATGCTGACCGATGATGAAAATATCATCGATATACAATTTGCCGTTCAATACACCCTCAAAAATGCCGCTGACTGGATTTTTAATAATCGTGGTCAGGAAGACATGGTTGGTCAAGTTGCGGAAACGTCGATTCGAGAAATTGTCGGTAAAAGCAAGATGGATTTTGTTTTGTATGAAGGCCGTGAAAAAGTGGCGCTGGATGTGAGCCAATTGATGCAACAAATTCTTGATCGCTACCGATCGGGTGTGCAAATCACCAATGTGACCATGCAAGGCGTACAGCCACCTGAGCAGGTGCAGGCAGCGTTTGATGATGCGGTGAAAGCAGGGCAGGATCGGGAGCGGCTGAAGAACGAAGGCCAGGCCTATGCTAACGACGTGATTCCCAAGGCGCGCGGAGCGGCTTCGCGTCTGATTGAGGAATCCGGAGCTTACCGTGCACGCGTGGTAGCCAACGCAGAGGGTGATGCATCTCGTTTTAAACAAGTGCTTACCGAATATCAAAAGGCTCCTGCCGTGACGAGAGACCGTATGTACTTGGAAACTATGCAGCAGATATTTGCGAACACAACGAAGGTTATGGTTGATGCTAAAAACGGCAGCAATATGCTTTATCTGCCACTCGATAAGCTGATGTCGCAAACTGCAGCAGAACCCGCTAAGTCAACGGTAACTTTACCAACGCCAGCGGCAGTGGGTGCTGCGGAGGTTGCCGTAGCCTATCCGGCAGACTCTCGTGCCAGAGATACTCGCGATCGGGAGGTACGTTAAATGAACCGACTTATCAGCGCCGTCGTTGCCATCATTATTGCTATCTGGTTATTGTCGTCTACCGTGTTCGTTGTGAATCAAAGGCAGTACGCCATTGTTTTTGCTCTAGGCGAAATTAAGCAAATAGTTAGCACTCCGGGCCTATATTTCAAACTGCCACCGCCATTTCAGAACATCATTTATCTGGATAAGCGCATCCTGACTATCGATTCTCCGGATACTGACCGCTTCATTACTGCGGAAAAGAAAAATATCCTTGTGGACGCATTCGTCAAATGGCGTATTGTCGAGCCGCGGCTCTATTTCATCAGTTTTAATGGCGATGAGAAGAGAGCTCAGGATCGTATGTCGCAAATTGTTAAGGCTGCATTGAATGAGGAAATTACCAAGCGCACGGTGCGTGAAGTTATTTCTGGCGAACGCGGAAAAGTCATGAGTGCCTTGAAAGGCAAGGTTGCGGCTGAAGCCAAGCAAATCGGCGTTGAAATCGTTGATGTCCGTCTCAAACGTGTAGATTATGTAGACCAGATTAATAATTCGGTTTATGAGCGGATGAAATCAGAACGCGTACGGGTTGCGAACGAACTGCGTTCCACTGGTTCGGCAGAATCAGAACAAATCCGTGCTGATGCTGACCGCCAACGTACAGTGATATTAGCGGAAGCCTATCGCGATGCAGAAAGCACGCGTGGTATTGGTGACGCAAAGGCCTCGCAAATTTATGCACAGGCCTTTGGTCAGAACCCGGAGTTCTACAAGTTCTACCGCAGCCTTGAAGCCTATCGCGCCAGCTTCAAAAATCGTTCTGATCTTATGGTTCTTGATCCGAGTTCCGAGTTCTTTAAGTACTTCAAGGGATCAGGCACTGCGTCCGCTGGCAGTAGTAAAAAATAAGAGAGCCTCGCGATCGGTACTTGTCGTTGCCGATGACGTAGCAGGCAGTTCTCACTTTTAGTCCCCCCCGGTAAGGCTGGCCCCTATTTGATTTAAGGGCTGGCCTCTTATTTTGCGGAAAGCGCCAAAGCTGACCCTGACATTTTTTCCCTGTTTGATTTCATCTTATGCCGAATTGGCTTTTGCCCGAAAATATTGCTGACGTCCTGCCGTCGGAAGCCCGCAAAATTGAAGAGTTACGGCGTGGCCTGCTGGATCACTTTCGCCTCTACGGTTATGAATTGGTCATGCCTCCTTTGCTCGAATACCTGGAGTCGCTGTTGACGGGGGCCGGGCAGGATACTGATTTGCGTACGTTTAAGTTGGTTGATCAGTTATCTGGCCGTACGATGGGTATTCGCGCCGATATGACGACCCAGGTTGCCAGAATCGACGCGCATTTGCTCAATCGGAATTCCGTGACTCGTTTGTGCTACGCAGGAAGCGTGCTGCAAACTCGTCCATCCGGGCTCTATGCCACCCGCGAACCTTTGCAGATCGGTGCAGAACTCTATGGCCATGCCGGGCTAGAGGCCGATGCCGAAATTCAGCAATTGGCGCTGGCTTCGCTGGCTTTAGCCGGTATCACTCAAGTGCGTCTGGATTTGTGTCATGTCGGAGTACTGCGGGCGCTAATCGCTGACGACTCCTTAGCTAGCAAAGACGAGGCACGACTGTTCGAATTGCTCCAGTCTAAGGATTTGCCAGAACTGGACGTCATCAGTGTTGCCTATGACGCTACAACACGTGCGGCACTATTGGCATTGCCGGGTCTCTACGGCGATCGCACTGTGTTGCAACGTGCGCGACAAATTCTGCCTGCTAAACCGGGCATCACTCGAGCGCTCGATGAACTGGAGTCGCTGGTGCAACTCGCCGGGGGTGCTACTACCGTCACCGTCGACTTGGCCGATTTGCGCGGATATCACTATCACAGCGGCGTCATGTTCGCCGCCTACGTGCCGGGTTTGCCGAACGCGGTAGTACGAGGCGGCCGTTACGACCATGTCGGCGAAGCTTTTGGCCGCGCGCGTCCGGCCACGGGCTTTTCAATGGACTTGCGGGAGCTGGCCAGATTGATGCCGGGAGCGGAGCGCAAACGCGCAATACGCGCACCTTGGGGCATGCAAGCTGATTTGCTTGAAAAAATTGCCTTCTTGCGTGCCGCAGGTGAGACAGTCATTCAGACTTTACCCGGGCATGAGAACGATCAGGACGAATTCGACTGTGACCGGGTGGTCGAGTGGAATAATAAAAATTGGATTATCAAACAGGTAGGTTGAGCTATGTCACAGAAAAATATTGCGAAAAATGTCGTCGTCATCGGTACTCAATGGGGCGATGAGGGCAAGGGGAAAATTGTTGATTGGCTGACGGATCATGCGCAAGGCGTAGTTCGCTTTCAGGGCGGCCATAATGCAGGTCATACGCTGGTGATTGGCGGGAAAAAAACCGCATTGCAACTGATTCCTAGCGGCATCATGCGCCCCGGCGTCGCCTGCTATATCGGTAACGGAGTTGTGTTGTCCGTACCTGATTTGCTGCGCGAAATAGACAAGCTGGAAGCTGCGGGTGTAGAGGTCGCGTCGCGTCTGAAAATTTCTGCGGCGTGCCCGCTGATTTTGCCTTATCACGTTGCATTGGATGTGGCGCGCGAAGCGGCGCGTGGCGAAGCCAAAATCGGCACCACCGGTAAGGGCATCGGCCCAGCCTATGAAGATAAGGTCGCCCGTCGCGCCATTCGCGTTGGCGATCTGTTGAATGAAAAACGGTTCGCAGAAAAATTGCTGGAAAATCTGGACTATCACAATTTCGTGCTGACCCAGTACTTGAAAACACAGCCAGTCGATTATCAAAAAGCCCTGGATGACGCCCTGGCGAATGTGCCGCGTCTGCGTCCTATGGTGAGCGATGTTTCCAACGATCTGCATGTGGCGCATCAAAATGGAGCTCGTCTGTTGTTTGAAGGCGCGCAAGGCAGTCTGCTCGATGTCGATCATGGCACCTATCCGTTTGTGACCTCGAGCAATTGCGTTGCTGGCAATGCTGCTGCCGGTGCAGGTGTCGGCCCTGGCATGTTGCATTATGTGCTGGGGATTACTAAGGCCTACACCACCCGTGTAGGCTCAGGACCATTTCCTGCCGAATTGTCGACTGAAGAGGGTGTTGGCAAACATTTGTCTAGTGTTGGTCATGAATTTGGTACCGTCACCGGTCGGGCGCGTCGCTGCGGCTGGTTCGATGCGGCTCTGTTGAGGCGTTCGGTCCAGATCAATGGCGTGTCAGGCATGTGCCTGACGAAGCTGGACGTACTGGACGGGCTCGAATCACTCAAGCTCTGCACTGGCTATACCTTCAATGGTAAGCAAGTCGATATTTTTCCAGTCGGCGCGGAAGAAGCCGCAGCATGTCAGCCGATCTATGAAGAAATGCCAGGCTGGACGGAGTCGACTGTCGGCGTTCAAACGCTAGAAGGCTTGCCTGCTACTGCGCGCGCCTATATCAAGCGTATCGAAGAGCTGGTGGGCGTTCCTATCGACATGATTTCTACCGGTCCCGACCGCGAAGAAACCATCGTGTTGCGTCATCCATTCAAATAATCACCGTATGCGGCGCACGGGTTGCGCTGCATAAGCCGGGCTCAAAAATAATGAAAATCTCTGACGACAAAGATCTCTGGATCTCTTGGGAGCAATACCATCGCAGTATCGAGCAGTTGGCGCTGAAAGTGCACGCATCGGATTGGCGCTTCGACCAGGTACTTTGTTTGGCGCGTGGCGGCTTACGGCCGGGCGATGTATTTTCGCGTATTTTCGATGTGCCGCTGGCGATTCTGTCGACGAGTTCGTATCGCGAGTCTGCCGGAACCGTTCGAGGTGATCTCGACATTGCCAAATACATTACGATTACCAAAGGCAGCTTGGGTGGTCGCATTCTTTTGGTCGACGATCTGGTGGACTCCGGCGTGACTTTGCAGCGTGTGCAGACCCATCTGAAGGAACATTATCCGGCGGTGACGGAAGTCAAATCCGCAGTGATCTGGTGGAAAGCCTGCTCTGTGGTTGAGCCAGATTACTACGGTGAGCATTTGCCAACGAATCCCTGGATACACCAGCCGTTTGAAGATTACGACGGCCTTGGTCCACATCAGCTTGCTGCCTGGATCAAAAAAGGGGAGTCGCCAGCCTGACCGTGATTTTGTGCAAGATTTTTGCGTGGAGGGCCTGCTGCTGCAGGCTCTTTCTTTTATTGTGATTGTCAGATGCTCATAACGAAAAAGGCCGGTTGATCAAATCAACCGGCCTTTCGTATTTTGGTGCCCACGGAGGGACTCGAACCCCCACACCCTAAGGCACATGGACCTGAACCATGCGCGTCTACCAATTCCGCCACGTGGGCTTGAATGTGTTGCCGTAAAAATTTCGCGGCAACTCAAGCGAAGCCGAATCATACGAGCTATGCGGGAAGAGGTCAATCGGAGATTGCGTGGTGGGGTATGTATTTATTGTCTTGGTGGCAAGAACCGCCTCGGTCGCTTTCGCGGTATTGGTACAATACTGCGCAGAGCCTTGCATTTCCACTCGATTTTTGGCATCCATTAAGGAGCATCATGAAATTCAAATTTTTGTCACTGCTGGTTTTGGTGAGCGTTTGTGCGGCTGCAAATGCTGGCTCTGCACCATGGTATCGCTGGAAGAACATAGTCGATAAGACACTTACCTGCGCTCAAATCACGCCGGGCAGCGCCTGGGAGTCCGAGAGCGGTCCCTATATGGAAAGCGCATGCCGAAAGTTGGGTAAGCCTGCCTGATCACCCAACCGGCACCCACTCGGCCAAAGGTGTGTTGGCATTTTTTAGATGATGGGATCATCAAAAACGAAAAAGGCCGGTTGATCAAATCAACCGGCCTTTCGTATTCTGGTGCCCACGGAGGGACTCGAACCCCCACACCCTAAGGCACATGGACCTGAACCATGCGCGTCTACCAATTCCGCCACGTGGGCTATTACGTGAAGGACGCGATTTTAACTGATGTGGATGGAATGTCAAGCTGTTATCGACAAAGTTCGGCATTTATTTTTTTAGAGAAGCGCTGATTTGTCATCGATTAGGCAAATGTTGCTGCAGTCCGGTACACTGACGAGCTATGGGATCGAAATCCAGCTTTCAGCTACTATGCATCATGACGCAAACGTCCCGGCGGTCGCGTAGAGAAGTTTATGACGCAGGCTTACTCGCTGCGGCGCAAGGTGCAAATGCACAAGCCGCCGTCTCATTTCCAGCTGATTTGCAGCTGACTAACAATAACTCGCAGAAACCCTTTTGAGCCAATACTCTTACACCATCCCCAGCCGCGAAGAAATTCTTGGCCTCCTGCGCACCTCGTCCGAGCCGCAAAACATCACTGCACTGACTGCCGCGCTAAGCGTCAAACCCGAAGAAATGGATGGTTTGACTCGTCGCCTCAATGCAATGGAGCGCGATGGCCAGATCAAACTCGACCGGGCTGGCAATTATCAATTAACGAATTCCCCCAATTTCGTCGAAGGCCGCGTTAGCAGTCATCGCGACGGCTACGGATTCCTGATCCCCGACGACGCCAGTGCGGATCTGTTCCTGCCGGAAAAAGAAATGCAAAAGGTCATGCACGGCGATCGCGTCAAAGCGCGCCTGATCGGCACCGACCGCCGCGGTCGTCCTGAAGGCACCATTGTTGAAGTCGTCACACGGGCCAATACCCATGTCATCGGACGCCTGCTTAATGAAAACGGTGTCTGGATTGTCGCCCCGGAAGATAAGCGCATCGGCCACGATGTCCTGCTGGCGGGGCCTCCGGGCAAGGCCAAGGTAGGGCAGGTAGTCAGCGTGCAACTGACGGAGCAACCGTCGCGCTATACGCAGCCGGTAGGGAAAATTGTCGAGGTCCTGGGTGACATCGATGATCCCGGAATGGAAATTGAAATCGCCGTGCGCAAATACGGCGTACCGCACGAATTCTCCGATGCCGCACAAAAACTCTCGGCCAAACTACCGAAGGAAGTCCGTGCCGCTGATTTGCAGGAACGCGTTGATTTGCGCGACGTGCCGCTGGTCACGATCGACGGTGAAGACGCCCGCGACTTCGATGATGCGGTCTACTGCGAACCGGTCAAGATCGGTCGCGCTAACGGTTACCGTCTGATTGTCGCTATTGCCGACGTCAGTCACTATGTCAAACCCAACGATGCTCTCGATGTCGATGCACTGGAACGCAGCACCTCGGTGTATTTCCCGCGTCGTGTGATTCCGATGTTGCCGGAAAAACTGTCCAACGGACTATGTTCGCTCAATCCCGGCGTGGATCGCCTGACGCTGGTATGCGATGCCGTCATCACCGCCAAGGGCGACATCAAGGCCTACCAGTTCTATCCGGCAGTGATTCACTCCGCCGCACGTCTGACCTACACCGAAGTTGCCGCCGTCCTTTCCAACACCAAGGGACCGGAAGCCGCCAAGCGCCCCGGTCTGGTGCCGCATCTGCTGAACCTGCATGCCGTGTTTCAGGCCCTGTTGCTGGCACGTCACGCGCGTGGAGCGATTGACTTTGAAACCACCGAAACCTACATCGTCTGCGATGCCGCAGGCAAGATTGAAAAAATCCTGCCGCGTACCCGTAACGACGCTCATCGTCTGATCGAAGAGTGCATGTTGGCCGCCAATGTCTGCGCTGCCGACTTGCTGGCGCGTAACAAGCATCACGGTTTGTATCGCGTGCATGCCGGCCCGACCAAGGAAAAGCTGACGCAATTGCGGACTTTCCTCAAACAGATCGGCCTCAATCTGGGCGGCGGCGACAAGCCGGCTGCCTCCGATTACGCCGAACTGATGCCGAAAATCAAAGCGCGGCCGGATGCCTTGCTAGTACAGACCATGCTGCTGCGTTCCATGCAGCAGGCCGTCTATAGTCCCGATAATATCGGTCACTTCGGTTTGTCGTACGACGCTTACGCCCATTTCACCAGCCCGATTCGTCGCTACCCCGATCTGCTGACGCACCGCGCCATCAAGGCCATCCTGCAAGGCAAGCGTTACGAGCCAAAGGGCATGGACACGTCGTCGCTCAACACCTTGCTGTCACCTGCAGCGCGCAGGAAGCAAGCGGAAGACAAAGCGGCTGGCAATGAACGCAAGGAAGGCGGCTCCGCCATATGGGAAGCGCTGGGCGTGCATTGCTCGGCCAACGAAAGGCGTGCCGATGAAGCTTCGCGCGATGTCGAAGCCTGGCTCAAGTGCTATTTCATCCGCGACAAACTGGGCGAAGAATTCACCGGTACCATTTCCAGCGTCGCCACTTTCGGTATTTTCGTGCAGCTCGATACCTTGTTCATCGAGGGCTTGGTACACGTGACCGAGCTGGGTGCTGATTACTTCCAGTACGACGAAGCCCGCCACGAATTGCGCGGCGAGCGCACGGGGATTCGCTATCAGTTGACCGACCGCGTGACGGTGCAGGTCAGCCGGGTCGATCTCGATGCACGCAAAATCGATTTGCGTCTGGTCACCGAACCCGGCATTCATACCGTGCTGAAAAATGAATCACGGCGTGCTGATTCGGAAAAAGGCGGTCGCGGCGCTCCCCGTAATACCACAGAAAAACCGGGTAAAGCGGCGACCAAGGCCAAGCCCGAAAGCGTTAAAGTCAAGGCAGCGACGGGAGAGAAAAAACGCAGCGGCAAAGGTTTTTCTCGCCCGAGCAAAAAACGCTAAGACCGCTTACCGTCGGGAAGGCTTGCCGTGTAACTCCTTATGAGGTGCGTAGCAGGCATTTCCTGCTTCCGGCGTCAGGCATCCTCTCTCTATTTCAACGGCACTGGCAGCGACTTCGTTGCCGTGCCGATATCGAACCATCAGCGGCGTTTTGCGTCTGCTGCAACAAAATAAAGTCAGATCATGAAAAGTAAAATAGTCTTCGGTTTCCATGCAGTGACAGCGCGTTTGCGCCATGAAGCTTCCAGTGTGGAAGAAATTTATGTTGACGCCGATCGCACCGATCGCCGCATGCTGGAATTGATCAGTGTCGCCAAGTCTTTCGGCGTGCGCATCATCATGGCCGACGACCAGCGCCTCTCAAATATCGTCGGTACCCGTCGCCATCAGGGCGTGGTTGCCAAAGCAGGTGAGTTGTCGCTGGCGCGCAATCTGGACGAGTTGCTCGATGCGATTGACGGCCCACCGTTATTGCTGGTGCTCGACGGCATTACCGATCCGCATAATCTGGGTGCCTGTCTGCGCGTGGCCGATGGTGCTGGCGCGCATGCCGTGATTGCGCCTAAGGATCGCGCTGTCGGACTCAACGCCACCGCCGCCAAGGTTGCCAGTGGCGCAGCCGAAACGGTGCCTTACATCACCGTAACCAATCTGGCGCGCACGCTGCGCGAACTCAAAGAGCGCGACATCTGGCTCATCGGCATGACTGACGATGGCGAAAAGGGCTTGTATGAAGCCGAATTCAGCGGACCAGCGGCCTTGGTCATGGGTTCAGAAGGCGAGGGCATGCGCCGCCTGACGCGCGAAACTTGCGATGTGTTAGTCAGCATCCCGATGTTTGGCGCGGTGGAAAGCCTGAACGTCTCGGTGGCTTCCGGGATTTGCCTGTTTGAAGCCCGCCGCCAACGGATGGCGGCTGAAAAATAACAAGGCCCCGCCTTGCCTGCGCTCGCGCTTCTGATTCCTCCAACTAACGACTTCTGATTTATGTTTAGCAGACTGCGTGAAGACATTCACCACATCATCGAACGCGACCCTGCGGCCCGCAATGCCTGGGAGGTGCTGACTTGCTATCCCGGCTTGCACGCCATCATGCTGCACCGGTTGGCAGCCTGGTGCTGGGGGATGGGACTCAAGTGGGCCGGGCGGTTCATATCTCAAGTGGCGCGCTGGTTCACCGGCATAGAAATCCACCCCGGAGCCAGCATTGGCCGCCGGGTTTTCATCGATCATGGCTTTGGTGTGGTGATTGGTGAAACAGCCGTGGTAGGGGACGATTGCACTATTTATCAGGGCGTTACCCTGGGCGGAACGTCACTGACCAAGGGCAGTAAACGCCATCCGACACTGGATGTCGGCGTTATCGTGGGGGCCGGTGCGCAGATATTAGGCGGATTTACCGTCGGCGCAGGTGCCAAGATCGGTTCCAATGCCGTGGTCGTCAAGGAAGTCCCTCCTGGCGCAACGGCAGTGGGCAATCCGGCCCGAATCGTGCAAAAGAGCGCCGGCGATAAGCTTGACGGTGTGACGACGGCCACTGAGCTGTTTACCGCCTACGGCGTGACGGTCAACGGCGACGATCCGCTATCCAAGGCATTGCATGGCTTGATTCAGCAAGCGACAGTGCAGCAAAAGCAGATGGATACGGTACTGGCAGCTTTGAAAGCTTCAGGGATTTCCTGTGAAAAATTGCTGGAAATAGAAAAATTCAACGCCGAGCAGTTGAACAAACTGGTGGACTAATAGGGGTGGGTAGTCGCGCTGACCTTGTAGCGTTTTACAGCGCTGCTCAATGTTGTCGGCGCAATCAGGTGCTTCTGCTGCCCTTTTTTTTACTAGTACTGAGTGCCTTCAGCAGAGTAGTTTTCCCTTACTTATCCCGGGATGATTTCGCCATCCACATCGTAACGCTGCAATACGCCATCGCCACCTAGCGTGATCCAGCCCCCTCTTGCAGGTTCGGCATCGTAATCCCAATCAGGCAAGACATAACGCAGGCGTTCACCGTTTGCGCCGGCATGGACATGCAGCGCCGGGCGATGCGTATGGCCGTGAATCAGAATGTTGGTATCCACGCTATCGAATAGCGCATCGATCGCCGCGCCATTCACATCCATGATTTCTTCCGTTTTTTCACTGGTAGCGGCCTGACTGTTCTTGCGCAAGCCTTCAATGATGGCCTTGCGCTGAGCCAGCGGCAGTGCGAGGAAAGTCTTTTGCCAGTCTGCCTGCCGGACCTGCTGGCGGAAGGCCATGTAGCTCGTATCGTCGGTACATTGCGCATCGCCGTGCGCCAGCGCGATACGCAGACCTGCGCTATCGAGAACAAAGGGATCGGGCAGCAGCGTTAAGCCTGCTGCCGCAGCAAAATCGGCACCGGCCAGAAAATCGCGGTTGCCGGCAATCCAGAATATCCCCACGCCAGCGTCGCTGACCTGCCGCAGCGCTTGCGCTACGGTATGGTTGAAGGGGGTAGTGAGATCGTCGTCGCCGGCCCAGTATTCGAAAATGTCGCCTAACAAGAATAACTGGCTTGTCTGCATTGCCTGCTCTTGCAGGAAGCGGAAAAAGCGGTCGGCCGTGCGCGGCAGCGACGCCTGCAAATGCAAGTCGGAAACAAAAAGCGCAACCGTGGAAGGTTGCGCTGCGCTGATCGAGTTCAGAGCGGGCATGATGACCGTTTAGATGACTTCAGCTTTTTCAATCACGACGTCTTCGCTTGGCACATCGGCAAACATGCCGGTACGCGTCGTCTTGACGGCCTTGATTTTATCGACCACATCGGTGCCTTCAGTCACCTTGCCGAAAACGCAATAGCCCCAGCCGTCCTGACCAGGATGATCCAGAAAACCATTGTTCTTGATATTGATAAAGAACTGCGCGGAAGCTGAGTGCGGATCGCTGGTGCGGGCCATGGCCAAGGTGTACGGCGTGTTCTTCAAACCGTTTCCAGCTTCATTTTCTACTGGCGCATTGGTTGGCTTTTGTTTCATGCCTGGCTCGAAACCGCCGCCCTGGACCATGAAACCGTCGATGACACGGTGGAAGATGGTGCCGTTGTAGTGGCCGCTATTGACATAGGCGAGAAAATTCTCAACCGTCTTTGGTGCTTTTTCAGCATCGAGTTCTATCGTGATATTGCCGTGATTCGTGGTAAGCAGAACAGCCATGAAAACATCCTTAAAAATGGAGGGGTAAAAGGGAACGCAAAAAAAGCGATCCTGATTGGGAGGCCTTATTTGACCAGGCTTGCCGTCTCGATGACGATCGGTTTGGTAGGCACATTCTGGAACATGCCCATGTTAGTGGTGGACGTTTGCTTGATCTTATCGACCACGTCGGAGCCGCTGATGACTTTGCCGAAGACGCAATAGCCCCATCCATCACTACCCGGGTAATCCAGCATGCTGTTGTCGGCGACATTAATGAAAAATTGCGCCGTGGCGGAGTGGGGCGCGCCAGTGCGGGCCATGGCAATGGTGTAAATCTGGTTTTTCAGTCCGTTTTTGGCTTCATTGCGGATGGGCGCGCGGGTGGGCTTTTCGTTCATGTTGCTGTCAAACCCGCCACCCTGAATCATGAAGCCGCTGATGACGCGATGGAAAATGGTACCACTGTACTGGCCATCTTTCACATAGCGCAGAAAATTGGCGACGGTCTCAGGCGCTTTCTCCGGGTAAAGTTCGATCACGATATTGCCCATGGACGTCTTGAGCAAGACTTGCTGGGCAGCAGCAGCGGTGGCAGCCGATGCCGGCGGCAAGGGCGACAGCGCGAGCAATGCTGCAGCGACCATGCCGGACAAAATAACGCGGCGGGGAGTGATTTTTTTTATGGTGGTGAGAGACATCAGGCAATTCCTTCGTAAACGATTTTCCATTCAGCGCCTTCTTTGACCCAGTACTGGCGCTTGCGTGTGATGCTTTTGCTTTTGCCGACCCAGCTTTCCTGGGTAAAGGTGCTGACGATCATGTCGTCGCGTCCCGGATAAAGAAACTGGCTTATATCGTGCAACTTGACGCTCTGGATACGCGCGCCGTTCAGCATTTTTTGCTGGCGGGCGAACCAGGCGCTCAGATTTTCACCAATATTGGAGCGAAAGTTGGCGGAATAACTGCCTAGCAATTTTTCAGTACTCGGCGCTTCCAGCGCCTGCTGCCAGCCGTTGAGCAGCTTGTTGGCGCTGGCTTTTTCACGGGCCCAGTCTTCCTTGTCGATGAACTCGACGTGTTCGCTGATGACGACTGCTGTCTTGCCCATGGCGGTGAGCGCATACAAGCTTTGCAGATCGGGATTGGTCAGCACGACGCAGCCGTCCGAAGACAGTGGCGGCCGGCTGTAGTTGTTCGATGGCGTGCCATGCAGCCAGATGCCGGAGCCGCTGCGGCCGTTTCGTTTATCCCATTCATTGGGATAGCTGAGCGGCAGCGCGCCGGGACCGTAAAACTCGGGCAGCTTGGGGCCGGGTATGCGGCCGTTGACGTAGTACACCCCAATGGGCGTGCGCTGATCGCCTTCCTTGGTTTTATTGACGCCCAGCTTGCCTTGCGAGATGTAGAAGTCGGACAGCAGTTTTAATTCGCCGCCATGATTTTCATACACATACAGGCGCGAACGCTTGGTATCGACGAACAACACGTTTTTCTGGTCGTCGCCAATCTGCAGCATCGACTTGGGAATCATCTGCGGGTCAGGCCGGTGTTGCTGAGATTTCAGTCGGACGATGGCTTCGGCGCGCAAATCCTTGAGTTTTTCCGGCGGGGCATCGGCGACCGCACCCAGCGTATTGACAGGCCGGGCGTGCATCATCAACAGGTCGCCCCGGACCAGGTGGCCGAGCCGGAAATTCGGATAGGCCTGCACCAAGGCATCGGCCTTGGCCTGAGCGCTGCTTAGCCGGTCGGCCGCCATATCCTTGTAGATCGAACGTAGCAAGGTCTCGGGATTTTGCTGGATCGTCGCCTGCATCGACGGCTGCGGCGCCGGGGAGGCAGCCTCGCCGTTGAGCATGCATAGCGCACTCAGACCCAGTAGCAGCCGGGCGCAGCCGGATGCCGTTTTTCCGAGAGAGGGCCTCGCGTTCATTGTCATCCTCCGGTGCGTTCTTGTTTGATATACCAGCGATTACCCTGTTTAACCATGACAAGCGTCTTGCGAGTATCTGCCGTGAGGCGGTTGGAGGTATAAATCTGACGGAAACTCACTACTGCATTGCCAGCCTTGGCGGTAATTTTGAAGGCTTCGACATGGACATCAATACTGCCCTTGTTTTCAATACGCGCGCGGCGGCCCTCAGCCCACTGTTTGCGGGTTTCGCCTTTGGGCGGTTCAAAATCGGCGCTGTAGTAAGACAGATAGCCCTTGACGTCCTTATCGCCCCACGACTTGGCCCAGCCATTGATGGCCGACATGATGGCGGTGCGATCCTGGGTATCCACGCCGGCGGTTTTTTCTGCTGCTTTATCAGCAGCTTTGGCGGCGGCTTTTTCTGCGGCCTTGTCGTTGCCTTTGGCTGTCGCTGCCGCTTTTTCGCTGGCTTTGGCTGCGGCTTTTTCAGCCGCCTTGTCGACCGGTTTATCTACGGGTTTTTCAGCCGGCTTGGGTTTCGCCGAGGCTAGCGGCGGCAGCTCCGGTTTCAGCTTGGTTTCCGGTTTCGTTTCTGGTTTCGATGCGGTAGGTGCGGCCGGCTTGACGTTTGGCTTCACATCCGGTTTCACGTCCGCTTTGGCTGTTGGGGGCGGGGTAAGGTCTGGTTTGTCCTGCTTGCGCTCCACCTTGGCTGGGAGCGGCGTTTCCTTGTAACTGAATGGTTCCGCGTTGCTGGCCAGTTTAGGATTGGTGCCGCCGGTAAAGTTGCCGCTCAGAGCCCGTACCAGATTGAGCTTGGGAGGCGCTGCCGTACCGCCGGTATCGGCTTGCAGTGCTTTGTCGTAGGCCTGGCTGGCCAGTTTGGCATACACGTCGCCCAGATTTTCATACGCGGTGGCGTAGATGGGGTTGGTACGGATGGCCATATCGAGCGCTACGCGCGCCTTGTCGTACTGGCCTGCCGCGGCATACAGCACGGCCAGGTTGTTGTAGGGCTCGGGTAAATCGGGAAAATCGTCGGTCAGTTTGGCGAATACGGCAATCGCTTCGACTGATTTGTTTTGTTCCGCCAGGATCAGGCCGCGATAAAATCGCAGCTGGGCGTCGCGTGGATGGCGCGCCAGCAAGGCGTCGGTTTTACCCAGCGCTTCGCTCAATTTTCCGCTGCGCATCAGTTTGTTGACGTCCTCGACCTCACCGGCCGCAGACGGACCCAGGTGCAATATTGCCAGGAAACCAAGCATGCCAAGCTGGATGGAAGGCTTGCTCCATATCCCGTGCAAGCGAAACCGCAATTTGTTGTTATAGGAGGAGAGCGGTATTTTCATCAATGCTATACTCGAACGAAAAGAAGCATTTTAACAAAGAAGCCTGTAAAAAGCTTTTGGCAATCTTGTTGTTCCCGTATTGTTTGCCGCATGTAATACACCGATGCGGAAAACAGCGCGATGTAACTCCCCTTATGCAACAACGATCAGTCGAAACAAATTTTCCCCATTGATGAGCAGCCTAAAAATTTATAACACGCTGGCGCGTGAGAAGCAGCTTTTTGTCCCCATCGTTCCTGGAACGGCACGCCTGTATGTGTGCGGGATGACCGTTTACGACTATTGCCACCTCGGTCATGCCCGTGTGATGGTGGTGTTCGACATGGTCCAGCGCTGGTTGCGGGCGTCGGGTCTGGCCGTCACTTATGTCCGCAATATCACCGATATAGACGACAAAATCATCCGGCGCGCGCTGGAAAACAAGGAAACCATCGGTCAGCTGACCTCCCGTTTTATTGCCGCCATGGATGAGGATGCCGCCGCGCTCGGCGTGCAAAAGCCCGACCATGAACCGCGTGCGACGGCTTACGTGCCGCAGATGCTGGGCCTGATCGGCCAGCTGGAGCGCAACGGACTGGCCTATCTGGCCGAGGATGGCGACGTCAATTATTCGGTACGGGACTTTCCCGGCTACGGCAAGCTGTCCGGAAAATCGCTCGACGATCTGCGTGCCGGTGAGCGGGTGGAGGTCAATACCGGCAAACGCGATCCGCTCGATTTCGTGCTGTGGAAGGCCGCCAAAACGAATGAGCCAGAGGAAGTCAAATGGAATTCGCAATGGGGTCAGGGACGTCCCGGCTGGCACATTGAATGTTCCGCCATGGCGGGCGATCTGCTGGGCGAGCATTTCGATATTCACGGCGGCGGACAGGATCTGCAATTTCCCCATCATGAAAACGAAATTGCACAGTCCGAGGGCGCGCACGGCCATGCTTTCGTGAATTACTGGATGCACAACGGCTTTGTGCGCATCGACAATGAAAAAATGTCGAAGTCGCTAGGTAATTTTTTCACCATCCGCGATGTACTGAAAAATTACGATGCCGAAGTGGTGCGCTTCTTCATTTTGCGGGCCCACTACCGCAGCCCGCTTAACTATTCCGATGCCCATCTCGATGACGCCCGCCAGGCGCTGAGTCGCTTGTACACCGCGCTGAAAGAAGTGGACATGCCGGACCCCATCGCTATCGACCCCTTGCAGGCGCACGCCGTGCGTTTCGTCGAGGCCATGAACGATGACTTCAATACCCCTCTGGCACTGGCCGTTTTGTTCGACCTGGCCAATGAAGTCAATCGCACCGGTTCGCAGCTGCTGGCCGCGCAACTCAAGGCGCTGGCCGGAGTGCTTGGTTTGCTCGGTCGCGATCCGACGGCCTTTCTGCAGGGACGTCCTGCGGATGCCGGCAGTGCCGATGCTGCCGATGACGTCGTAATTTTGGAGCGCATTGCCGCCCGCGCCGCCGCCAAAGCAGCAAAAGACTTTGCCGCTGCCGACGGTATCCGCGCCGCTTTGCTGGCCGATGGCATCGTGCTGGAAGATCAATCCGGCGGTCGAACCGCATGGCGGAGAAGTTGAGCGCCGTTGGAAAGACTCCCCCCGACGCGATCTATCGCGTGCCTGATTACTGGGAGCAAGCCAAAAGCGAACTCATGAAGCGCGACCGCATCATGCGTAAACTGATACCGCAATTCGGTGATTTGCATTTGACCGGGCGCAGTGAAGCTTTTGCCACTTTGGCGCGTTCTATCATCGGTCAGCAAATTTCGACCAAGTCGGCCGAAGCGGTCTGGCAACGGTTTTTGCTGGTCTGCCCCAAATGTTCGCCGGCACAGGTATTGAAGGCCGGAAATGAAAATCTGGCATTATGCGGTCTGTCCAAGCGCAAAGCGGAGTACATCCTCGACCTGGCCGAGCATTTCAAGGCCAAGCGTGTCCATGCGGATAAGTGGATAGAGATGGCCGACGAGGACGTGATTGCCGAAATGATCCAGATTCGCGGCATAGGACGCTGGACAGCGGAGATGTTCCTGATATTTAATCTGCTGCGTCCGAATATTCTGCCGCTGGACGACGTGGGCTTGCTCAAGGGCATTAGTAATAATTATTTTTCCGGCGAGCCCGTTTCACGCAGCGATGCGCGAGAAGTGGCCGCCAATTGGGAACCGTGGCGTACCGTTGCCACCTGGTATCTGTGGCGCAGTCTGGAACCGGTCCCGGTAGTTTATTAATTGTGTATTCGTATTCATGCACTACATCTGCCAATTTATTGGCCTGAAGGAACAGGATGAGCAAATCGACAACGACCTTTCTCGGCTTTGAACAAGCCATCGCGGAACTCGACTCAAAAATCGAAGAACTCCGCTTTGTGCAAGACGATTCAGCCGTGGATATCTCCGAAGAAATCGACCGCCTGGTGGTGAAAAGCCAGCAGTTGACCAAAGACATCTACGCCAAGCTCACCCCTTGGCAAGTATCGCAAATCGCCCGCCATCCGCAGCGGCCGTACACCATGGATTACGTCAACCAGATGTTTACTGACTTCCATGAGCTGCACGGCGACCGTACTTATGCCGACGATCTTTCCATCGTCGGTGGACTGGCCCGCTTCAACGGCCAGGCCTGCATGGTCATCGGTCATCAAAAAGGACGCGATACCAAGGAACGCGCACTGCGCAATTTCGGCATGCCCAAGCCCGAGGGATACCGCAAGGCGATGCGACTGATGAAAGTGGCCGAAAAATTCGGTCTGCCAATTTTCACCTTTGTCGATACCCCCGGCGCCTTCCCCGGCATTGACGCCGAAGAACGCGGCCAGTCGGAAGCCATCGGCCACAATCTGTACGTCATGGCCGAACTGAAAGTGCCGCTGATCGCCACCATCATCGGCGAGGGCGGCTCCGGCGGGGCGCTGGCTATTGCGGTCGGCGATTCGGTACTGATGCTGCAATACGCCACTTACTCGGTGATTTCGCCTGAAGGCTGCGCTTCGATTTTATGGAAAACGGCCGACCGCGCCTCCGATGCCGCCGAAGCGCTGGGTCTGACGGCGCATCGTTTGAAAGCCATGGGCCTGATCGACAAAATCGTCACCGAACCCTTGGGCGGCGCGCATCGCGATCCAAAACAGATGGCTTCGCTGCTCAAGCGGGCGCTGGCCGATACCTTGCGTCAGTTCCAGGGTGTCAAGAGCAAGGATTTGTTGGCCGCGCGCCATGAAAAATTGATGAGCTACGGCAAATTCAAGGAACTGAATCCACAGGACTAAGATGGCCGCAGCACAACCCGCGGCCGCAACGGCTATCGCCGCCGGCGTCGAACAGACGCTGTACCGGATAGCCCGCGAACACGCAGCACCCTCCCAACTCATCCCGACTACGACTACGACTGCTGCGCTGTCTGCCCCCGGCAACAGCGAAGCGCCGCCCTTGCCCGAAGCGGCATTCGTCGCACGCTTTCCGGTCGTCGCGGTGGCTTACAGCGGCGGCCTCGATTCTTCTGTTTTGCTCGATATCGCGCAGTCGTTCGCGCAACGGCATGGCGTGACGTTGCTGGCCTTTCATATTCATCACGGTATTAACGAGCAAGCCGATGCATGGCTGGCGCATTGCGAGCAAACCTGCGCGCAGCGCGGTGTGCGTTTCGATGCCCGCCGTATCGCCTTGCACAACAGCGAAGACAGCGGCATCGAAGAAGCCGCTCGCCTCGGACGCTACGCTGCCTTGGGCGAACTGTGTCGCCAGCATCAGGTGAGCTTGTTGCTGACCGCGCACCATCTGGACGATCAGGCCGAAACCGTTTTGCTGCAACTGTTGCGCGGGGCAGGCGTTGCCGGCTTATCCGGCATGGATAGCGCCAATACCGCCGCTGCTTTGCTGGGCGATGCGCAACTGCTGATTGCCCGGCCGCTACTCACACTGGCCCGCAGCGATCTCGAACGGTATGCCCAAGCACAGGGCATTACCAATGTTGAAGATCCCTCCAATGCCGATACCCGTTATGCCCGCAATGCGCTGCGGCACCAGGTCATGCCGGTGCTGGACGCCAGCTTTCCCGGCTTCCAGCACCGGTTTTCCCGCGCCGCTCGTCACATGCAGGCGGCACAGCGCTTGTTGGTCGAACTGGCGCAGCAGGATCTGGCGCGCTGCGCGCAGGGTTCAACCTTGAACGTGCCATTACTGGCAGAACTGAATGCCGATCGGCTCGATAACCTCTTGCGTTATTGGTTTGCCGAACGCGGTTTGCGCATGCCTTCATCGGCGTGGTTGCAAGAATTACGCAGTCAATTGCTGGAAGCGAAATCCAGCGCCCAGTTGTGCGTCACGCATCCTGCCTGCCATATTCGACGTCACCGCGACCGGGTGTACCTGACGCCGCGCCGCGCCCCAGTGCCGGAAGAAATGGAAGCGAGCCTGTTCCGCTGGAACGGCGAATCGCAGCTGGACATGCCGGCGTATGGCGGTACCTTGCATATCGAACCGGCCTTGACCGGAATCGATCCCGACTGGCTGCGCGCGCAGCCGCTGGCGCTGGCTTATCGTAGCGGCGGCGAACGACTCCGGATTGCCGCCAACCGTCCCGCCAAGAGTTTGAAATATCACTATCAAACGCTCGACATTCCCGCCTGGGAGCGTCCTTATCTGCCACTGGTCACTGCGGCGGAGGCGATGGTCTACGCAGCTGGCATCGGCCATGATTGCGGCGTCATCAGCGAAGGACCGGGGCGCGTACTCTTGCGCTGGCAGGATGCGTATTTCATGGCACCGCAATAAGGCCTCTTCTGCATTTTCATTTTCATCCACGCCGCTTAACTTTCCTTCAGACGTAAAAAAACCCGACGGCAATTACCGTCGGGCATGGGTATTGCTATGCAATTACTTGGCAGGTACTGCGGCAGTCGGGGTTGCTGCAGGAGCTGCTTTTTCAGTTTTGCTGGTTTTTGCCTTCTTGACGTGCTTGGCCTTTGGCTTGGCAGGTGTTGTTGCCTCAGTCGTGGTGGTTGTCGTGGTTGTTGCGGCTGGCTTGGTAGCAGGCGCAGCGGCAGGCGATTGCGCAAAAGCTGGCAGTGTCAAAGCGGACAACAGAGCGACGAGCAGGATGGATTTGGATTTCATGATGTTTTCCTCAGAGAGTGATATTCGTGGGTAGTTATCGCTTGCCATGCACTTTCAGTGTGCGTCGGTGCATGGCGGATTACGGTATTACTTAGCAGGTGTCGCAGCAGCTGGCATTGCGGCCGGAGCAGCTTTTTCAGTCTTGCTGGTTTTTGCCTTCTTGACGTGCTTGGCCTTGGCTGGTGCTGCTGCTTCAGTCGTGGTCGTTGTTGTGGTCGTTGCGGCTGGCTTGGCAGCAGGTGCAGCGGCAGGCGATTGAGCAAATGCTGGCAGTGTCAAAGCAGACAGCAGAGCGACGAGCAGGATGGATTTGGATTTCATGATGTTTTCCTCAGAGAGAGTGATATTCGTGGGTAGCTGTCGATTGCCATGCACCTGCAGTGTGCATCAGTGCATGGCGGATTACGGTATTACTTGGCAGGGGTGGCGGCGGGTGTCGCGGCCGGAGCTGCTTTTTCCGTCTTGACGGTCTTGGCTTTATGTTTGGTGTGCTTGACCTTGGCCGGTGTTGCTGCCTCAGTGTTAGCTGGGGTGGTCACGGCTGGCTTGGTGGCAGCGGCAGGTGCTGCGGCTGGAGATTGGGCAAATGCTGGCAGTGTCAGAGCGGACAGCAGAGCGACGAGCAGGATCGATTTCGATTTCATGATGTTTCCCTCAGAAGTGGAGTGGTATGTTTCGGCGCCTGCCTGAATGCCGCGCCGTACTACCAATAACGACGCGCAGCTTCAGGCGCTGACACGGAGTTGTTTCATCTTCTGCGAATGTTGTAACAAGAAATCATGCGCGCCGATGAGGTCCGTTCTTGCTGAGGGAAAGCGATTACAGATGCAGCGTGCCGACGCCGACCAGGCCGACGACGCCGATGATGATCAGATACATCGCAATAATGAAATTGAGCAATCGCGGCATGACCAGGATCAGGATGCCGGCGATCAGGGAAGCGAGGGGGCCGATGGAGAGGTGGAGGTTCATGGTGGGATCCTGATGAGTGATTAATGGAGCGGCCATGGTACAGCACCCGATGTGCTGGTTCACAGGTCGGACATCGACAGGACGATTAGTCGGGATGCGGCGACTTCAGTTGCCTCTTATTACGCTGGGCAGTGAATGACGGGGGCTTGTCAGGGACAGTTTTCGATAAATCTATATTTTTTAACCGCTGTGCTGTCGTGAAATAGCGGTTCAGTTATTTTTCAAAAACAAGAATTTTTATTATTTGTAATTAATATTGCAATATGGAAATTATTTAATTTATTAGTTAATTGAAAGTAAATATTGCTTTTTATATATACATAAATCACAATCAATTTTTATTTAATTTATATTTAAATAAAAATATATTATTGAATAAATCAAAATAAATATATTTAAAATGGAAGGGGGGATAATGCTAATGACGGTTGTCTGCCGCCCGAGCGACTTAAATTCCCTGCAAGTAATTTTTTAATTATTTGCAGTTATGAATAAAAAATTTTAATAAAAGGTCACTCGTGCTTAAAAACTGGTTTTCACCCGGAATGCGATTAATGCGCAGTTTGCGCATGCCAATGAAATTTTCCATTATCGTCATTACTTTGCTCATACCACTGGCAATGCTTTTGTATTTGTATGTCAGCAAAGCCAACGAAGATATTGCTTTCGCCAGGTCGGAATTAATCGGTGTGCGTTATCACAAGCAAACCAACCCCTTGATGGATTCCATATTGCAACAGCGGGGGCAAAGCCTGCTGCTCTTGCTTGGCATGGAGGACAAGGCGCAGTCAGCCGCTGCCGTGGCTATCATCGACCGCCAGTTATCCCTGCTGGAAACGGAGTTGAGTGCGGACGATCCTTTCAAGCTCCTTCCTCAGTTACAGAAAATCAAGGCCGCCTGGACGAAAGCCTTCCAAACCCAATACACGGACGTTAATCAGATTACGGCGCAATACACCGCAGTCAATAACACGCTCATGGAGTTTCGCCGGCAGATATCGGAAGAATCGCAGCTGGCGCTGGATCCTGATGCGGATAGCTATTATTTAATGCTTGCGACGACGGATAAATTGCCGTTGGCCATCCAGAGTCTGGCGCCGTTACGGGGCTTGGTGACGTACATTGCCGCACAACCGGATCAAGCGTTGCCGATTCGTTTGCGCGTCGCGGCTTTCCGGTCTGTGCTTCAGATGGCACTGGAAGATTCCCGCGATGCATTGAAACGTGTGGCGAAGGCAACGCCTTCCTTGCTCACCCATGTGGATGCCAGGCAGCTGGATGCGACAGATAAATATCTGGCGCGCGTTCAGTCTTCCATCATGGATGCCGTCAGCACAGACGGCAAGAGCATCTATGCCGAAGGGACATCCGCGATGGGCCAGATATCCTCACTGAATGTCTCGGCTCTGGATGCGCTCAAAGTGGCATTGGAAAATCGGATCGAGCAACTGGTCCTGCGACGTAACAGCATGCTGGGCGGGGTGGTCTTCGCGCTGTTGCTTGCAGCCTATGCTTTGCTGGCTTATTTTTTCTCTGCGCAAAACGGTTTCAAGGGGATTATCAATCGGGTTGACCGGCTTGGTGTGGGCGATTTATCTCCCTCCAAAAAATCGACCGGCGACGATGAAATATCGGACACCATCAATGTCCTGCGCAAGAGCATTATTTCGCTGGCCTTGATTGTCAAAGGGGTGCGTGAATCGGCCGACTCTATCAGCGTGGCGACTTCGCAAATCGCGGCGGGCAATTTGGACTTGGCGGAGCGCGGTTCGCAAACTGCCAGCACGGTACAGCAGGCGTCGGCCAACATGAATTCGCTGGCGGTGAAAGTGTCGCAGAATCTGGAAAATGCCACGCAGGCGAATCAACTGGCGCATTCGGCGCTGGATGTGGCCAGCAAGGGCGAATCGATTGTTTCTGCGGCCGTCGGCGTGATGGAAAAAATCACTATTTCGTCCAAAAAAATTGGCGATATTACCGAAGTCATTAATGGCATTGCCTTCCAGACGAATATTCTGGCGCTGAACGCCGCAGTCGAGGCGGCGCGCGCCGGTGAACAAGGTCGGGGATTCGCCGTCGTCGCCACCGAAGTGCGCAGTCTGGCGCAGCGAAGCGCTGGTGCCGCCAAGGAAATCGGCGATCTGATTCGTGAATCCATCGGCAATGTCGATGAAGGGTCACGGTTCATCATTAACGCAGGCTCAACGATGAAAGAAATTTTGACATCAGTCCAGCGTGTGACCGACATCATGGAAGGGATTACCGAAGCGTCCCATGCGCAGTCCCAGGAAATATATGTGATGGCCGGCGCGGTCGGCGAAGTCGATGCCAGCACTCAGCAAAATGCCGCCATGGTGGAGGAAATTTCCGCTGCGGTGACATCGCTCAAAGAGCGCGCCGATTTCCTGGCTGCATCGGTACAGACTTTCCGGCTGGAAGGGGAATTTCTGCTTGCCTGAGTTTGCCCGGCGTTTTCCTTTAGCTTTTTTCCTTAACCTTATCGCTTGAGCGAAAGACGCCGGAGCGTCCGATTCAGGACCTGCATGCTTGACGTATGATGCAAGACCAGAGCCATTCTGGTCTGAGCGCACAGTCGCCGCCCTATTGCTTTCACGCATAGACGCGCACTTCTTGTTTGCATGGCATTGCGCTTCACATCCATTTTTGGGGTAGGGCACTCAGACCGGAACTGTACTTGTCAGCGCGCATTTCAAGCCGTATTTTCTGCTTCGTCCAAAGGGTAACGATGAACATCAACATTGACAATTTCCGCGTGCAAGAGGGCAGTGTGGTTGCCCTCCAGGAATGGCCGACACTGGTGGCGCCCGTGTATAAATCAAAGGCGCATTACCAAAGGATTTTGTCCGAGCATGTGCAGCAACTGAGTGCGCTACAACAGCTTTTATTTGCGTCCAACCGGCATGCCGTACTGCTGATTTTTCAGGCCATGGATGCGGCGGGAAAAGATGGCGTCATCAAGCATGTGATGTCGGGGGTGAATCCGCAAGGCTGTCAGGTATTCAGTTTCAAACATCCCAGCCCGGCGGAATTGCAGCATGATTTTTTGTGGCGCAGCGCCCGCGATCTGCCGGAGCGTGGGCAGATCGGCATTTTCAATCGTTCATATTACGAAGAGGTGCTGATTGCGCGCGTGCATCCCCACATCCTGCACGGCGAAGAGCTACCGCTGACGGCCGCCGGTAAAAAAACTTTATGGCTGGATCGCTTCCGCTCCATCACCAGTCTGGAGCAACATCTCGAGGCCAATGGCACCAAGATCATTAAATTTTATTTGCATGTATCGAAAGAAGAGCAGCGCAAGCGTCTGCTGGAGCGCATTGATGAGCCGGATAAAAACTGGAAATTCAGCCAGGCCGATATCGAAGAACGGAAATTCTGGCCGCAGTACATGGCCGCTTATGAAGCCTGCCTTGGCGCGACCAGCACTGCCAGCTCGCCGTGGCATGTGATTCCGGCGGACGACAAGCAAAATGCGCGGCTGATCGTGTCGCAGATTGTGGTCAATACGCTGGCCGGATTGGGAATGGCCTACCCGAAAACAACGGCGGCACGGCGCGCCGAACTGGCGGCTATCCGCAAGCAGCTCGCAAAATGAGCGCTGGCGCGGCTCATTGCGTATGAGTAGAGCAGTGGCCATCGCAGGGCTGTTTAGCGCTGGCAGGTGCCGTCTGGTGCCTGGCAGTTAATCATTTCCTGCAAGTCTCTGGACCGGGTCTTGGTCAGTTCGCTCAGGCAGATGGCACGTTGCATGGATTGGATGGAGCCGCCTTCCCATTCCGCGGCTTTGAAGCGGCAGGACAGGTCGCGGTATTTGATCCACGCCATTTGCACGTCGCGCAGCTGGTTTTGCCGGGGAGTGTTCGAGAGGCTGCTGCGATACTGCAAATACAGCTTATTGAGTTGGCGGTCTGCGCGGCCCAGATCGTCGTCCGCACATTTGTTCATGTCGGCTTGAGTTTCGGCTTTGTTGCAATCGACGGCTATCGTGCTGGTGGCGGTTGCCGGAGGTGCTGCCAGTGAGTTTGCCGCAATCAAAATCAAGGGAGCGGTCAGGCAGGCGCAAAGAAGGCGATGGATGGAATTCATGGTGTCCTAAGGGTTGCGGGCGTGGAAAGCAGGCGAATGCCAGAGGGTTTTCATCCTACTCCCCTGCGCCTTTCATGCGGCAGTGAAGGACGCGGGCCGCTATTGTGCCTTGTTTGCATTGGTGTTGAAAGATGTGCTCTACAAGGCGCTGAAGAGCCCGGATGGAACAAAATTCCCGCTCGATCGGTCTGGCAGGCGATAATAGCGGTTGGCACGATCGAACAATAGCGCGTTGACTACGACGCGCGCGCTCTACTGAATGGAAAATTTATTTTGAATACGACGACAACCAAACCCGCCAAGACCACCCGCACCAAGCGTTGGGACGGCAAAATTGACAGCCTGACTCCGGCTTATCTGAAGAGCGTTACGGAACAAATGGATACGTATGGCGACCGCGTGCAATTTGCGATTGGCAGCGGACAACGTCCTCACTATCTGGTCATCAATCGTTCCGAGAAAAAAATCGCGTTTGACAGCAATAGTCATTTGCTTCAGCCCGCGGATGATGAATTTGACGGCGCGAACGCCACCGCAATCTATACGCTGGAACAAGTGCAGGCCGTTATCGCCAGCGGCGGCAAGCGTCCGGCAGCACCACGCGCCGCGCGCACCACCAAAGCTGCCGGCACCCCTGCTGCCCGTGGCATTACCGCAGCCGCCCGTGCGCGGGAAGCGATCGATACGGAAAAATATACGTATTACAAGACTAACCGGCAAACCCTGCCGGCTGCTATCGGCGAGCATTCCGAAGAAATTGCGCAATTGATGTCCAAGGGCATGTCGGCGGAACAAGCTTTCGGTGACGTTCTCAAGAACCACTTCTGATTGACCCCGCGGAGCGGTTCCGGCAGCTTGAACGCATGCCGGGGCGCTCTCTTGCGACAGCTCCTGTGAAAAGCCCCGCCTTCCTTGTTCTTTTCCCGGGCGAACGGTAAAATCCAAGGCTTTTCCGCGCACTCCATTTTTAATCCCGTCGAACTACGCGACTCTCTTTTTACCTCTTATGGCTTTATTCGTTCATAAATACGGCGGCACTTCGATGGGCTCGACCGAGCGCATCAAGAATGTCGCCCTCCGTGTTGCCAAGTGGCACGATGCAGGGCACCAGATTGTGGTGGTGCCATCGGCCATGTCGGGAGAAACCAACCGTTTGCTCGGTCTGGCGCGCGAAATCATGCCGCAACCCGATCAGCGCGAACTGGATATGCTGGCCGCTACCGGCGAGCAGACTTCCGTGGCGCTGCTGGCCATTGCGTTGCATGCGGTCGGTAAAGAGGCGGTCTCGTACGCCGGATGGCAAGTGCCGATTCTTACCGATTCCGCTTTCGGCAAGGCACGCATCCAGTCGATCGATGACGTCAAGGTGCGCAAGGATCTCGATGCAGGAAAGATCGTGATCATTACCGGCTTCCAGGGAATGGATGAAGACGGCAATATCACCACGCTGGGACGCGGCGGTTCCGACACTTCCGCTGTCGCTGTAGCGGCGGCAATGGGCGCGGCAGAATGCCTGATTTATACCGATGTCGATGGCGTCTATACCACCGATCCACGGGTCGTCAGCGACGCGCGCCGGCTCAAGACCGTCACGTTCGAGGAAATGCTGGAAATGGCATCGCTGGGTTCCAAGGTATTGCAGATTCGTTCCGTCGAATTCGCCGGCAATTACAAAATGCCGACCCGTGTCCTGTCCTCGCTGACCGACCCCCTGATGCCGCTGGAGGTGGAAACCGTCTCCGGCACCCTGATTTCGTTTGAGAAAGA
Source organism: Herbaspirillum sp. RTI4 (assembly GCF_034313965.1). NCBI lineage: Bacteria > Pseudomonadati > Pseudomonadota > Betaproteobacteria > Burkholderiales > Oxalobacteraceae > Herbaspirillum > Herbaspirillum sp. RTI4. The sequence continues at coordinate 2,189,497 of NZ_JAVIWQ010000002.1, forward strand.
GTCTTCCATGGAACAAGCCACCATCACCGGCATCGCCTTCAGCCGCGACGAAGCCAAAATTACCATTCTTGGCGTGCCGGACCGTCCAGGCATCGCTTATCAGATCCTCGGCCCTGTGGCAGACGCCAATATCGAAGTGGACATGATCATTCAGAATCAGTCCGTGGATGGCAAAACCGATTTCACCTTTACCGTTTCGCGCGCCGACTACCTCAAGTCCAGTCAGGTGCTGGAAGCCAGCGTCAAGTCGCACATTGGCGCAGGCAGCATTGCGGGCGATACCAAGGTGTCGAAAGTGTCGGTCGTTGGCGTCGGGATGCGCAGCCATGTCGGGATTGCCTCGCAAATGTTCCGTACGCTGTCGGAAGAGGGCATCAATATCCAGATGATTTCCACTTCGGAAATTAAAATTTCGGTGCTGATCGACGAAAAATACATGGAGTTGGCAGTTCGTTCGCTGCACAAGGCATTCGGTTTGGAAAACGACTGAATTTCCTCTGCCCAACATGCATATCGTGATTGACCAACGCGGCATGAGAAGCTATCATGCTGGACTTTACCGGGGCGAGTAGTTGTAACGCTTGCCTCCAGTGTGGAGATGTGGCCGAGTGGTCGAAGGCACTTCCCTGCTAAGGAAGCATATGGGCTTAAACCTGTATCGTGGGTTCGACTCCCACCATCTCCTCCAGAAATTCGTAGTCAGGCGTTTTGCGACGCTTAAAAAAGCCGCTTTTTTCTTCGGGGAAAAGCGGCTTTTTTGTTGCCGGTTTTTCCTCCTCAGTTTGTCCTCCAGCGGAATTGCATTGGATAACATGGCGCTCCTCCACATGACTGGTTTCCCGCTGTCGCACCGCTATCCACATGGTCGTTGGCGTCGATGGGCGGCGTGGTATGTCTTGTCGGGCTTTTTCTGCTGCCTATCGATTGCCCATGCGCAGACGGCAGTCGAGACCGAGCTGGATCAAGCATTGCATGAACAAGTCCTGGACATTCCCGGCGATCCGGTTCGCCCGGTCATGCTCCAAGTCACCATGTTCAAGCCGGACGGTCCCGGTCCGTTTCCGCTGGCGGTGATTAACCACGGTAAAGACCGGGGCGATCCCCGTATGCAGCCGCGTTATCGTTCCGCCTACATTGCGCGCTATTTTGTCTCGCGCGGCTATGCTGTGGTGCTACCCATGCTGCGAGGCTTTGCCGGGTCTGGCGGGACGTTTAGCTATCAAGGCTGCGATGCCGAAGGGGAGGGCCTCAGTCAGGCCCGTGACATTTTGTCGGTGATTGCTTACATGACACGGCAACCCGAAATTGATGCCGGCCGCATCGTTGTTGCGGGCCAGAGTTACGGCGGCTGGAATACGCTGGCGCTGGGATCGTTGAACGTCAATGGCGTACGCGCACTGGTGAATTTTTCCGGCGGACGCAATGCCGCATTTTGTCCTGCCTGGCCAAGCGATCTGGCGACCGGCGCCCGTCACTACGGGCAGCGCACTCGCGTACCGTCCCTCTGGCTTTACGGTGACAATGATCGCTGGTTTCCTGCGGCCACCTGGCGCGAAATGTATCGCCAATATCGCGATGCCGGAGGCCCTGCCGAGCTGGTGGCCTACGGACGCTTTCATAACGATGCCCATGAATTGATCGGATCAATCGAGGCGCTGCCGCTATGGGTGCCACGAATCGATGCTTTTTTAACCCGGGCGGGTTTGCCGGGCAGGGAAGTGCAGGCCGGAGTGCTGCCGATGCTGTATCCCGCGGCGACGGGCTTCGCCAACATCGATGCCATCGACGCTATCCCTTTTCTCAACGAGCCGGGCCGCAAGGCCTATGCCGCGTTTCTTGCCTTGAAAATTCCCCGGGTATTCGTCATTGCCGCGGATGGGCTGTCAGTCACCTCGCAGGGCGGTCTGGACCCCCTGGCGCGCGCGCTGGAACTGTGCAGGAAAAACAGTCACGACTGCCGCGCTTACGCTATCAATGAGCAGGTCGTCTGGTCTGAAAACGCAGCGCTGCTGTCCGGCAGCAAGCCGCGTGAGGAAGCGCTGTCATCGGAAGTCATTCACGCTCACGATTGAGCACCCGGATTTCATTTTTAATTGCCCGCCTGGTCGCTTAAGGCTCTAGTATCTGGGCACGCATTAATAAAAAATCCGGAGACCATGTGACCGCCCCTACCGACTTCATTCCAGCAGCCGCAGCGCTGCCGCCACCCTTGCTGGAAATCGACAACGTGACGCTGCAATACAAAACCAGCGATTTTCTGGTGACGGCGGCGCGGCAAGTCAGCTTTAATGTCTACCCCTCAGATCGCTATATTTTGCTGGGCCCCTCGGGTTGCGGCAAATCGACGCTGCTTAAGGCCATCGGCGGCTACATCCAACCGACGCAGGGCGAGATTCGCTTGCAGGGCAAGAAAGTCAGCGTGCCGGGGCCGGATCGGATGATGGTATTTCAGGAGTTCGATCAGCTGCTGCCCTGGAAAACCGTTCGTCAGAATGTCGAATTCGCCTTGCATGCCAGCGGCCGTCTGAAAGGCCGTGAAGCCGTCGAGCGCGCCGCCTATTACATCGAGAAGGTCGGTCTGGCCAAATTCATCGACAGTTATCCGCACATGCTGTCGGGCGGCATGAAGCAGCGGGTCTCGATTGCACGCGGCATGGCAATGGAACCGGCGGTCTTGCTGATGGACGAGCCCTTCGCTGCGCTCGACGCCCTGACGCGCCGCAAGATGCAGGACGAGTTGCTGCGACTGTGGGACGACACGCGTTTTACCGTGTTGTTCGTCACCCACTCCATCGAAGAAGCGATCCGCATCGGCACGCGCATCCTGTTGCTGTCGCCGCATCCGGGGCAGGTCAAGGCCGAGCTCAACAGCATTTCCGCCGAAGAGATGGGAACTGCCAGCCAGGCCCAGCTGGAAACGCGCATCAATGACATGCTGTTCGCCCAGCCATGAAGGCCGACATGAAAACTGACATGACTACTCCTACCCCTACTTCTGCTACTTCTGCTGCTTCTGCTACTTCTTCCGCCTTGCCGGTGTTTCGTCCGGAAATCCTTCTCCAGCCACAACAAGGGGAAATGGCGCAAGTGCAACGGCCTTTATCCACCTTCGACAACCTGTATCAAAAAAGCTGGCTGCGTAAGCTGGTGATTTTGCTGGCGCTGGCGCTGCTGTGGGAAATCTACGGCCGCTGGCTCGATAATCCGCTCCTGTTTCCCTCTTTCAGCCAGACGCTGGCGGCATTTTTTACCGATATCGGCAATGGCATTCTGTTGCAGCGCGCCGCCGTATCGATGCAGACTTTGCTCATCGGCTACAGCATGGGCATTGTGCTGGCGACCTTGCTGACCACTTTCGCCATCGGTTCCAAAATCGGCACCGATTTCCTCGAAACGCTGACGTCCATGTTTAACCCTTTGCCAGCGATTGCACTGCTGCCGCTGGCGCTGATCTGGTTCGGCCTCGGCACGGGCAGCATTATTTTCGTGCTGGTGCATTCGGTGCTGTGGGCGGTGGCGCTTAATATGCACAGCGGTTTCCGGGCGGTGTCCCAGACCATGCGAATGGTGGGGCAGAACTACGGATTGAAAGGCTTTACGCTGGTGCGGCTGATCCTGATTCCAGCGGCGTTCCCCAGCATCCTGACCGGACTGAAAGTCGGCTGGGCCTTTGCCTGGCGCACGCTGATTGCGGCGGAACTGGTCTTTGGCGTATCGTCCGGCACGGGCGGGCTGGGCTGGTATATTTTCGAAAATCGCAATCAACTGGAAACGCCGAATGTGTTTGCTGGGCTGTTGTTCGTGATCCTGATCGGTTTGTTCGTGGAAAACATCGTCTTTGCTGCCATCGAAAATCGCACCATCCATCGCTGGGGAATGCAGAACTAAAAGGACCTGGTGCTACACTCGGCTGGATTTTATCGCCTCAGAGCCTTAGAAAAATAACGAATGATTCGTATCGGAGACAGTATGAAATGCAGCGCAAGAAAAACAGTATCGGGTTTGTTGGTAGCGGCTACGCTTGCCCTGGCTAGTCTGAGTGGAAATGCCATGGCAGAAGCGACGACGGTGCGTCTGTCGCACGGCTACGGCATTCTTTACCTGCCGCTGATGGTGATACGCGACCAGCATTTGCTGGAAAAACAGGCCAAGAAAATCGGACTGGGCGAGGTGACGACGACCTGGACGATTCTGGACGGCGGCAATGTGATCAACGATGCCATGTTGTCCGGCAATCTGGATATCGCCGGCACCGGTGCGCCCGGCTTCATTACCTTGTGGTCGAAAGCGCATGGTATTCCACGCTCGGAAGTGATAGGACTCGGTGCGCTGAGCACCTCACCGCTGTGGCTCAATACCAATAACCCCAACATCAAATCGCTCAAGGATTTCACCAGCAAGGACAAGATCGCCATTCCCGGTATCAAGACTTCGCTGTCGGCGGTGGTGTTGCAGATGGCTGCGGCCAAAACCTTCGGTGCTGCCAGCTACGCCAAACTCGATCCGCTGACGGTCAGTCTCGGCCATCCAGAGGCGGTCGGGGCGCTGATGTCCGGGAAAACGGAAATTACGGCGCATTTCACCTCGCCGCCGTTTTCTTATCAGGAATTGAAGAACCCGAAAATATCGCGCGTGATGAGTTCTTCTGAGGTGTTGGGAGATATCACGCTGGACGTGGTGTTCGGTCTCAAACAATTTACCGATAAGAACCCGAAGCTGACGCAGGCATTCATGGCGGCGCAGGAAGAAGCGAACGCCTATATTGCCAGGGACAAGAAGGGCGCAGCGGAAACTTTCCTGCGCGTTTCAAAAATCAAGCTGACGCAGGCGGAAGTGGAAACCATGCTGGCCGATCCCGATACCTTGTTTTCCACCACCCCGAACGGTGTCATGCAATATGTGCAGTTCATGGGGCTGGCCGGCACGATCAAAACGCAGCCGGCAAAATGGAGCGATTTGTTTGTCGCCGATTTTGCGACACGTAAAGGCAGTTAAGGAAGTTGAGGTTCCCCTCAGGCTACGGTTTTCCTGATGTGTTCCGTTTGTCCGCCTGGCGGTAGTCGAGACCCATAGGCAGAAATCGACGCTGCCGCAAGAGTGCCGTTCAGTAAAGCGCTGGACGGCATTTTTTATGCGCTTGGTAAGATGGCTGTTTTTGCGCAATCCCCCTATAAAAATGAATAAAGCGATTTTCTTTGCGCTGTCATGCGTGTTGTCATGGAGCTTCATCCCCGTCATTTCAAAAATCGCGACGGCGGATATCTCCCCCTTGCAATTTTTGTTTCTGTCGAATGTGCTTTCCGCAGGCATGATAGGCGGCTTGCTTTTCGCCTGGCGACACAAAATCGACGGGATTTTCCTGCAATGTAAAAATGCCTTGCCGGCGACTTTTTTGCCCGGTTTTCTCGGCTGTTTTTTCTACTATTTATGCCTGTATTACGGCTATTCCAAAGCCAATGGCATTGCGGTGCTGGTCGTACAGTATTTATGGCCGGTGCTGATTGTTCTGCTGGCACCCTTCATTCTGGGTGAAAAACTGACTTCCCGAGGCGGCGTGGCGGCCGCATGTGGATTCATGGGGACCGTGGTCGTGGCAACGAAAGGGGATTTCACCAGCTTTGATACGCAAAGCCTGCCGGTGCTGGGCATTGTTTTCGCCGGTGCGCTGGCGTTTGCGCTTTTTTCCTTGCTGTCCAAAAAAGTACGTTGCCACACGCTGGTGGCGACGTTTCTCTTTTTTGTCTGGGCCAGCCTGTTGTCGCTGTTTGCCTTGCTGCTCACGACAGGTGTCCGTCTTCCCAGTACCCGCGCTGCATGGCTGGGGCTGTTGCTCAACGGAGCCATCGTGAACGGACTCTCGTATTTTTGGTGGCTGCGCGCTTTGCAGCTGGAAAAAGTGTCGCGCATTGCCCCGCTGGTTTTCTTAACCCCCATCCTGGCGTGTTTGTGGCTGGTGGTTTTTTGGGGGGAGACGTTTTACGTCAGCTATGCCGCTGGGATTTTGATGTGTGTCGCCGCGGGCTTGATCGCGTCGAAAGCGGAGCGGATTTAAAGCAGGACTTAGCCGCCGCGCAGGCGGGTTTGCAGATTGCATTCTTCCTGCCAGCGGACATGCTCGGCAGAGGCACGGGCATCACGCATCAATTCTTCCGGCGATTTGTCGCGTTGCGCCTTGAAGAGGCGGTCGGCCAGCTGGATGTCGGGCTTGACGGTACCGAAAAACGCCACCGTGCCACCATGCTGAATGAGCAGGGTCGGGAAATTATCGACATCCAGGTCGCCGACCAGGTCGGCTTCGTCTTCGATATCAATCCAGACGAAATGATGCTGCGGATGGCGTTGCGCCAGTGCGGCGAATTGCTCGCCATATTCACGGCAACTGCCGCACCACTCGGCGCACAGGCAGGCAATCACCCAGCTACCGCTGTCGAGGGCGGCTTCCAGTGTGCTGTGCTTGCTGTTATCGAGTATGAAAAAGGACATGATGTGCGCATTCTACCGGGTTGCCAGGGCTTGTCGTCCGAATGCGGGCCGGGGCGCGGTAAAATGCGGCATGCCTGTCATCCTCTCCATTGAAACTTCCGCCGATCTTGCTTCCGCCGCCTTGCTGCGGGACGGTCATCTTGCCAGCCTGCAAACGGCCGGCGTTCATACCCATTCAGACACTATCCTGCCTATGGTGCAGACATTGCTGGCGCAGGCCGGTGTGAAACTGGCCGACTGTGCCGCCATCGCTTTCGGTGTCGGCCCGGGATCGTTTACCGGTGTGCGCACAGCGTGCGGCATCGTGCAGGGTCTGGCTTTCGGCGCGGATTTGCCGGTGGTGCCGGTCGTGACTTTGCTCGCCATGGCGCAAGCCTGCCACGAGCGTTGCGGCGCGGAGGAGGTAGTGGCGGTGATGGATGCGCGCATGGGCGAAGTGTATTGGGCTCAGTATCGCTACCAGCCGCAAGAACAGCGCTGGGAGGCGGTCATCGAACCGGTTCTGAGCAGCCCTGCGCTGGTCGTGCCGGTTGGCGTGCCAGTGGCCTGCGGCAACGGACTGGCGGCCTATGCGGGTCTGTTTGCCGGCATGGCGTCGATTGCCGCTGCCGGCCATCCGGACATCATGCCGCATGCGGAGCAGATCGCACGTCTGGGGGCGATCGAAGTCGCGCAGGGACGCAGCGTAGCGCTTGATCTGGCGCAGCCTTTTTATTTACGTAATAAAGTGGCGCTGACCACCGCAGAGCGGATGGCGAAGGTCGCCTCCTGATGGGTGCCTCACGATCCGCTAAAGCGGGGCGAAATAGCTCCCGACTCGCCGACACCATGCAAGTGACACCCATGCTGTCGCTCGATCTGGAGGCAGTCGTGGCGATTGAAAATGCCGTCCATACCCATCCCTGGAGCAAGGCCGGTTTTGTCGATTCGCTGCTCAACGATCATTTGGCCGAGGTGGCGCGTGACGCTAGCGCCCGTTGTCTGGGATATTTCGTGCTCATGCTGGTCGTCGATGAGGCGCATTTGCTCAATATCAGCGTGCGGGCCGATGCCCAGGGGCAGGGCGTCGGGCGCGCATTATTGACTCGCGCTTGCGAGCTGGCGCGGAGCAAGTCCATGGAGTCGGTGCTGCTGGAAGTGCGCCAGTCCAACCTGCGCGCCATCAACACCTATACGCGCCACGGTTTTGTTGAAATTGGCCGACGCAAAAACTATTACACCGTCACGCCGACCGCACGAGAAGATGCGGTCGTGATGCGATTTACTTTATGAATGCGATGATGAACGACACGCACCGTAGGCAATTATTGGATGCTATTGGCATCGGCCCGACGTGGGTGCGGCGCGCTCTGCCTGCCGTGATGGTGGATGGGGGCGCAAGCGCTGCGTCGGTAGCGGATCCGGTGGCTCTTATGCCTATTGAAACGGCAGATACGGCAGATACGGCGCTGGCCGTTGATGCAAACCCGCCAGCAATGGGCGCGCCGGTTCGCATGGAAACGGCCACTGCGCTATCGCCGGCGACCAACATGGACTGGGCGCAATTGCAGGCGGCGATTGCGGCTTGCCGTTTGTGCGGCTTGTGCGAGGGGCGCACGCATACAGTACCGGGCGTCGGCGATGCGAAGGCGCGCTGGCTGTTTATCGGCGAAGGCCCTGGACAAAGTGAAGACTTGCAGGGCGAGCCCTTCGTCGGGCCAGCCGGCAAGCTGCTTGATAACATGCTGGCGGCCATCGGTTTGCGGCGCGGGGACAATGTCTACATCACCAATGTCGTCAAATGCCATCCTACCGACGAGAGCGGGCACGACCGTGCGCCCTCGGCGGCTGAAATCGCGGCTTGCCTTCCTTATCTGCAAAGGCAAATTGCCCTGATCCAGCCGACGATGATGGTGGCGCTGGGTAAAACAGCGGCGCTGTCCTTGCTCGGTCTGCCACCGTCCACGACGGTCGCTGCCTTGCGCGGCACGGTGCATCGTTATGGCGAGTTGCCGCTGATCGTGACCTATCACCCGGCCTATCTGCTGCGACAACCGAGCGACAAGGCCAAGGCCTGGGCAGACCTGTGTCTGGCGACGGCGACGTATGCCGCCTGACTCCGGACTTCCCGTACCCTTCAATCCCTATCAACTGCAATTCCATCAGCGTTGGGGCCATCTGCGCGACCCCCATGTCCGTGCGCTGACCTTTCTGCTGGATGCCCCTGAGTTACTGGATGCGATGTCGCCGCAATGGTCTGGCCGGATCGCGGTGCTGGACGTCGCCCGGCACGGCGATCCTGAACTGGCTGGCTGGCTGGCCGCGCTCGATGCCGCTCCGCAAGCCTTGCATGCGATACTCGCCGCGCAATCAACGGCCCGGCTGGGACGCTATGCCGAACAGTTACTGACGTTCTATCTGCGCCACGCCGGACGGCTGGTGGCGCATAACCTCCAGGTGCGCAGCGACGCCAAACTGACGGTGGGCGAATTCGATTTTCTGTTGCCCGATGCGAGCGGCACCGGCTTGCTGCACTGGGAATTTGCCACCAAATTTTATTTGCTGGAATCGGCCTCCGCCGCTTCGCACATGGAGGGCTTTATCGGCCCCAATCTGGCCGATAGTCTGGGCGCGAAGATGCAAAAAATCATGGAGCAGCAATTGCGCCTGTCGGCCCATCCTGCCGCACAAGCCTGTTTGCCGCAGCCAGTGCGTGCGGCGCAGGCGCTGGTGAAGGGCTGGTTGTTTTATCGGCAGCCGGAATTGCCCTTGTCAGCGACTCTGGGTGTGGCCGCAGACCATTGTCGCGGCTTCTGGTGCGCTCTGGGCGATCTGGATCAGACCGCGCCTGCGTATGCGATCCTGCCGCGTCTGCAATGGCTGGCCCCGGCGCGCCTTGCGCTGGCGGAGTGCTTATCTGCCGAGGCCTTGAATGGATTGCTGGAGGCGCATTTTTCTGGCGCAGACCGGTCACCGGTCATGGTGGCCTTGCTACAAGCTGAGCATGCCGGTGACGGCAGTGCCTGGGAATACGCGCGTGGTTTCGTGGTAGCCGACGACTGGCGCGATCGTGCGGCCGAGTTCATGCGCTACGGCATCGTTCACGTTTAAGAGATTTTGGCGATTGAGCGGCTTAAAAGACTTAAGAGACTTAAGAGACTTAACAGACGCTCCGCAGAGCGTCTGTTGTGAGGAATCAGTGCTTATGTTCGCCGATCAACGCCAGCGAGTCATGCTCGCGCTGATTAGCGGTGTGCTTGCGCATGATGAGGTACATCAGTCCGGCCACGAAGACACCGAACATCAGAATCACGATGTTGACATTCAGGTCGAATCTGACCATGAACGAGTACAACACCAACATCATCAGCACGGACAGATTTTCATTGAAATTTTGCACCGCGATGGAATGGCCCGCGCTCATCAGGACGTGGCCGCGATGTTGCAGCAAGGCATTCATCGGCACCACGAAATATCCCGACAGCGCCCCTATGATCACTAACAGGGGGTAGGCGACCCAGACGGAATGCACCATGGTCATGCTCATCACCACCACGCCCATCGCAATCCCCAGCGGCATGACTGACAGCGACTTTTTCAGCGGCACGAAGTGTGCCGCCGCCACCGCGCCGATTGCTACGCCTACCGCCACCACGCCTTGCAGAATGGCCGCTTTGTCGAGCGGCATTTGCAGCGATTTTTCCGCCCACTTCAGGACGATGAATTGCAGGGTCGCTCCGGCACCCCAGAACAGGGTCGTCACCGCCAGCGAAATCTGGCCCAGCTTGTCTTTCCACAGCGTAGTAAAACAGCGCGCGAAGTCGACGATCAGCTTGGCCGGGTTGCGTTCCTGATGCGGATAGCGTGCGCCGGTGTCCTTGATGTTCAGGTTGAGGACGGTGGCGATAATGTAAATGACAGCGACGACCGACAGGGCGGCTTCGGTAGGGGTGTCGATCCAGCTCAGTAGGGGAATATCGAGCGCCATCATCATTGCTGAGATGTCTGGATTGACCAGTGTTCCGCCTAGTACGGTGCCGAGGATGATGGAAGCGACGGTCAGCCCCTCTATCCAGCCGTTCGCGGCTACCAGGTTATCCGGCGGCAGCAATTCGGTCAGGATGCCGTATTTGGCGGGCGAGTAGGCCGCCGCGCCAAAACCGACGACGGCATAGGCAATGAGGGGATGCACCCCAAAAAACATCATGCCGCACCCGACGATCTTGATCAGATTGGTGTAAAACATGACCCGCCCCTTGGGGAGGGAGTCGGCGAAGGCGCCGACAAAGGCGGCCAGCAGGACATACGATAAGACGAAAAACAGTTTCAGCAGCGGGGTCATCCATTGCGGGGACTGCATTTGTGCCAGCAGAGAAATAGCGGCGATCAGAAGTGCATTGTCGGCCAGCGATGAAAAAAACTGCGCTGCCATGATGGTATAAAAACCACGATTCATCGGATTGTGAGAACTCATTTTTTCTTCAGCGGCGCGGCATTGTCAGAAGTGTCTAACCCTGCCGCATTTGTGCGATAAAAACAGTTTCCTCAGCCGCTTGCGCATGGCGTCCAGCAGTCGCGACGCGTCGGCGGCTTGCCGAACCTGTGCGAGATTCATGGCGAAAATGACATTGGTCGCGCTGGCGGTGTGCCGGCAGTCGGTCTCGGATGTCCGCTTTGCCACGAATTATTAATTAGTCCATCCCTATCGGGATTGCCACGTACCCAATGCCGGTCACGCTACGGTACCCCGGCTAGCGTTATACCATGAAAATATTCGATTTCAGGGATATTGCCATCGAGCATGCTTCCCTGAATGTGGCCACTGTATCGGGAAGGGGCGTCCGCTCCGGTAAAATGACGGTCTGTTCTCCATGTAGAGTCACACGCCCCCTATGCCACGTCCGCTCATTGCCACCATCGATATTAACGCTTTATCCCATAATCTTTCGGTCGCGCGCGCGCATGCTCCTTTGGCCAAGGTCTGGGCGGTGGTCAAGGCCAATGCCTACGGGCACGGACTGGAGCGCGGTTTGCGGGGGTTTGCTACGGCGGATGGTCTGGCGCTGATTGAGCCGGAAAATGCGGTGCGCTTGCGTGAAATGGGCTGGGACAAGGAAATTCTCCTGCTGGAAGGGTTTTTCGAGCCTATCGATATTGCCTTGCTGGTTCAGCACCGTCTGCAATTTGCGGTGCACTGCACCGAGCAAATCGCCATGCTGGAAGCGGCCGGGCTCGGTCGTGAGGCGCAGTTGCATGTGCATTTGAAAATGAACAGCGGCATGAACCGTCTCGGCTTCAGGCCGGACCAGTACCGCGCGGCTTACGAACGTGTGCGCCGCTTGTCTGCGGTGCAAAACATCACCCTGATGACGCATTTCGCCAATGCCGACGACGCCGATAATCCGGCGTTGCCGTTAGCGGAGCAGGTACGTCGTTTTGAGCAGGCCACTCAGGGTTTGCCTGACCCACGCAGTCTGTGCAATTCTGCCGCCGATTTGCTGCATGCCGAAATAGGCGGGCAATGGATACGCCCCGGCGTCATGCTCTATGGCGCCACACCGGGCGGAAGCAGTGCGCAAGAGTTCGGATTGCGCCCCGCCATGACGCTATCGAGCGAAGTGATCGGCATCCAGGATCTGCTGGCCGGCGATGCGGTCGGCTATGGCAGTCGTTTTGTGGCGCATGAGGCGATGCGCATTGGCATTGTTGCTTGTGGCTATGCGGATGGGTATCCCCGCCATGCGTCCACCGGCGGCCCTGTCGTGGTGGACGATGTGCGTACGCGCTTGCTGGGAGGCGTATCGATGGATATGTTGTGCGTCGATCTGAGCACCGTGCCGGGGGGGGGTATGGGGAGCAAGGTGTGCTTGTGGGGTGAGAGCATGCCGATTGATGAAGTGGCCCATGCCGCCGGTACTATCGGCTATGAATTGATGTGCGCACTGGCACCGCGAGTGCGGGTGCAGGTGCTTGAGTAGAGCTTGCGCAAAAGCCCGCTGGCGTGGTTGCATCGCCTTGCCGAGCAACTTGCGCTGTCTGCGGCAATGCTGCTGGCCAGCGGGCTTTTGCGCAAGCCCTATTGTGCAAGCCCTATTGCGTAAGTCCTATTGCGTAAGTCCTATTGAAAAAACGAAGGATTAAAGAATCAGATGGCCAAAGCAAAAACCAACTTTACCTGCAACGAATGCGGCGGTATCGCGAACAAGTGGACCGGGCAGTGCCCTGCGTGCGGTCAGTGGAACAGTTTGCAGGAAACCATCGTCGAGAGCGGCAACAATCGTTTTTCCAGTCCGCCGCAAAGTCTGGCGCAGACCGCGCCGGTGCTGAGTCTGGCCGATATTGAGGCGATTGACGTGCCGCGTTTCGGTACCGGTATCGAGGAATTCGACCGTGTTCTGGGTGGTGGTCTGGTACCGGGCGGGGTGGTGCTGATCGGCGGCGATCCGGGGATTGGTAAATCGACCCTTCTGTTGCAGGCGATGGCGAATATTTCGCAAATTAAAAAAGTCCTGTACGTCAGCGGCGAAGAATCCGGGGCGCAGATTGCCTTGCGCGCAAAGCGTCTGGCGCTCGATGCGGACGATTTGAAATTGCAGGCGGAAATCCAGCTCGAAAAAATTCTCGGCACGATTGCCGAGCATAAGCCTGACGTAGTGGTCATCGATTCGATTCAGACCATGTATTCGGATGCGCTCAGTTCCGCGCCCGGATCGGTAGCGCAGGTGCGCGAATGCGCTGCGCAACTCACACGTACTGCCAAAGTCACCGGCGTGACCATCATCATGGTCGGGCATGTTACCAAAGAGGGCGCGCTGGCCGGGCCGCGTGTGCTGGAACACATTGTCGATAGCGTGCTGTATTTCGAGGGCGATACGCATTCGAGTTTTCGTCTGGTGCGGGCGATCAAGAATCGTTTTGGCGCGGTCAATGAACTGGGCGTTTTTGCGATGACCGAAAAAGGCTTGAAGGGGGTATCCAATCCTTCGGCCCTGTTTTTGTCGCAGCATGGGGAGCAGGTGGCGGGGTCTTGCGTCATGGTGACGCAAGAAGGAACGCGGCCTCTGCTGGTGGAAATTCAGGCGCTGGTCGATACCTCGCATTTGCCGAACGCGCGGCGACTATCGGTCGGGCTGGAGCAAAACAGGCTGGCGATGCTGCTGGCGGTGCTGCACCGGCACGCGGGTGTTGCTGCCTTCGATCAGGATGTGTTCATCAATGCCGTCGGCGGTGTCAAGATTACCGAACCCGCGGCCGATCTGGCGGTGCTGCTGGCGATCAATTCTTCGATGCGCAATAAGCCCTTGCCCAAGGGCCTGGTAGTGTTTGGCGAAGTCGGTCTGGCCGGTGAGATTCGTCCTGCGCCGCGCGGTCAGGAGCGCTTGCGGGAAGCTGCCAAGCTGGGGTTTTCTATCGCCATGATTCCCAAGTCGAACGCGCCCAAGCAAGCGGTGGAGGGTCTGCGCGTGATTCCGGTGGAACGCATCGACGAAGCGCTGCAAAAAATAAGAGACATCGGCGACGAATAAAGCAGTATCCGTGGGCGCTACAACAATGGTCGCTACAACAATGGCCGCTATCAATGCGGCGATTGCCGGGAAAGTAAACCTGCCCTTGTTTTTTCTTCTTTACACCGCTCTTTTATGGCGCGACTGACTATTTCTATATCGATTTATTCGGTGCTTTTTCCTCAAGTTTGATCCACATCAATTGACCCGTAGTAGCGCCCCTTAGCATTCGTTTCGGGGCGGTTTCCTCGCGCCATTTTTTTCACGCGATTCGGCGGACGACGGATTATTCAGGGGGGCAATGCGCATGGACAAGATACCCAAACTATTGGAAAAATCGACCGCGACGACGCAGTCATCCGCTTCACGCAAGTTGGGATTGCCACTGTTGAGCGCGATCATTTTTGCGTCGATGGTCGGTGGTGGAGCATTCAATCTGCCGCAAAACATGGCGCATGGCGCAGGACTGAAAGCCGTGACGATTGCCTGGGTGATCACATTTACAGGGATGTTTTTTTTGTCGGCGGCATTCCGTGCGCTGGTCGATAAACGCCCGGATTTGAAAGCCGGAATCTATTCGTATGCAAGGGAAGGTTTCGGCTTGTTTGCGGGTTTTGAGATGGCCTGGGGATATTGGCTGGCAGCGGTGTTTGGCAATGTCGCGTTTGCGTTTCTTCTGGTCAAAACTGCCGCTTATTTTTTCCCTCCGCTTGCTACTCAGAATAGCTGGCCCTCAATGACGGCAATCTCGGCACTGATCTGGGTCATGCACTTCATCGCCCTCTCCGGTGTCAGGCGTGCAGCGGTACTGAATCTGCTTTCCAGCACGCTGAATATAGTGATGATGGTGATTGCGTTGGGGTTCCTGGCGTTGGCGTTCGATGCAGATGTGTTCGTCGGAAATTGGGGGGGAATGCAAGCGCGTTTGGGTGGTCTGTCCGATCAGGTAAAAAGCACGATGCTGGTGACGCTGTGGGTGTTTATCGGCATCGAAGGGGCGGTGGTGGTTTCTGGCCGGGCCGCCCGAAGCGCGGATGTGGGCAGAGCGACGCTGATCAGTCTGATTGTTTGCACGGGACTGTATTTCCTGATATCGGTGCTGCCCTTCGGATTGATGCGTCAAGGGGCGCTGGCTGGTCTGGCGACGCCCTCACTAGCGTATGTCCTGGAGCGTGCGGCGGGCGAATGGGGGATGCATTTCATGCTGAGCGCGCTGCTGATTTCGCTGCTGAGTTCATGGCTTTCCTGGACCATTCTGACGGCAGAATTGCCGCATGAAGGGGCGAAGGATGGCGTATTTCCGCGCTTTCTCGCACAGCAAAATCGCCATCATGCCGCCGTGCCAGCCTTGTGGGTATCGAGTGTCACGATGCAGCTGGTTGTTATTGTCACGCTGTTTGCGGAGGACGCCTGGATGTGGCTGATTTCGATGACCGGCGTCATGATTTTGCCGAGCTATCTGGCTAGTACGGCGTTTCTGTGGCGACTGGCGAGACAAACAGAGACGGTCGGATGCTATGGGAAAGGGCCATCCTGGTCGCTGTGCGTAGGGGTGTCAGGCACGGCGTATGCCTTGTGGTTGCTGTATGCCGCAGGACTTCAGTTCTTGCTGCTCTCGACCATTCTTTATGCTTTCGGCGTCCCTGTTTTCTGGTGGGCGCGGCGCGAGCGTGCGTCGGATCAAGCCGCATTTTCGTCCCGGGAAAAAATGGCGGTCGCCTTGTTGGGCTTGTTAGCCGTTGGTGCGGTGGTCTTTATCGTGTTTGGTTTTCTGTCGCTCGGGTAATGGCAGAACGAATGCGCTGTGACTATGTAGATCCGCGTCTTTCCTTTCACCTCTTTTAATTTTTTACACTGTAAAAATCATGGCAACTTTAGGAGTGCATTCTGAAGCGGGAAAGTTGCGCACTGTCATGGTGTGCCATCCCTGTTTAGCTCACAGGCGGCTGACCCCCGCCAATTGCGAGTCCTTGCTGTTTGACGATGTGATGTGGGTGGAAAGGGCAAGGGAAGATCATTCAGTATTTACAGAGTGGATGCGAACGAGGGGGATCGAAGTCCTGGAGTTTCATCATTTGCTGGAAGATGTTTGCGACGATCCTGTTGGACGCGACTGGATACTGGATCGGCGTATCGTCGAGTCGGAGGTCGGTACCGGCATGCTGCGCGAACTGCGTGCATGGTTTCAGGAAATGCCCGCGAAGCAGCTTGCGGAGCTACTGATTGGTGGTGTGGCCAAGTCTGAGTTGCCGTTCGATCCGCGCGGATTGTTCGGCGCTTATCTGGAACGATCCGATTTTGTGATTGCCCCGCTGGTCAATCTGATGTTTCAGCGCGATCCCAGCGCATGGATTTATGGCGGGGTGACGCTCAATCCCATGTTCTGGTCGGCGCGGCGCAAGGAAACCTTGCTGGCTGCGGCGGTATACCGATTCCATCCCCGGTTTGCCGGTCAGGTGAAGATTTGGTGGGGTGATCCTGATCGCGATCATCACGCCGAAACGCTTGAAGGCGGGGATGTCATGCCGCTCGGCCGCGGCATTGTGCTGATCGGCATGAGTGAGCGTTCAAGCCCGCAGGCGATCACGCAGGTGGCGCGCAGTCTGTTTGCGCAGGGCGCGGCAAGTCGCGTGATTGCCTGTCAGTTACCGAAGGAAAGAATGGTCATGCACCTCGATACGGTTCTGACCTTTCTTGACGGAGATTTTGTCTGCATTTATCCAGAGGTGGTCAATGGCATCCGTTGCACCAGCCTTTTTCCCGGTGATGCGGCAGGCGAAGTGCGCCATGAACGGCATGAAGAGCCATTTCTTTCAGTTGTCGCCGATGCCTTGGGCGTCGGCTCCTTGCGGATATTGACGACCGGCGGCGATGTGTACGAAACCCAGCGCGAGCAGTGGGACGATGGCAATAATTTGTTGGTGCTGGATCAGCGCATCGTGGTGGCTTATGACCGTAATACCGATACCAATCGCAAGCTGCGACAGGCCGGTGTCGAGGTCATTGAAATCCCGGGCGGTGAGTTGGGGCGCGGTCGTGGCGGTAGTCATTGCCTGAGCTGCCCGATTGTGCGTGATCCGATTACTTGGTAGGAGGTGCCTGTGCGAATAGTGGTCGCTTTGGGAGGGAATGCCTTGCTGAAACCTGGCGAGGCTGTGAGTGCCGTAGCACAGCGCCGGAACTTGCGGATCGCCACGGCGCAATTAGCGAAAATGGCCCTGAGTCACGAGTTGGCAATCGTGCATGGCAATGGGCCGCAGGTGGGTCTGCTGGCCTTGCAGGAAATGTCTCGTCCTGTGGAAACTCGGTTTTCTCTCGATGTGCTGGACGCGGAAACCGAGGGGATGATTGGTTATCTGATCGAGCAGGAACTGCGTAACTCATTACCTGCTGCTGGCTATGCCTGTGCCACATTGCTGACGATGGTGGAGGTATCGCGTGACGACCCGGCTTTCGGCCATCCCGATAAACCTATCGGGCCTGTTTATACGGAAGCCGAGGCGACTGCGGCCATGCAAGTTCATGGCTGGACGATGGTGCATGACGGTGGTTTTTATCGACGGACGGTGCCTAGCCCTGCGCCTGTCCGCATTTTGCAGTTGGAGCCAGTGCGATGGTTGCTGGAACGTGGAAGCATTGTGATTTGCGCTGGCGGCGGGGGTATTCCGGTGCTTGCAAAAGTTGGCGGCGGTTATCAGGGTGTGGAAGCTGTCGTGGATAAAGACAGGAGCGCAGCGCTGCTCGCGTGCGAAATAGATGCGGATCTGTTACTGATTGCGACGGATGTGGAGGGTGTTTTTTTGGATTGGGCCATGCCTGCTCGTCGCTTAATCCGGCAGGCGCATCCCGATGATCTCGCCGGATTGACATTTCCGGCAGGGACGATGGGGCCGAAGGTGGAAGCCGCTTGCGCCTTCGCAAAGCGGACCGGGAGGCGCGCGGTTATCGGCGCTCTTAATGACATCGAACGCATGTGTGCCGGAAGTGCGGGGACCTTGGTTTCTTGCGATCAGAGTGGGATTGCTGCAGATTAGCGTGAATTTCGTGGCGTATTTTAGTCAATAGTATTCTTGCTATCGCACATAATATTTCCATGCCGAAATCCAATTGTGTCTCTCTTAATTTGTACTATTCTTTTGTCCGGGTATGCACTGCCAGAAAGATGGGTAATTAGATTCATCTATCTTTTTTAGAAAGCTTATTTAAAAATAATAATGGCTGTGAAAAAAATTAGAATTCGGCCGCCAATTTATTTTATTTCTGAATAGCATATCTAAGAATAAAAACTCCCCGCATTTTCTATTTCCGTTACCCATCAATCTCATTCGCAAAGCTTATGAGGGTTCATTTCGACTTATCAATATGAAGCGTTATATGCAATGAGTATTCCGATCGGACAGCCCCTTCTCCACATAACGCAACTCAGCTTGAAAAAGCAGGTGCAGAAAGTAAATTGTAGCGATTGCCGCATGCGCCAGTTATGTATGCCAATGAATCTTGGCGAGGAAGAAATCAAGCGATTTTATGAAATTATTAGTCGACGTCGCATACGACGTGGAGATTATTTGTATCGAATGGATGACCCGTTCAATAACTTATACGCCATTCATTGCGGTTACTTTAAAACATACCAAACTGATTTCAGCGGCAGGCAGCAAATCAATGGTTTTCAAATGGCCGGCGCATTGCTGGGTATGGATGCAATTCACACGGGCCGACATCAGTGCCATTCGATGGCGCTGGAAGATGGCGAGATTTGCATCATTCCATTTTTCCGTCTGGAGACTTTGTTCCGTGAAATTCCCCGGCTGCTCCATCATTTCCACAAAATGATGAGTGAAGAAATAACGCGTGAGCAGAACATCATGCTGTTGCTGGGAAGCATGAGGGCAGAGCAGCGGCTGGCTAGTTTTCTGATCAATTTATCCTCCAATTATGCAGTGCGTGGTTATTCCTCCACTTGCTTTCAGTTGCGTATGTCACGTGCAGATATCGGGAACTATATCGGTCTGAGTTTGGAAACTGTGTGTCGCCTTTTGACCCGATTTAAAAAACAAGGTTGGCTGATGGTTAATCAACGTGAGGTGAAATTACTGGATATTGAAAAATTGACGATGCTGGCAAGTTGTGGCGGTGAAGGTAGTTTGAAAGCTAGCAAGGCTGAGATCGTCAATCAAAAAAATATAAAAATAAAAGTTGGCTGAGTTAAAAATTCAGAGAATAAAAAAATTATTTTTTTAATTTTCTGATGTTTATTCTGCCTCAGAGAAACATAAAAATGTTGACTGAAATCAATAAAAAAGCACGCTGCATTACCTAGTATTGAGGTCGCTTCACGAAGCGATTTTTATTCATGGAAAAGGAGAAGCAATATGATTTCCGATAGTGATTTGCAGCAGAAAGTAACAGAAGAGCTTCATTGGGAACCCAGTATCGATGCGACACATATTGGCGTCGCTGCTAAAAATGGCATTGTGACCCTGACCGGATATGTGACCCGATATATCGAGAAACGGAATGCGGAACGTGCTGCAGAACGCGTCGCTGATGTCAAAGCTGTCGTGGACGATATTGAGCTGAAGATTCCCGGAGCCTCACAGCGTAATGATCTTGATATTGCAGAGTCCAGCCTGACTGCATTGAAATTGAATGCATTGATTCCCCGGGAGCGGATCAAGTTGGCGGTCGAGAATGGATGGATCACTCTTGATGGTGAAGTCGACTGGCAGTATCAGCGGATTGCCGTGGAAGATGCGCTGAAATTCATGTTGGGCGTAAAGGGAATTACGAACAAAATCATGGTGAAACCTGTCGCGCTGATTTCCGATATTCAAACCAAAATCAGAAATGCCTTGATCCGCAACGCGCAAATCGATGCCAGTCAGATCACGGTTGAAACCAGTGGCAACAAGGCTATTCTTGGTGGGAAAGTACGTTCGTGGGCAGAACGGCAACAGGCAGAAACTGCTGCCTGGTCTGCACCCGGAATCAGCAATATTGAAAATAATATTCACGTCAATTTTTGATTGATGTGAGTTTCAACTATTTTTATTTTTCAGAAATCCAATTCTGGATATCTCATTTTTAAGGAATGCATCATGACAACGATTTCTCTCTATGATCCATTGACTCGGCGCTTCAATAAATTTTTCCATCAGGTTTTTTTGTCACCGGCTTCGATGGATACATCGAATGAAGGTTTGGACAGGCTGCAACTGAAACTGGATGTATCGGAAGATGCGGAAAATTACTCGGTGCGTGCCGATTTGCCTGGAGTCAAGAAGGAAGATATCCGCATAGATATTGACGGCAACCAGATTACGATCAGCGCTGAAGTCAAAAAAGTAAAAGAGGAGAAAGGCGACGGCAATCTGATTTATTCAGAGCGCTATGAAGGCAAAGTATTTCGTAGTTTTACACTCGATAGCAGCGTGGACGAGTCGAAGGCCGAGGCAAAATATGCAGACGGCGTTTTGAAATTATGCTTGCCGAAAAAAAATAGTGAACAGTCCAGGAAGCGACTGTCCATACAATGATTCAGATGTGAATTATTCGACCTTGCATTTTTAATAAAAAGAATTGCGGAAAGGTCGGTACCGTATTGATTTTTTCAGTTGGCAGGGCAGTGCTTAGCTTTTACGTTTAGCTTCCGCCTGCTTGCGTCCCGCCGGTGCCAGTGGCAACTGTATTTGTACCGACAATCCGCCTCCGCTGCGGTTGCTTAAAGAGAGCTTGCCGCTGTGTCGCAAAATAATGCGCGACACGATGGCAAGCCCTAGTCCTGCACCGTTTGCCTGGCCCCGCGCCGAATCGAGTCGGGTAAAGGGGCGCTGCAACTGTTCTATTTCCTGTTCCGGCACGCCGCTGCCATGATCGCTGATTTCTATGATCGCATTGCCGCCTTCGGCGCGGCACACCAAGTCGATTTCTGCGATACCACTGTCGCCCGATTTTCCATAACGGCGTGCATTTTCCAGTACGTTATGAATGACTCTGCCAAGGTCGGTTGGATTTCCCATCACTTCCAGACCAGGACTCACCTGAGTCTTAACGCGTAAATCCGATTGGCGACTGGTGGATATGCTGGCATCGTCAATCACGTCGGACAGATTGACTAGCCCGAAATTATTGGCATCCAGCGGTTTGGCGTAATCGAGAAACTGACTGATGATTGCATCCATTTGTGCAATATCGCTATGCATGCCGTCGCGCGCTTCGGGCGATAAATGCGCCATTTCCACTTCCAACAGCA
Organism: Herbaspirillum sp. RTI4; assembly: GCF_034313965.1. Classification (NCBI taxonomy): domain Bacteria; kingdom Pseudomonadati; phylum Pseudomonadota; class Betaproteobacteria; order Burkholderiales; family Oxalobacteraceae; genus Herbaspirillum; species Herbaspirillum sp. RTI4. Next base: position 2,210,716 of record NZ_JAVIWQ010000002.1, read on the forward strand.
TGCGTGCCAGTGGCGTGCGCAGGTCGTGCGAAATACCAGCGAGGATCACAACGCGATCCGACTCAACCCGGTTGAGATCGGCCACCATGTGATTGAAGCTGCGATTGGCTTCTTCGATTTCAGTCGGCCCCGTTTCTGGCAAGGGCAGGGGTTGCTGTCCTTTGGCAATGGCACGCGCCGCAGCGGTGAGTTGTGCCAGCGGACGATTGATCAGCGCCGAGAAAAATGCAGCTCCGAACAGCGAGAGCATGAGCGCGACGGCTGCCCAGCCAAACCACTGAAGGCCCGTAACACGATCTAGCCGACCGCGATCAAGCATGAGCCAATAGGCGTCGCGGTCGATATCGAAACTGATCCAGAAGCCCTCTACGCCATTGACGCTTGCAGCGAATTGCGTATCGTCGCCCAGCATGTCTGTGACATTGGCTTCCAGCTCGGGAAGGGTGGTCGAAGACGTCAGTTGCTTGATGACATCGGTCTTTTCCAGCGGATAGATGCGGATGCCTTCATTGCTGGACAGATCGAATAGTAATTCCCGGCGCATTTCCGGTGCCGAATGGGTCAGCGCGGCGCGGGTAATGGTCACGATTGACACAATTTGTCCGGCTAGCTGTTCTGTTCTCGGGCCACGTTCGACCATGCGATAACTCAGAACCCATGCCACCATGCTGGCGGTGATCAGAAATCCGAGCAGGAAAAAAGTACGCCAGAACAATCCATTCCTGAACCATCCTAAACCGTATCCTGGCGGCAGCCGGCGCGTGCTTTGATTAAACATATTGAATCCGGTTGCCGCTGCATACCGATAGATCATCTATCAATACCTTACCGCGCGCAGTAGGCATTAGCGCGGTTTTCCCTCAGGGATGAAGACATAACCGAGGCCCCATACCGTTTGTATGTACAGGGGGTTGCTGGGGTCCGGTTCGATGAGCTTACGCAAGCGCGAGATTTGCACATCGAGACTGCGGTCGAATACTTCATATTCGCGGCCGCGTGCCATTTCCATCAGTTTTTCACGCGATAGCGGATGGCGGGCATTACGGGCGAATACTTTCAGTACTGAAAATTCGCCGGTTGTCAGCGGAACTGTCGCACCGCTTTTGGTAAGGCTGCGCGTACCCAGATCGAGAATGAAATCGCCAAATTCGAACGATTGCGGCGTTTCCGACGGCGCTCCCGGCAACTCATCCGGCTCTTTACGGCGTAGTACGGCATGAATGCGCGCGACCAGTTCTCGTGGGTTGAATGGCTTGGGCAGATAATCATCCGCGCCCATTTCAAGACCGATGATGCGGTCGATGTCTTCGCCCTTGGCGGTCAGCATGATGATCGGTGTTTTGTCGTCGGCGCCGCGCAGACGGCGGCAGATTGCCAGGCCGTCTTCGCCAGGCAGCATCAGATCGAGAACCAGCAGGTCGTAGCGTTCCCGCAACCACAGCTTGTTCATGGTTTGCGCATTTTCGGCCGTGATGACGTTAAAGCCCTGTTCTGTCAGGTAGCGGCGCAGAAGATCGCGCAGACGGATATCGTCATCGACGACCAGAATTTTGAACTGCCCGGTTGTGACAGGGGGCGTGACGCTTGGGGTATCGGTTGTATTCATGCCTGTATGGTACCGTCATAAAATTATTCTGTAAGGCGTGCCGCCTCAGGCATTACAAAGTGTTACATCCCTTACGAGAAACATCTTATACCATCCCGCCTGTCGTCCTACACTCAGGCTGCTGGTTCTTCTCGCTGCTCCATGTCGGAGCCTCTCCAAAAAGACTTATGAATTTTTCTTCTCTCAAATGCGCTGTCCTGGCTCTGCTACTTGTTTGCAGCGCTTTGCCATCGGCTGCGCGGCAGCAGGGGAATGAATCTCAGGGGCAGAGTAATCACGGCAGTGAGCGCAGGCAGGAACGCGAGGCCCAAGATCCGCGCCGTGGCAAGTTAAGTCCGGACGAACGTCGCGAACTGCGCCGGCAGATCAATGAAGCAGGGCACGATATCTACGGTCGCCCAAGGGAGTAAAAGACCTGCCGGGAGAGTGGCGAGTCCTTTGATCCTACAAAGCCTTACGCGATCGATGCCTCAAGTTGTTCCAGCGCCTCTTGCTGCGCCAGCCAATCTTCTTCCAGTTGCGCCATTTCCTTCGAGTAATAAGACTGATCCGCCAGCAACTGCTTCAGTTTTGCCTTGTGGGCGGCATCGTAAATGGCCGGGTCGGCAAGCTGGGTCTCGGTAGCGGTCTTTTTGACCTGGCATTTGCCGATTTGCTCATTCAAACGCTTGATGCGCGCTTCGATCGGCTTCTTCAAGGCTGCCAGTTGCTGACGTTGTTCTGCCTGCACTTTCTTTTGTTCGCGACGGTCGACTGCCGGGGCCTCTGGCGCTGATTCTGCGACGGCTTCCTTGAAGGTGGAAACAGGAAGGGCCGCGACCGTTCCGGCCGCCTTGGCGGCCAGCTTGGTTTTGAACAGCCAGTCCTTGTAATCGTCCAGATCGCCGTCGAATATTTCCAGCTTGCCTTCTGCCACGATCAGGAACTGATCGGTGGTCGCACGCAGCAAATGGCGATCATGCGAGACCAGTACCAGCGTCCCTTCGAACTGCGCCAGCGCCATCGTCAGCGCTTCGCGGGTTTCCAGATCCAGATGGTTGGTCGGTTCATCGAGCAGCAGCAGGTTGGGGCGCTGCCAGACGATCAGCGCCAACGCCAGTCGTGCTTTTTCACCGCCGGAAAACGGGGCGATGCTGGAACTGGCCATGACGCCGTTAAATTGAAAACTACCGAGGAAATTACGCAATTCCTGCTCACGCACATTCGGCGCAATCCGCGCCAGATGCCACAGAGGCGATTCATCGTGACGCAGCATTTCCACCTGATGCTGGGCGAAATAACCGATCACCAGACCTTTACCGAATTGGGCGTCGCCAGAAAGCGGTGCGAGTTCGTTGGCGATGGTCTTGATCAGCGTCGATTTACCCGCGCCATTGACGCCCAGCAGACCGATGCGCTGGCCGCCCTGCAAGGAAAAATCGATGCCCGACAGGATAATGTTTTCCTGCATGCTGTGGTCGGCTTGTTCTGTGCGATAACCGGCATTGACTTTATCCATCACCAGCAGCGGATTCGGCGCAGCCAGAGGCTCACGGAACTCAAAAGAAAATTCAGCCGCAGCGCGCAGCGGTGCCAGCTCTTCCATCTTGGCCAGCATTTTGATCCGGCTCTGCGCTTGCCGCGCTTTCGAGGCCTGGGCTTTGAAGCGGTCGATATAGGACTGCAAATGGGAGCGCGCCCGCGTTTGCTTGGCAATCATGCCCTGCGCCAGCTCCAGTTGTGCTGCACGTTGGCGTTCAAAACCCGAGTAATTGCCGGAGTAGCGTTTCAGTTTGCGTTCATCGATATGCACGATCACGTTCACGACGCCGTCGAGGAAGTCGCGATCATGCGAAATGATGATCAGGGTGCCGGCATAGCGCTTGAGCCAGTCTTCCAGCCAGATGATGGCGTCCAGATCCAGATGGTTGGTCGGTTCATCGAGCAGCAGCAGGTCGGAAGGACACATCAGCGCCTGCGCCAGATTCAGACGCATGCGCCAGCCGCCGGAAAAACTGGCGACCGGACGTTCCATTTGCTGTAGCGAAAATCCCAGTCCCAGCAACAATTGCTCGCCGCGTGAACGCACGGTATAAGCATCGGCATCGGCCAGCGCCGTGTAGACATCGCTGATAGCGATGCCGTTGGCGGTGCTTTCCGGTTCCGCTTCCAGCGCGGCCAGATCGGCTTCCAGCTTGCGCAGAGTGATGTCGCCGTCGATGGCGTAGTCGATCGCGCAGCGTTCCAGTGGCGGGGTTTCCTGGGCGACGTAGGCCATGCGCCAGCGGGCAGGGAAGTCGATATCGCCCTGATCGGGGTGCAGTTCGCCGCGCAGCATGCCGAACAGGCTGGATTTACCGGCTCCGTTGGAACCGATCAGACCGATCTTGTCACCGGGGTTGAGCGTCAAATCGACGTTGTCTAACAGCGGCTTGACGCCGCGCATGAGGCTGACTTGCTGAAAACGGATCATCTGGTGTCGTAAAAAGTGAAAGCGACCATGGCCGTTGGGAGGGCAATGGTCGTAAAAAATAGCAACATGCTGATAGTAGGGAACGCAACCTGGGGCGGATAAATAGCCGGCGACGCCCGGAGATCAGGGCTTGCGGCGCATTGGAAGAGCATCCGCGCCGCAAGGGCGGGGACGTCTGTTGCAATGCGTCAAAGCACGGATTTTACGGCAATTGCTCGGCTGTGAGCAAAAACACCATATCGTCGCCGGCGCTGGTGGTGAGCCAGGTGAAGGGAAGGTCGGGAAATGCCGCTTCTGCATGCGCGCGTTCGTTGCCGATTTCTACCATCAGCAGACCGCCCGGTTTGAGTCTTGACTTGGCACCGGCCACGATCTTGCGCACCAGATCCATGCCGTCGCTGCCACCGTCCAGCGCCAGTTGCGGTTCGCGCAAATATTCCTGCGGCAGCGCTGCCATGGCGGTGCTGTTGACGTAAGGCGGGTTGCTAATGATGACGTCATATTGCTTTGCCGGCAGTTGCGCATACAGATCGGATTCGACCAGCGTAATGCGTTCCTGCAACTCGTAATCGCTGACATTGCGTCGCGCCACACCCAGTGCTGGCGGAGAAATATCGACGGCGTCGACGTGCGCTTCCGGGAAGGCATCGGCCAGCATGATGGGCAGGCAACCTGAACCGGTGCACAAGTCGAGCAGGTCGGTGACGGCATCAGCGTCCTTGATCCAGGGCGAGAAGCGCTCCGGGATCAGTTCGGCGATGAACGAGCGGGGGACGATGACATTTTCATCGACATAAAAACGGTAGCTACCCAGCCACGCTTCATTGGTGAGATAGGCGGCTGGAATGCGATCTTCAGCGCGGTGAATAATCACGCGCAAGAGCGCATCGATTTCGTCTTGCAGCAAGCGGGCATCGAGGAAGGGCTCCAACTGGTCCAGCGGCAGTTTCAGCGTATGCAGCAGCAGATAGGCTGCTTCGTCGAAGGCATTGCTGCTGCCATGGCCGAAAAACAGGCCTTCCTGGTTGAAACGTGTGATGGCATAACGCAGCACGTCGCGCAGTGTGGCGAAATTATTGGGTGTCATGACAGGGGGTCTCGATTTATACATCAAAAAAATGGGGGAATTGGTAAAAGCGTACGTGCCACCACAATACCATGCCCGTATCCTGTCCGGCTCCGCAAGTTGCTTCGTATAGCCTCCCTGCGACAGATTGCCGGCGGGCAGCGCTGTCCGGGAGGGCTGCCCGCTCTTTGATGATGAGAGAAAATTATCAGAAAGTAATGAATTCGCTACTTATTGAAGAGAATCGTTACTGCCGCTGGCAACGAGCAGAGTCTCACGCTGGCGGTGATCCAGTCCGCGCTGTACTGTGACCTGATCCAGCGGTCCCAGCTCAGTAAAGCGCAATTGCAGCGTATTGTTTTCCCTGTCCCGGAGGTCGGCGGTAAAAATAACCGAGTCGTCACTGACTTTAGTCTGAATAAGCGATCCCGGTATCAGCGAAAAATGCTCCGACACCACCAGCGAGTAATGCTGTGAGCGGGTTTGCCCGCCGTTACCCAGCAGCCAGATGCTCATGTTGCTCAGCGGAAGCGTCGTATAGTGCAGGTAAAGCGCGTAGTGCCGGTGTATCGGACGGTTGCGCCACACCACATAGTGCCGGATGTTCTCGCCCATTTGCCCGAGTGTGCCCTCCGTCGCCTCGTTGGACGGCATGATCATAAAAGAGCGGTCACCGCTTTCGCCGAACATTTCCACTTCATCCAGCTTTCCCATGCTGCTCCATTGGACGCCATCGGTAATGAAATACCAGCTGCCATCGATATGGTCGCGCGTGCCGCGTTTCCACAAACTATAGGGCTCGGCCAGCGCGATATTGACGGGGAACAAATCGCCGCTGAGATCGCCGTTGGCGTGGCTCATCGGCAAATCGGAAGGCGGGGCAATATATTGTCCGCGTTCAGGCAAGTAGAAGCCGTTTTTATACGCACCGGCAGTAACCGGCAGGCCGATTGCAATCACATCTGCCACTAACACCGACGTTGCGGCATAACGGGGGTCGTTCGCAAAGTAATTTTTCAGCGTGCGGTTGATCGTCACCGTATCGGTAGAGGCAATTTTTTCCAGGGTGAACCAGTGCGGCGCGATACGGATTAAACACGGCGTAAAGGGCGCGTCTTCAGGGAAGTTGAGATCGATCGGAAATTCGAGCACGCGGCCATCCTGTGTCGTCAGTTGCAAACTGTCCTCGACGATGGTGGCGTCTTGCAGGGTAGCGTTGAAGCGTGTCAGCGAAAACGGGGGGGCATCGCTGGTTTGGTTCAGATGGCTTAACAGCGAGGAGAGGTCGGTGGCGTGCAACCCCTCAAGCGACTGAAAGCGGCTGCTATGCAGCGTGGTATCGTTGAAGCGGTAAAAACAAGCGAGGTGCTCGTCGTGCGCGATCATGATGCTGCCTTGCGGCACCATGGCCATGGTGTGCGTTCTGACGTGAAATATCAGACGCTGCTTGCCGTGTTCAATGCTGAGGGCGGGAGCCAGTTCCACGTTGGCTTCTACCGCGACCGTTTGCAACTGTTCGCTCAGCCAGGTCCCGAGTGCCACGAGAGGCTGGGCCTTGGTACTGAGCCGTTCCACAAAGCTGGCGGTGATGCCCCACAACATGCCCAAACCATGCGGTCCGGGGCCTATCAGGCAACCGCTGTCGGCCGGCAGAGTGGGCTTCCAGTCAGCAGGCGGCGGCACTTGCAGATAGGCTGTTTTGCCCGGAAGCGCGGCGACGCCTTCGCTGCTTGTCGTGAACTCGGCAAAGGTGTGCGCAATCTGGCTCACATCGATATGGGTCTGTTCAAAACTTCCCGTCTGGTTTAATCGTTGCAGTGTCAGAGAGGGGGAGACGCCACTGACCGTACCTCTGATGTATTGCACCGGATAGACATCCTCGGTAGCGGTCAGGAAGGCGACGCGTTGTTCGGTATCGACATGGAGTACCTCATTGCGGGGCAAGTTGAGGTGCAGCCAGCCAACATGCGCCGGCAGCGCATCTTTGAGCGATGCCAGCCCCGAGTAGTCATTGTTTTGCATGAAATGCTGACGCCACCACTCGGCCTTTGCCCCGCACAGCAAGGGCTTGCCATTCGGCGCAAGCGAATAAATCAGCGAGTGGGCCGAGAGAAATTTCACCACTTCGCCCGCTTGCCACACCTTGATGACTTTCATTTTCAGGCGGTAGTTTTCGCCCGCATTGGTCGTGGCGAAGCTGCCGATTTCGGGCGGCAAGAGTGGGGCGGAGGGATGTGCTGTGTGTTTTTCGGCTTTCTTGCGCAGGGTGGTGTAGGCGTCTCCCGCGTCATTGCGGATCAGCCACAAGGGGCCGCCCAGACCAGATTTTTTCACCATCAGCTCGAACGAGTGTCCTCTCCAGCCAACGGCTTGCGGCGAAAACAAATCGTTCTTCTCCGCATCGTAAAAATAAGTGGCGTTGTTGGCATCGAGAATATGCACCGGCAGTGGAAAGAGTTCCGGCCTTTCCTTGCATAAGCCGTACAGAATGTTGACTGCGCCGAACTGCTGGTATCCGTAGGAATTGAGTTGCTTCGCCAGAATGATGTCGTCCTGTTCGGGCAGTTTGGCGCTGTCGACATGCGACAGGCGAATTTTTGCACCCGCCAGCGGGAAATCGTTTTTATCGTTCACGTGGTTGTTCGTCGGGTGCAGCAAATATTGCACGCCGCGCAGTATCACCATTAACGGCCCAGCCGCTCTGGCAGCGCTCAGATCGATGCGCGCCGTCGCCACATGCAGCGTATCGCCTTCCCAATGCACGGTTTGCTTGCCGAGGCCAAAAACTGGCGCAGCGTCATCATCGCCCAAGATAATCGCGCTGCCGGGCAGCAGGATGCCTGTCACACTCGCCTTCGCGTTGGGTCGCATGATCAGCGTGCAGATGTGGTGATGGACCTCCATCTGAACCGGCTTGCTGTCCATGACGAAGCAGACGAGGGGCATCTTACCCCCGGCCACGATGCGCGTTGCCGTGGTGGTTTGCAACTCGGAACTGAGTTGCGTGATGTGGTTGCCGTCTTTGAGCAGCAGAGGGAAACCAGGAAAAGGGCCGTGCAGATCCTGATCCTCCAGGTTGTACAAACTACCGCTGCTCCAGCTGATATCGGCATCGGCTTTTCCGTCGGGGGCGTAGAGCACGATGTGCGTAGCGTTGCGTGGTAACGGGACATCCAGCCATTGCCAGTCTGCGACTTGAGACAATTCGGCCAGACGCAAGCGGTGGTTCAGATCGGGTTTCACCGGGTTCCAGATGACCCGGCGAGTAGGGATCACAAATTGGGTGCGGGATTCGATGATCCAGTCGCGCAGGGTTTTATGACGGGGTATATGCGCGGTAGGCGAGGCGATAGTGGCATTACCGGCTTTGACGCCGATTTTCCCTTCGCCTATGCGCGACAGGTCGATGCCTCCTACCGAATTCCAGCGATGCCGGGTGGCGTTGGTACCGGCAATTTCTACCAGATTGAAATCCAGCTTTAGCCAATGCTTATACATTTTTACGTCGAGTGGGGCGCGATAATCGTTACGCACTTCTGTCAGCGTCTGGTTCACCAATCGTAATCCAGCGCGCTGCTCGAGCGGATCAAAATGGAGTTGATCGACCAGCCAGGCCACGGTGCCGATAAACATGACGAACAGGCTCAGCCCACTCGCCATGCCCGCCACCCCGGCCCCGTAGGCCACCATGGCGGTCAGCGAAGTGCTCGCATCAAGGACGGAAAAAGTCAGTTTCCCGCTGACGGCGGTATAGCGGTCAGGGTCGCTCGTGTGCTGCAACTGGTTGGCGTAGAACCCCATGTTGACCATGCTGATAGCGGTGTTGGCTCCCAGCGCCGCATTACCGATGAATTCCAGGCCGCTGTGAATCATGTGGCCGCTGTATTGCAATGCGCCCGGAACTTGTGCCGAGACCACGGCCAGATTACGCGCCAGCGCGGCTTTCATGCCGGAGGGCAAGGCCGAGGCTAAAACCAGATTGCGTGCATTGGAGGCAGAGTCAGCGACCGTTTTCGTCAGGAAGCCCAATTGCGTCGGCGACAGGTTTTGTAATCGCAAGGACATGGCCCAGTTCAGGGCATGTGAGGATGGCTGGATGAGCCCGGTTGAGGCGCGCCCTCTGGATAATTGTTGCAGAATATATTCGGGACTTTCTTTCGGCACATCGGGACCCAGCAAGGCGAGGAAGTCTTGCACGCTGGTCAGCAGCGCGCCGAGTTTGGAAAACAAGGTCATCCGGCGATAGGCATGTTGTGCCGGCTGGGCTGGTGCGTTCATCCATTTCAGCGCGGTTTGAAATTCAGGTGCTGCTTGCCAGCCCGTCGTGGGTAAATTCCCCCGGATGGCCGATGCGTAAAACTGCCGCAGTGCCGTCAGTTGTTTCGGTGCATGGAGCTGTATGCTTTGCGCAATCTCTTGCGTGTGTTGGTAAAGCTCAATCCCCTCGTGTACTTCTACCGAAATCAGGCGCGCGTATTCGGCATTGAGCTGCACGCGCTCAGTGGCATAGGAAAAGCCGCTGGACAAGCGCCTGTCGCTGAGAATGGCGCGGGTGAACAGCCACTGGATTTCTTCTCGAATATAAAAATTCATCCGGTGACGGCGATAGTTGGCAACGATGCCCATATCGGTGATGGTGTGCAGCACGACCCCCTTGGTATCTTTGATTTCCAGGTTGCCACTGGAGCAGGGAGTCTCGCCGCGCAGGCAGCGCGTTTGCGTGAGTTTGATCTGCAGTGGTTCATCCGGCGTGATGACGACATCGTCGGGGATGGCTTGTCGGATCGCGGGCGGCAAGGTATCGGGCATGAGCAATATGCTGTCGAAGACGCCCATGTCGGTGGAGGCGGGCAGGAATGCGGCTTCATATTCCGGCACGATTTTCATTTGATCGAAGGGTAATTTCAGCTGCGGCAGGGTTTCGCGCAAAATATCAAAGCGCGGCAGCAGAAGCCGTTCCTGAAGCAACTTGTCGGCGTTCGGCACGATGCTGATTGCCTTGAGCGCAAGGTCCGGGAAATAAAAAAATGGCGGCGCAATGTTAGGCGTAGTGGCGTGCCGGATGAAATCGCTCAGGGAGTCCACATCGCGGAAATGGAATTCGCCGAAGGTAGGGTCGAATAAATAATAGTGCAAATGGTCGGAGTTTCGTTTGGCCACTCTGAGCACGCAGGTATGCCCTATTGGCAGGCCTTTAATGGCATGTTGATGGAACAAGGCATGCATGCCGACCGGCAGGTTGCGCACATGCTCGATCACCTCTTGCGGCGTGGAGACTTTGAGGTAATCGTGGCTGTCGAATTTACTTTCATCACGGAAGATGGCGCCCTGATACAGCGAATGGAAACTGGCCGCAATAAAGCGGGCTTTATCCAGATTGCCTTGTTGCAGGGGGTTGATGGGATCGAGCAAGCCGGGAATCACGGCGAGCGGATTATATTTTTGAAAGGCCTGCGTGTCCTGGACCTGCTGCGCAGCCCGACCCAGGTTATCGCGCATGTTCTCCATGATCGCGTGATCACCGCCCGAGCTCAGATAAAGCAGTGCCGTCGGCAGACAATGGCTATGGCCGAAGCCGGCATGACTTAAGGCATATTGGTGAAACGGATAAAACTGATCGTAGCCATAGGTCTTGCTATTGAAATAGGTGGCGCTGCTTCTGATGATGCCTAAGGCGTCATCCAGATTTGCGGTTTCTGCTTGCGAGCGATAAATTTTCCATGCTCTTACTGCCCACTGCCGCAGGGCTTCTTGCTGCCGGTCTTCAATCTGAAATAATTTCGGACCGTAATGCGCCAGGGAAAATAATTCAGACAGATTGTCGGTATTCAATCCATCGCTCCGGATGGCGTGGGCAAGCGAGGCCAGTGGCGGAAAGCTCATGCCGTTGTGGTACCAATCGGTTTTCAGCGCGGCTTTCCAATCGTCGGCATTGTCGGTATCGATCTGCAGCGTGTCTGCTTTTTGCTCCAGAGCGGTGTTCCGGTGCCACCGGATCAGTTTGCTGTATGCACGACTTACATAGTCTTCCCATCCGGGTTCGACGGCGGATTTCGACAGCTGGTCAAGAACCCAGGGGTGGTGCATGAACTTGGGGAAGTCGTCGGGGACGAAGTGCATGTTGCGGAAAATTTCCAGCTTCGATTGTCTTTGTTCTTCGTAGATGGCGGTTAAACCAGCGTCTTTGTGAATGCCTTCCGTGAGAAAAATTTGCAGACTGTCGGGGGCGCGTTTCTGGACATGCGAGTTCGCGTGCAAAGCGCCGACCAAGGGCGGGAAAACCGGCAGGTGCGGCAAGGTCGGCAAGGTCGACCACAAGGATGCAGCGCTGGAACGCATGCGATCCATGGTGTTGTACATCCTTTGCATGGAGGACGCGGCGTCGTGCGGGGAGGGGTGGGCTGTGCGGGATGCCGGCGGAGCAATTCCTGTTGATGCGCACAGAAAGACCAGTCCCCAATCGCGTGGTCGCTGCGGCTTTAAGGTGGGAATGTCGGGCGGCAATAGCTGTTCCAGGCAGTAGGGACCTTCGCGCAGGGCGACGCACACTTGTTGTAAAAGAAGCTCGCGAAATGTCAGGCTGGCATCGGATGCAGCGCGCGCGGTCAGTCTCTTGGTTTGCGCCATGCTTTCCATTTCATATTTCAGAAGACGTATTGCCTGCCGCATTTCTGTCAGCGGTATCTGGTCGCCTTTGGTATCGGTGCCGGGTGCATATTCCACTTGAGCGTGGAAGTGACTGCGCAATTGCGGAAGGCTGGCAAGTTGCGGAGCATGGATATGCGCTAGTAGCAGACATAATTCGCCAGCGATTTTTTGTGCCAGCAGACTGAGCAAAGCGCGACCGATCTGATCGGGGCCGGACTCCAGTGTTTTGTGGCCGCGCGCTTCCGCAATCTCGTTATAGGCGGCGTGAAGGCCGGCCAGCAAATCCGGCGGCAGCGTGGGAAAGTTGACAGACCAGGTTTGTCGCAGCATGTCGGCGAATTCGGCTTCGCCGTTTGTAGAATGAGCTTCGCGACTCAGGTGAGTTGCCAGCGGTTCCAGGAAGGGGGCGGTGAATTTTTCCAGTTGTTGTTCCAGCGCGGGTGACAGGCCGCTCGCTTCCAGTTCGGCAATGACCTCATGTAGCCCTCTATTTTCAATAACGGGCTGCAAGGGATGCAACACCGCAGAGCATAGTCGTCGCCAGTTTGATGGTGGGCGGGGATGGATGGCGAGCGAAGGGGTGTTTCGATGAGGGCAGGAGCTGGAATGTCCCTGAAATTGGCTGGAGAAGCAGGTGTTGTTATGTGAGTTTGATGCGGGTGCAGCGACGACGGGATATTTTTGTTGTGAATTTGGTGCAATGAGGCGTGTGTGCATGAGATGTCCGTTGAAAAATAATCGGCACGGCCTTTGCCCGACAATTGTTCAAGGAATCCTTGATTTGAGGGCGACCGGGAATCCAGGGTCTGTTGACGTTTCATTTGCGAGATGCGCTTTCTGGGGAAAACCCTCCGGCAACAGCTGCAGGCGTCGCCTGCCGCGCGTTCGCACTCGTCAATGAAACGTCAACAGACCCTAGGACAAGACCAGTCCTTTCCGGTTGCAAGTGATTTGGTTAAATTGTTTTTTTGTATGGGAAGTGGTGCGGGTAGTTTGTGAAAGACTGTATTCAATGATTTTGTCGGCCTGTGTGCTGTTATTGAAGACCTTTGTCGCCGCATTGGTAAAACCCGACCGCTCCTATACCTGAACTGCCTTGACGGCGGCGGTTCAGGTAAGGCCAGTACCCGGCCCAGCACCCGGCTCAGTAATCGGCCCAGCACCCGGCTCAGTCATTCTCATTACCGGCACTACTGGCGACGAGCAGGACGTCGCGCTGCCGATGATCGAGCCCGCGATGGACAAGGACCTGATCCGAGGGGCCGAGCTGGGCAAAATATAATTTCAAGCGGTTATTTTTTTTGTCCTTGAGTTCGGCGGTATAAACGAGGAACGCATCGTTGACCCGGGTTTTGCCCAGGGAGCCAGGTACCAGCGATAACTGAGACGACACCACCAGGGAGTAAATTTGCGGGCCGGCGTGTCCATCGTTGCCGAGCAGCCAGATGCTCATTTCGTTGAGCGGCAGTATTTGGCATTGCAAGTAAAGGGTGTAGAGCGGGTGTGCCGGACGATCGCGCCAGACCACATAGTGCCGGATACTCTTGCCGGACGGGGCGATGACGCCCTCTTTGGCATCGTTGGCGGGGATCATCGAAAAAGAAACATTCCCGTTTTCGCCATAGAGTTCCACATCATGCATTTTCCCCAGCCGGGTCCACTGAATGCCGTCGGTGAGGTAATGCCAGCTTTCATCGGAATAGTCATTCACGGCGCGCTTCCATAGGCTATAGGGCGAGTTGAGTGTGATATTCACAGGCTGCAAACTCGCCTGTTTAGCTTCGTCGGCATGGGCTATGGCGGCGTCCGGAGGCGGGGAAATATATTGCCCGCGTCCGGGCAAATAGTAGCCATCTCCGGAGATGCCAGCGACCCTGGGCAAACTAATGGCAATCACGTCCGGCACGATGACCGATGCGTTTGTGTAACGGGAATCCTGCATAAAGCGATTGCGCAAGGTACGACTAATCGTCGCCGTATCGGTAGGGGAAATTTTTTCTACACTGAACCAGTGAGAGGCGAGACGGATTAAGGGCGGCGCAAAGTTACTTTCTCCCATGAAATTGAGGTCGGCAGGAAATTCGAGTACGCGGCCATCCTCTGTAGTGAGACGCAAACTGTCTTCGATGATCGTGACTTCGTGCAAGCTGGCGTTGAAGCGGGACAGGGAAACCGGCGGCGCATCCACAGTCTGATTCAGCCGGGTGGGGACCGAGAGGAGATCTGTGGCGGACAAGCCCTCCAGCGACTGGAAGCGGGCGCTTTGCAGTGTTGCATCGTTGCGCGTGTAAAAGCAGGCAACGCGGTCATTGTGGCCGAGCAGGATGCCGTCGTCCGGAGCGATGGCCATCGTTTGCGTCTCCACATGAAACAGGGTTCGCTTCATGCCGTAATCGAGATGGATCGTCGGTGCCAGCTCCACGGTAGCAATGAGTGTGGCTGCGTGTAATTGTTCGGACAGCCACTGTCCAAGGGGCGCGGACGCGCTGGCCCGGGTCATCAGGCGAGATAGGGCATCGGCGCTGATGCCGCTCAGTATGCCGAGGCCTTGCTGACCGGGGCTGATTAACCAGTCGATGTCGAGCGCTTGGGTCGGCCACCACGCTGCTGGCGGGGGTAATGGCAGATAGGCTGTCTTGCCGGCTGCAACGGTGACGCCTTGCGGGCTTGCCGTGAAATCGGAAAAATGGTGGGCAATCTGGCTGACATCAACCCGGGTCAGCTCGAAATCACCGTTCTGCACTACGCGTTGCAGGGTCACGGTGGGTTTGTCGCTGTCGTCTTTGCCGGATCGGTATTGCACGGGATTCATATTGTCGTCGGGGGCGGTCAGAAGCGCGATCTGTTGTCTGGTATTGATGTGCAGCACGTCGTGGTTGGGCAGGCTCAGGTGCAGCCAGTCGGCATGCGTCGGAAAAGCATTGTCTAGTGTGGACAGTTCGGTACGCTTGTCTTGCGCATTGAAGTACCAGCCCCACCAGTCCGCTTGCGCTCCGCACAACATGGGTTTGCCATTGAGTGCAAGGGAATAAATCAGCGATTGGTCGGAAAGGAATTTCACGACGTCCCCCGCTTGCCATACCTTCTGTACTTTCATTTCCAGCCGGTAGCTTTCGCCCGTATCCGTGATATTAAAATTGCCCCCCTCCGGCGGTATATTCGTCACAGGCGAGCGGGGATCGTTCTTGCCTGATTGTTTGCGCAAGCTGGTGTAGCCAACCCCTTCTTCATTGCGTACCAGCCACAAAGGTCCGCCCAGGCCGGATTTCTTCGCCATCAGCACGAAGGTCTGTCCGCGCCAGCCAGCCGCCTGGGGTGAAAATAAATCGCGCGGTGCGGGGTCGTAAAAGAGCGTGATGTTGTTTTTATCGAGGATGTGTACCGGTAGCGGAAACAGTTCTGGTCGGACCTTGTACATGCCGTTGAGGATGCTGACAACGCCGAACTGGCTCACGCCGTACATGTAATGCAGATAAGGTTTTTGCAGATCGAGTTTTCTGACCATGGTGATGCTGTCAGGCTCGGGCAGCGTGGCGCAGTCGATGTGAGAGATGCGCAGTGCGGCTCCGGCTAAGGTGAAACCGCTTTTGCTTGAGACGGTTTCGGTTTTCAGATGCAGCAGGTAATGCACCCCGCGCAGTGTCACCATCAATGGGCCGGTTGCTCTGGCAGCGCTCAGATCGATTTGCGCCGACTCCACATGCAGAATATTCCCCTCCCAGTGCACCGTTTGCACACCCAGGCCGAAAACCGGTGCGGTCTCTTCGTCGCCGAACACGATCGCGCTGCCGGGCAGAAGCACGCCGCGGATGCTGGCTTTCGCGTTGGGCAGCATGAGCAGAATGCAGGTGTGATGATCGGCTACCAGTTCGACCGGTTTGCCTTCGAACACGATGCACACCAGCGGAACATCGCCCCCTGCCACGATGCGTGTTGCGCTTATCGCTTGCGGTTTGGCATGGAGCTCAGTGATGTAATTGCCGTCGTTGAGTCGCAGAGGGAGTTCGGGAAAGGGGCCGTTGAGTTCCTGATCTTCCAGCGTATGGAGACTACCGGCGTTCCAGCTGATATCGACATCGGCTTTCCCGTCGGGGGCGTAGATCACGATATGTGTGGCGTTTTCTGGCGAGGGGGTGTCCATCCATTGCCAGTCAGGGACCTTGCACAAGTGTTTTAGTAAAAAGCGTCGGTGAGGATCGGAGTTTATTTTGCTCGGCATGACAGGCAGATAGTGCGGGCCGAAGGAGTAAAAAGGTTCTCTTTGCAGTAATTCCTCCATGTTTTTATAAATGAATTGGTAGGGGATTGGTTGGGCGATAGTGGCGTTGCCGGCTTTGATGCCGATTTTCCCTTCGGCTATGCGTGACAGGTCAATCAGATCGACTGCATTCCAGCGATGCCGCAGTTGATTCGCGCTGATATTTTCGACCAGATTAAAATTCAGTTCTAGCCGTTGGTTGTGCATTTGCGCGTTCAGCGGACTGCGATAATCATCGTGTAATTCTGTCAGCGTTTGATTCACCAATCGTAAACCGGCGCGTTGCTCCAGCGGAGCGAAATGGAGATTCTCGACCATCCAGGTAACAACACCGATAAGCACGAGGAACAGGCCAATCCCGCTTGCTGCGCCGGTCATCCCTGCGCCATAAGCGACCAGGATGCCCACTGAGGCGCTGGCATCGACGACCGAAAACGCCAGCTTTCCGGTAACGATGGTGTAGCGATCCGGGTCGTTGATTTCCACCAATTGGTTAGCGTAGACCCCCATTCTGGCGAGGCTGAGTGCGGTGCTTGTGCCGACGGCTGCGGTGCCGAAAAATTCCATGCTGCCTTGAAACAGGTTACTGCCTTGTCGCAACAGGCCAGGAACTTTCGTGGCGCTGGAGACCAGGTTGCGTGCTAATGCTGCTTTCAGCTCCGGCGATAAGACGGTTTTAGAGAAGAGATTGGAGGCACTCGACAGCGAATTCTCAACCATGTTTGCCAGAATGCGCAGATGTAGCGGCGAGAGATTGCTGAGTCGCCGTGCAGCGGCCCAACCCAGCAGACTTGCCGAGGTTTGGCCGAGCACGGCAGAGGCAATTCCTTTTGACAATTGTTGCAACATATATTCCTGATTCTCTCTCGGCAAATCAGGAAGCAGCAGGGTAATCACGGTATGTTCGATGTTGAGCACGCTGACGATTTTGCCAAATAAAGCCCTGCGGCGATAAGCATTTCGTTCTGCTTGATTGGGTGCGTTCATCCATTTCAGCGCAGCATGGAATTGCGGTGCGGCTTGCCATCCCAGTGCGGGTAATTTGCCTGTCATGGCCGAGTCATAAAATTGCAACAGCCCGATTATCTTTTGTGCCGCATGCAGGCAGATGCTTTGCGCGATAGATTGCGTGTATTGCTGAAGCTGAATTCTTTCATGCATTTCTAATGCGACCAGTCGCACATATTGCGTCCTCAGCAGCGGTCTTTCAATCGTGACAACGAAGCTGTTCGACAGCAGCAAATCGCTGAGTCTGGCGCGGTTGAGCAACCACTGGATTTCTATACGCGCGCGCAAATCGATGCGGTTTTGACGATAGTGGGCAATGGCCTTGGTATCAGTGATGCGCCGAACGACAGCGCCTTTGTTGTTTTTGATTTGCAGGGCCTCGCTGATGCAGGGCGTGTTGTGGCGCACGCAGCGCGTTTGCGTGAGTTCGATCTCAAGTGCTTCATCCGGGGCGGCGAGGGCTTCGGCGGGGATCGTCTGTCGGATGGCCGGCGGTAAGGCATCGGGCAGCATCAATATGCGATCGAACACATCCATGTCGCTGGCTTGCGGCAGGAATGCCGCTGCATAAGCGGGGGCAATCTGTATTTTGTCGAAGGGGACGATCAATTGCGGCAAGGCTTGGCGCAAGACCTCAAAGCGCGCGGGTTGCAGTCGTTTTTGCAGCTTCGCGTCAGCATGCTGGACGATGCTGATTCCCTTGAGCAGGCCATTTTTGAAATAGAAGAGTGAGGGGACAATATTCTGCGTGGTGGCGTGCCGGACGAAATCGGTCAGAGCATCGCTATTCCGGAAGCGGAACTCGCCAAATGTCGGGTCGAAAAAATAATAGTGTTTGTTATTCGGATCAAGCTGAATCACTTTCAGCACACAGGTATGCCCTATGGCGTTGTTGTTGAGGTCGTGCTGGTGAAACAAGAGGTGCATGCCTTCTGGCAGAGACTGTAAATGTGTACTGACTTCTTCCGGGGTCGATACTCGCCGGTAATGGCGACTGCCGAATTTGCTTTCCTCCCGGAAGAGGCCGCCCAGATGCAGCGCGTGGAAGGTAGCCGCAATAAAACGGGCCTTCTCCAGATTGTTTGGCGGTAGCGCATTACCGGGAGGGATGACCTCGGAAGCGGGCTTGGCCAAATCGTTTTTCTTGAAGATTTCTGCGTCCTGAACATGCGCCGCTACTTGGCCCAGGTTGTGGCGCATATTGTCCAGCAGGGCGTGATTGCCTCCGGCAAACAGGTAGAGCAGTGCGGTCGGCAGGCAATGATTCTTGCCAAAGCCGGCGTGGCTTAAGGTGTATTGATGAAACGAGTAAAAGCGATCATAGCCATAAGCCTTGTTCTTAAAATACTGCGCGCTATTTTTAATGATGTTCAATGCACCGGCAAGACGAAGCGATTCTTCATTGGCAAGATAATTTTTCCACGCATGCACCGCCCACTGTTGCAGTGCCGCTTGCTGTCGCGGTTCCAGTGTGAATAATTTCGGCGCGTAGTGCGTGAGAGAGAATAGTTCCGACAGATTGTTGCCGTTCAAGCCGTCGCGGCGGATGGCACTGGCAAGTCTGGCCATGGGAGGGACGCTGATGCCGTTGTGATACCAGTCGATTTTTAGCGCCGATTTCCAATCGTCAGCAAGATCGGCGTTGGCCATGAGCGTGGCGGCTTTCGATTCCAGAGGCGTGTTCTGGTGCCATAAGATCAGTTCATTGCATATTTCCTCTTTCGATGCGACCTGCCTCAGTTTGTCGATGACCCAGGAGTGACTGAGAAATTCGGGTAAACGATCCGGCACAAAACGCATGCTCTCGAGAACCTGTGTTTCTATTTGCCATTGATAGTCGTAGACGGTCTTTAACTCACTGACTTCCTCCACACCCTTTGTGAGAAAAATTTCCAGGTTGTCGCTGGTTTGCTTGAGGAGAGGTGCTTTCGTGGCAACAGCCAAAGGCATCGCGCCCGCCAGGGGCGGAAACGTCGGTAAATGCGGCAAGGCGGGCAATGCCTCCCACAGGGATATCGCGCTTGAGTGCATGCGCTGCACGACGCTCTGTCGGGGAGGTACTGCTTGCATGGATGATGGGGGCGCAGTGGCGGTGGTGGCTGAGTTGCGCATTCCTGCCGGCAACGTACATCCTGCCGAGGCGCACAGGAAGACCAGTCCCCAATCGCGTGGTCGCTGCGGCGTGAGGGTGGCAAGGCCGGGCGGCAGTAATTGTTCCAGGCCATAAGGCCCTTCGCGCAAAGCGACGCTTACCTGTCGCAATAGGATATCTCGAAAAGCCAGGTCGGCATCAGGTGCTGCCGGTGCGGCGAGCGAGCCGGTCTGCGCCATATTTTCCATTTCATAGATCAGCAGTCGCACTGCCTGCTGCATTTCTGCGCGTGACAGCGAAGCCCTTTCGGCATCCTTAGCCGGCGCATATTCCACCTGAGGGTGGAGGTAGCGACGCAATTGCCTCAGGTCTTCAAGCTGTGGTGTCGCGATTTGCGCGAGCAGCAGACATAATTCGCCGGCGATTTTTTGCGCGAACAGGCTCAGCAGAGCGCGACCGATCTGGCCGGGGCTGGATTCCAGTTGTTTGTGACCGCGCTCTTCTGCAATTACGTTATAGGCAGCATGGAGGCCCGTCAGCAAATCTGAGGGCGGCGCCGGAAAGTCAGCCGACCAGGCTTGCCGCAGCATTTCTGCGAACCGGGTTTCGCTATTGCCCTTTCTTGGTTGGTGGTCGAGATACCTTGCCAGCGGTTCCAAAAAAGGCGAGATGAATTCTTCTAACTGTTGCTCCAACGGATTCGACAGACCGCATTCTTCCAGTTGGGTCAGCACCTCATGCAGACCATTGTTTTCATGGACTGGCTGTAAGGGATGCCGCAGAGCAGATAAAAAGCGTCGCCAGTTGGAGGATGGGCGCGGATGGCAAGCAAGCAAAGGGGCGCTGAGTGCCGGACAGGAGACCGACTGAAAGCGGCTAGGAAATGGGAGTTTTTCCGCTGAAATAGCGACGAATGGGACGGCGATTTGATGAAAATTTTTCGAACCTGATGCGATGGAAACCGTAGGCATGGGACCTCCGTTAAAAAATAATCGGCACGGTCGTTGCCCCTAAATCACACATGATTTGATCGAGTTGAGGTCGACCGAAAACATGAGACACAGGCCTTCTTTTCTGGTTTCAAAAATTTTAATTTAATTATTTATATGCTGGAATTGATACAAATCCATTATTGGCAGAGCTTCTCAAATAGCTTTTTCTGAACCGGAGTCGATATGTTATCAAACATTGAATGAGGCAAAAATGAGGCCAATCCAGGTGGTAAATACGATGAACTTAAGACAGAAATTCGAGCAGACTCTGCAGATTTTTCCGTGGTCGGGTATGGTGGTCTACAACAACAGCTTTGCTGTGCGCTGCTTGTTGACTCATGAATCGACGGAAACGCATCTCGTCAACGACATGTCAGCAGGCCCAAGAAACAATAATGAGGAAATTTATGAAAATGCAAGATCTTACCGGCAAGGTGGCGGTGGTAACGGGTGCGTCGAGCGGGATTGGCGAGGCTGCTGCGCGTCTTCTGGTACAGGAGGGGATGCATGTGGTGCTGGTCGCTCGGCGTCGTGAGCGTCTTGAGGCGCTCGCGGCGGAACTCGGTGATGCGGCCTCTATCGTGGAAGCAGACGTTGCCGATTTGGCGCAGGTGCAGGCATTGTTTAAAACTGTCGGCGAACGCTTCGGTGGGCTTGACCTGCTGTTCAATAATGCGGGTTTAGGGATCAATGCCAAATTTGAAGCCAGTCAGCCGGATGACTGGAAAAAAATGATCGACGTGAATTTGTTCGGTGTCTTGAATTGCACCCAGCTTGCGATTGCGCATTTGCGCGGTCGTAAAGGGGCAATGATCTGTTCAGTATCGAGTGTGGGCGGGCGTTATGGGGTTGAAAACTGGTCGGTCTACAGTGCGACCAAATACGCCGTTGTCGGTTTTCACGATGCGCTGCGTAAAGAGCTGGGTCCGGAAGGTATTCGGGTCACGGTGATTGAACCGGGTGCGGTGTGGACTGAGTTTGGCGAAAACGTTGGCCCGGCGCTGAACGAACGTCGCGAGAAACTCAATGCCCTGACATCCGAAGATATCGCTCAGGCGCTGGTGTATGCCTTTGCGCAACCGGGCAATGTGCTGGTGGAAGAGATTTTGATCCGACCGGTATTGCAAGTCGCGCCTTGATGGCGATTTAATCTGCAATGGATTTCAAGGTCTTAATTGACCTTACCTATACCGTGGCCTTGCTTACCCCGCCAGCCCAAGCCATCCATGATCGCTTGGGCTGATTTTTTATAAGCCGAGTTTCGTTAAGTAAGGACCCTAAGCCAGCAGATTTTCCAGTGTCGCGCGGTAGATGTTCTTCAAGGGGTCAATGTCGCTGAGCAGGATGTGCTCATCGATTTTGTGAATGCTGGCATTGATAGGCCCGAATTCGATCACTTGCGGGCAGATGTTGGCGATGAAGCGACCGTCCGATGTGCCGCCGGTAGTCGATAGTTCGGTATCGATGCCGGTGTGGGTCTTGATGGCGGCGGACAAGGCATCGCTCAGCGTGCCGCGCGGCGTCAGGAAGGGCATGCCGCTGACATTCCAGGTCAGGTCGTATTCCAGCGCATGGGAGTTGAGAATGGCATGTACTCGCTGCTGCAAGCCTTCGACCGTGCTGGCGGTGGAAAAACGGAAATTGAAATCGATCACGACTTCGCCCGGAATCACATTTGATGCGCCCGCGCCGCCGTGGATGTTCGACATTTGCCAGGACGTTGGCAGGTAATAGTCATTGCCCTGATCCCATTCTTCGGCTACCAGTGCGGTCAGCGCCGGTGCGGCCAGATGGATGGGATTTTTTGCCAGTTGCGGATAGGCGATGTGGCCTTGGACGCCCTTGACGGTGAGCTTGCCCGACATGCTGCCGCGCCGGCCATTCTTGATGGTGTCGCCCAGCTTTGTGCCGGAGGTGGGTTCGCCGACGATGCAATAGTCGAGCTGTTCGCCACGCGCCTTCAAACGATCGCATACGACCACGGTGCCGTCGGTGGCGGGACCTTCTTCATCGCTGGTGATCAGGAAGGCGATTGAGCCACGATGCTGAGGATGTGCTGCGCAAAATTCTTGTGTGGCCACGACCATGGCGGCAATCGAGGTTTTCATGTCGGCTGCGCCGCGACCATACAACTTGCCATCGCGATGGGTAGGTACAAAGGGCGGGGACGTCCACTGATCGAGCGGGCCGGTCGGCACCACGTCGGTATGGCCGGCGAACACCAGCAGCGGTTGCGCGCTGCCCTTGCGCGCCCACAGATTGGTGACGGCGCCGGACTGGATGGTTTCGCAGACGAAGCCTAGGGGGGCCAGCAATTCGGCCAGACGCGCCTGGCAACCCTGATCGCTGGGGGTCAGCGAGGAGAGGGCGATCAATTCTTCGGTCAGTGCGAGGGTTGGGCTCATGGGGTCGTCTTGAAAATGTGTTGATAGCGTTCAGCGGAAAATCCGACATGCGTGTGGCCGTCGAAATAAAGTACCGGCCGTTTGACGATGGACGGGTTTTCCAGAATGAGGGGCAGTGCAGTGGCCGCATCGACGATGCTTGCTTGCCGTTCCGGCGACAGTGCGCGCCAGGTTGTGCCTTTGCGGTTGACCAAGGTATCCCAGGGGACCTCCTTGAGCCAGAGGGCGACTTGCGCCGCATCGAGACCGGCTTTCTTGAAATCGTGGAAAGTGAAGACAAGCTCATGCGCGTCCAGCCAGGTGCGGGCTTTTTTGACGGTGTCGCAGTTGGGGATGCCGTACAGAGTGAAGGGTGCGCTCATGATTGTTTTGCCTTGCCTGAAAAAAACCTGCCCCGACGCAGCGCCGGGGCAGTGATATCAGCTAATTCAAACCACTGATTCAGTTACCTGATTCAAATACCGCGCAGCAATTCGTTGATGGCGGTTTTGGAGCGGGTTTGCGCATCGACTTTCTTGACGATGATGGCGGCGTACAGGCTGTATTTACCATCGGCCGACGGCAGGTTGCCCGGCACCACGACCGAACCGGCCGGCACGCGACCGTAAAACACTTCGCCGGTTTCGCGATCATAAATCTTGGTCGATTGGCCGATATACACACCCATCGAGATGACCGAGTTTTCTTCGACGATCACGCCTTCGACGATTTCCGAACGCGCACCGATGAAGCAGTTGTCTTCGATGATGACCGGGCCGGCTTGCACTGGCTCGAGCACGCCGCCAATGCCGACGCCGCCGGACAGGTGGACGTTCTTGCCGATCTGAGCGGCCGAACCGACGGTTGCCCAGGTATCGACCATTGCGCCTTCATCAACATACGCGCCGATGTTGACGTAGGAAGGCATCAGCACCACGTTGCGACCGATGAAGGAGCCGTGACGCGCCACTGCTGGCGGCACCACGCGGAAACCGCCCTTGGCGAAATCTTCGGCGGTGTAGTTGGCGAACTTGGTTGGTACTTTGTCGTAAAACTGCGGGTAGCCGGGTTCACCGGAACCGACGACGACATTGTCTTCCAGCCGGAACGACAGCAGGATGGCTTTCTTGACCCATTGATTGACCTGCCATTGACCGACGCTCTGACGCTCGGCCACGCGCAGGGTACCGTCGTTGAGACCGGCGATAACCGTAGCGACTGCTTCGCGGATGGCGGCAGGCGCTGCTTTCGGTGACAGGCTGGCGCGATCTTCCCAGGCTTGGTCGATGATGTTTTGGATGGAACTGGTCATGGTGTCTGGCCTATGTGCAATGAGTAAAACAACGGGAAATAAAAAAATTAAGTGCGGCAGAAAATCAAATGCGGCGGTTCAGCTCAAGCCAACTTGGCTCAGGCGCTCAGCGTGCGGGCGAAGGCAACGATGCGGTGCGCAGCTTCCAGGCATTCTTCAACCTCGGCAACCAGCGCCATGCGTATTTTTTGCTGACCCGGATTGATGCCGTGTGCGTCGCGTGCCAGATAGCTGCCGGGCAACACCGTCACATTATATTCGGCATAGAGGCGACGGGCGAATTCGGTATCGCTGATCCCGCCCAGCTTGCCGACGCCGGCCCACAGATAAAAACCGGCATCCGGCAGGCTGACATCGAGCACTTGTTGCAGCAGCGGCGTGACCTGCGCAAATTTGGCGATGTATTTGGCGCGGTTTTCACGCACATGCTCTTCATCGTTCCAGGCGGCAGCCGAAGCGGCCTGCGTGGTCGGACTCATGGAACCGCCGTGGTAAGTGCGGTACAGCAGAAACTTGGACAGGATGGCGGCATCGCCGGCAACGAAGCCGGAACGCAGACCGGGGACGTTGGAGCGTTTCGAGAGGCTGGAAAAAGCAATCAGACGGCGGAAATCGCTGCGGCCTAGCTTGTGCGCGGCTTCCAGTCCGCCTAGCGGGGCTTCGGCTTTGAAGTAAATTTCCGAATAGCATTCGTCGGAAGCGATCACGAAGCCGTAGCGGTCCGACAGCGCGAACAATTGTTCCCAGTCTGCCAGTGACAATACGGCGCCGGTCGGATTGCCGGGCGAGCAAATATAGAGCAGTTGTACCCGTTCCCAGATCGAGGCCGGCACGCTGGCATAGTCCGGCGCGAAATTACGGGCCGGGTCGGAATTGGCAAAATACGGTTGAGCGCCGGACAGATAGGCAGCGCCTTCGTAGATTTGATAAAACGGATTCGGGCACATCACCAGGGCATCTTTGGACCGCGGATCGACGACCGTCTGCGCCAGCGCGAACAGCGCTTCGCGAGAGCCGTTGACCGGCAGTATCTGCGTGGCGGGATCAATCGAAGGCAATTGATAGCGTCGTTCCAGCCAGCCGGCAATCGCCGTGCGCAAGGGGAGGCCGCCGATAGTGGAGGGGTAAACCGCCAGCCCGTCCAGATTGTCGGCCAGTGCCTGACGAATGAACGCCGGGGTAGCGTGCTTGGGTTCGCCTATACCCAGACTGATGGCGCGATGGACGGGGTCGGGCGTGATTCCGGCGAACAGCTGTTTGAGCTTTTCGAAGGGATACGGATGCAACTGGTCGAGTAATGGATTCACGGATTCACAGATTCACGGAGGAAAACGGCAGCGGCCACTCATGGAGCAATGGCCGTTCGGCAGTGTCGGGGGAAGGGCATGCACCTTCTCGGTACAGGTCGCCATTATACCGTTCGCCTGTCAGGTCGGCTTTGGCTGGCATGTCTTGCTGCGGGAGGGGGAATTTCTTGCTTTGTTCGGAGCAAGGAGGGGTAGTTTGGCGGGAGGGAAATGTCGGTTGCGAGTGGCCTGGTATTAAGTTGCTTTGGTTAATTTCTTATTTGTTTGCTTAATGATTATTTTCAGAATTTTTGGTTTTTATTAATTTTTATTAATTTTAATTTCCGCATTGGTAACTCAGAGTTTATTTATTTCGTAGGCAAAT
This sequence comes from Herbaspirillum sp. RTI4, assembly GCF_034313965.1. NCBI lineage: Bacteria > Pseudomonadati > Pseudomonadota > Betaproteobacteria > Burkholderiales > Oxalobacteraceae > Herbaspirillum > Herbaspirillum sp. RTI4. The sequence goes on from NZ_JAVIWQ010000002.1 coordinate 2,236,205, forward strand.
ACGTTTCCCCGTTTTGTTGACATATTCCACTTTTTTGAGAGTTACGGAATGTTTTGCGCGGTGATTTTATAGAGTCATTCATTTGTTGGGGATACATTCATATCGGTTGGTTTGATCAGTGTATTTTGCTTTTTGAATAATAGTTACTCCCGCTTCATTCCGATCGAGACAATAATTGGTCTCATATTTACGATTTTTCTTTTTTGTATAGACGCCCAAATGTGCGTTATAGGGAACATCATAGCGATGTGGATGTGCAGGTATTTTTTCGTTCGCCCCCGATGGAATAACACCATATTCAATACAAGATTCTGGGTTAGACGGAGAGTAATTTTTATCGCTGCTTTGTAAATGCCACTCCTCAAAATAGGGGATTTCCGATTTTCCCCCACGCCGATAAACAGAAAATGCTTTAAAAAAATGGTTCCTTCTTTGTTCTTGAATCTATCGGATAGGAGTAGCAGGGCATTCCATTGCGCAAGGTAACGATAAGATCACCATCGCTGATGGAGGAAATGGCGCAGGCGTTATTTAACAGAAAAAACGTAAATGAAAATGCACTACTAATATAAAAAATATGGAATGCTCTGCGCGCTGGTTTTTTATGGGGATTCATTAGTTCGGTACACATATATATTTACTGGTTTTGTCGACGTACTTTGCTTTATGGATAATCGTCTCGCCGCTAAAGTTGTGACTGAGGCAATAATAAGTCATATATTTTCGGTCTTCAGTGGGCGAAAATACTGTCAAATGCGCTCTGTAGGGGACATCATAACGATGTGGTTTTGCTGGTAATTTCTCACTCGTCCCTGGGGCAACAACGCCATATTTCAGACAAGATTCTGGACTAGAGGGGGAGTAGTCTGCATTGCCGCTCTCCAACCTCCACGTATCAAACGGTGGGAGTGACGTCTCCCGATCATTCCAAGAAACGTAAAGTACCCCCATGAAATAGGATCTCTTCGCCGTATGTGAATCTATTGGATAAGAATAGCAAGGGATTCCATCGCGCAAAGTAACAATAAGATCACCATCGCTGATGGAGGACATGGCGTAAGCGCTATTTGCCAGACCGTACATAAATGCAAATACGCTACCGATATAAAAAATGCTGAATGCTCTGCACATTTTTTTATCGGCATTCATTTGTTGGGTACGCAAATATATTTACTTTTTTTGTCGACGTACTCTGTTTTTTGGATCGTTGTGGCTCCTGCTGAGTCATGGCTGAGGCAATAGTAAGTCATATATTTTCGTTCGCCCATTTTAGAAAATACTGTCATGTGGACTCGATATGGCACGTCGTAACGGTGTGCCTTTGCGGGGAATTTTTCGTGAGTTCCTGGTGCAACTACACCATATGTCAAACATGATTCCGGACTAGACGGCGAGTAAATGTCATCCGGACTCTGTAGACTCCATTTATCGAAGGATGGAAGCGATGATTCTCTGTCATTCCAGGATACATAAAGTGTCCCAAAAAAATAGGGTTCCTTTTTTGTTTGTGAATCTATCGGGTAAAAGTAGCAGGGCATGTCATTGCGTAAGGTAACGATAAGATCACCATCGCTGATGGAGGACATGGCACAGGCATTATTTATCGACACACATGACAATACGGATAAGTAAAAATTATTTCGGAAGAAGTTCAGCATTTTTTGGATCCTTTATAAATTCAGTTAGCACGCGGGATAAAAAGAGAATTTTTTTTGTATATTTCTCGTGCTGAAGCATCAATGCTGCAAAGTAATGAGCAATCAAATCTCCTTGCTGCTCCATGTTGTAGTCAGGAAGTTTTGTATGCGTGGCAGTTTCATCATATTCGTAGGCGCTGCCATTCCGATAGCCGTGGCCGCTAGGCAGCTTATAGCGGTAGTCACAGCGGATGGAGGGATAGTGACGGAAGATTTCCATCGCCTGATCGTTGAGGGTCTGGTGACAAAACACGGCGTTGTTCTTGCGCTGGCGAAGAAAAGCCATCCAGGGTTTGAGCACCATGCGGTAAAACACGACGTTGCCTTCACAGCGCTCGAGGCCGAATTCAAAGACGTAGCCGTTGAAGTAGCGCAGGCTGCCGTCTTTGCGTTTGAGTGAGAGCGTGACCAGCTTGCCTAGCACCTCAGTCAGAGGAATGCGCGGATCGTCGGACAGGACTTCGACGGTGTAGGTGAAATCGCGGGAAAGGCCTTCGTCGGCGTCGAGACGATTGGGAACAAAGAGCGCGTCGCGCTGGTAGCGTTCGGGGCCGCTCTGGGGGCAGTTGTTATCGGGGAAATCGAGGGTGAGGATGCGTTTGTGCTGGCGGTTGTAGATCCAGCGTTCGAGGTCTTTGATGGGGGGCAGCATGCGGTGGATTCTGTGAAAGAAGAATCCTCGCTAGTGTAGGCATCTGCCAAAAAGCGTCAATCCGTGGGCAATGACTTGTCCGGTAAATGCTGGGTATATTTTGAAGTCTGATTTTTAGTCATAAGAACCGGCGTTTGTTCAGACCAGGGTGAGGCGCAGATGGGGGGGAGCAGGTGAGGGCGCACATACAGTCCGCATAGAGCGAGAATGTTATGATAGCGGGTTGCAGCGGCCACTCTGGCTTGTTTTTGCTAAACTCATTCAAACAGACGATAACGTGCGCTTAACTTCCATTAAATTGTCGGGCTTCAAGTCCTTCGTCGATCCTACTAATTTCCAGGTGCCGGGCCAGCTGGTGGGCGTGGTGGGTCCCAACGGCTGCGGCAAGTCCAATATCATCGACGCTGTGCGTTGGGTGTTGGGGGAGTCGAAAGCCTCCGAATTGCGCGGCGAGTCGATGCAGGACGTGATTTTCAACGGCACGACGCATCGCAAGCCGGCCGGGCGGGCGTCGGTTGAGCTGATGTTTGACAACGGCGACGGCAAGGCTGCCGGGCAGTGGGGGCAGTACGCGGAAATCGCGGTCAAGCGCACGCTGACACGAGACGGCACTTCCACTTATTACATCAATAACCAATCTGTTCGTCGGCGCGATATTCAGGATATTTTCCTCGGCACCGGACTCGGTCCGCGTGCTTACGCCATTATCGGACAGGGGATGATTTCGCGCATTATCGAAGCGCGTCCTGAAGAGCTGCGCATTTTCCTCGAAGAAGCCGCCGGCGTTTCCAAATACAAGGAACGCCGCCGCGAGACCGAAAACCGGATCAACGATACCCGTGAAAATCTGGTGCGGGTGGAGGATATTCTGCGTGAGCTGAATGCCAATCTGTCCAAGCTGGAAGCGCAGGCGGCGGTGGCGCACAAGTTTCATGCGCTGCAAAACGATCAGGATGAGAAGCAAAAATTGCTGTGGCTGCTGCGCAAGAAGGAGGCGCAAGCCGAGCAGGAAAAATTCTTCCGCGATATCGAACGCGCCCAGACCGATCTGGAAGAGCAAACCGCCAAGCTGCGCCATGTCGAAACCGCCCTGGAGCATATGCGGCAGGCGCACTACGCCTCCGGCGATCGCTTGCATCAGGCACAGGGGCAGTTGTATCAGACCAATTCTGAAATCGGCAGTCTGGAAGCGCAAATCAAGTTCGTGATCGAATCGCGCAACCGTTTGCAGACACAGCTCAATTCGCTGACGGCGCAACGCGATCAGTGGCAGCGTCAGGGTACGCAACATCAGGATGAATTGGTCGAGGCCGAGCAGTTTCTGGAAGAGCACGCCATCCGGGTTGAGCAGGCGCAGCAGGGCGTGCAGGATTGCAGCGATCGTTTGCCGATGCTGGAGCAAGCCTGGCGTGAAGGGCAGCTCAAGACGGCCGAGTCGCGCGCCAAGATCATGCAGGCGCAGCAACAGATCGAGCTGGAAGCCGCGCATCAGCGCAATGCCGCCAACATTCTGACGGGTCTTGGCGTGCGGCGTGAGCGTCTGGTGCAGGAGAAAAACGGCCTCAATCTGCCGGATGACGCCCATTTGTCGAACTTGAAGCTGCAACTGGAAGAAAAGCAGGCGACGCTGGAAGAAGCGGCGATGCAGCTTGAGGAAGCGCAGGAGCAGCAGCCGCAACTGGAAGAGGATCGCCGTCTGGCGCAGGAAACGGTTAGCCGCGAAAGCAGCCTTTATACGCAACTTGATGCGCGTCTTTCGGCACTGAAGCAATTGCAGGAAACCGTGCAGTCCAAGGGCAAGGTACAGCCGTGGTTGCAAAAACACGGTCTGGCCGAATTGCCGCGTCTGTGGCAAAAGCTGCGCATAGAAACGGGCTGGGAAACGGCGCTGGAATCGGTACTGCGCGAACGTACTGCCGCGCTGGAAGTGTCCAATCTGGACTGGGCCAAGGCCTTTTTCAACGATGCGCCGCCAGCCAAGCTGGCCTTGTTTTCTCCGGTAGCCGCCGCCGCGCCAACGGTGCCGTCGGCCTCCGCTTTCAAACCTTTCCTGAATTTATTGCAATTGAACGACCCGGCCTTGCGCGCTCTGCTGCAAGACTGGCTGCACGAAGTCTTTATCGCCGACGATACCGCCAGCGCCTTCGCCGAGCGGGGCAATCTGCCGCCGGGCGCGTGTTTCGTCACCCGCGAAGGACATGTCGTCAGCCGTTCCAGCGTGCGGTTTTACGCTTCGGATTCAGAGCAGGACGGCATGCTGGCGCGCCAGCAAGATATCGAAAATACCGGCAAGCAGCAGCGCGCCCAGCAAATGCTGGCCGACGAAGCCAAAACCCGCGCCGTTCGCGCCGAATCGACTTTGTCGCAGGCGGCGCAGCGCTTACAGGAATTGCGTCAGCGCGTCAATTCTCTGACCCAAGCGGCACATGCTTTGCAAATCGAGGTGATGAAACTGGCCGAAGTGCAGGACAGGTTCAATCAGCGCAGCACGCAGATTGTGTCCGACCTGGCCGAAATCGCCGCGCAGGAAAGCGAACAGCAGCAGGTGCGCGAGGAATCCGAATCCCGCTTCGAGCAGCTCGATATGGAACTGGCGGATATTCAGGAGCAGCATGAAAACAGCCAGACCGATTATCTCGGCAAGGAGCAGCAGCTCAACGATGCGCGCCAGCGTCTGCGCGAGCTGGAACGGGCGGCGCAGGAAGCCGCATTCGCGGAGAAAACCCACCGCGCCAGAATCGACGAACTCAAGCGCAGTATCGGTACCGCGCTGGAGCAGGCGGCGCAGTTGTTTGCCAGCATGCAGCAGGGCAGTCTGGAACTGGAAAGTCTGGACGATCAGGCCGCGCAGGCTGGTTTGCAGGATCTGCTGGACAGGCGCACCGATCAGGAGCGTGCGCTGGCAGATGCGCGTCATGAACTTGATCAGCTCGCGCAAAATCTGCGGCAGCATGAAGAAAGTCGGATGCAGGCGGAGCGTAGTCTGCAACCGCAACGCGATCGTATTACCGAATTGCAGCTGAAAGAGCAGGCTGCACGACTGAATCAAGAGCAATACGCGCAGCAACTGGCCGAAGTGCAGGCCGACGAAGCGGCGTTGGCGGAAAAACTGAGCGACGATTTGCGCCCTTCTTATTTGCAAGGCGAGGTCACACGTTTAGGCAATGCGATTGCGGCGCTGGGGGCAGTCAATCTGGCAGCGCTGGACGAACTGGCGCAGGCGTCGGAACGCAAGAATTTCCTCGACGCGCAAAATGCCGATCTGACCGAAGCTATCAACACCTTGCAGGACGCGATTCACAAGATCGACAAGGAAACCCGCGAGCTGTTGCAGGACACCTTTGACAAGGTCAATACGCATTTTGCCGAACTGTTTCCTATCCTGTTCGGCGGCGGGCAGGCGCGTCTGACCATGACCGGCGATGAAATTCTCGATTCGGGCGTGCAGGTCATGGCGCAACCGCCAGGCAAGAAAAACGCGACCATCCATCTGCTGTCGGGTGGTGAAAAAGCACTGACTGCCACGGCGCTGGTGTTTTCGATGTTCCAGCTCAATCCGGCACCGTTTTGCTTGCTCGATGAAGTTGATGCGCCGCTGGACGACGCCAACACTGAACGGTTCTGCAAAATGGTCGAGCGGATGTCGGAGCACACCCAATTCCTGTTCATCTCGCATAACAAGATCGCGATGGAAATGGCGCAGCAACTGATAGGCGTGACCATGCAGGAACAGGGCGTTTCGCGTATCGTAGCGGTGGATATGGAATCGGCGATTGGTTTTACTGCACCAGAAGGGCAGTTGGTCTGAAGTCGCATGCTTGTAAGGCAGACGGGGGATAGTCGGCTTCATGGATTCTGTCAGAGGGCCTCTGGCTTGACAACTCTGGGGCGTAACACTACCCTGAATGGCTGGTCGCATAGGGAGATGTGCGCCAGTATTGCCGTTTTACCACTTTTCCTTCGTGCCGGAGTTACCCGCAGGGCGTGCATGTATGTACCAAAGGTGCATCCATCGTGCATAAGTTGTGCATGAGGCATACATAAGTCGCGCACTACGGCCAGCAGGTGCTGCTCGTTGGCACCTGTCCGGCATCCTCGAATTGCATCATTGAAATGAATATGAATAACAGCGCGCATCCTTACACTGAATGTTTTCACGGCGGTTTCACCCGGGCGCGTGAGGTATGACTGATCTGCAATCGAGCCTGATCGCGATCGGCGGCGTGATTCTTGTCGGCGTACTGTCCTATAACAAATGGCAGGAGCACAAGGCCCGTCGGAGCGTGGATCAGGCGTTTCCTGTTGCGCATGACGATGTGCTGATGAAGTCTGACGCCTCGTCCGGCGATACCCGCCACCTGCAACGGCAAGAGCCGGCCATGTCCCCCGCATCGACTGTCGCCTCAGATCAGGAAGCGGCGTCCGAATTTGAACCCTATCTGAAGACCGCCTTAGCATCTACCAGCGAGCAAGCCGGTCATGCCGCGCCAGTTTCGCTCGAAGAAGATGCGCCGCAGGAACCTGTCTTTTCGCTGCCCCGGCCACGCAAAACGCTGCCGGTCGATGAGCTGATTGATTGCACTATTCCTATCGCCCTCGATGCGCAAGTGCGCGGCGACAAGCTGTTGCCCTTGCTGCAAAAATTGCGTCAGGTGGGCAACAAGCCGGTGCAGTTCATCGGCCAGAACAGCAGCAACGGCGAATGGGAAGCCGTTTCCCGCGGCAGCGTCTATAACGCTCTGGCCGCCGGTGTGCAGCTCGCCAATCGCAACAGCCCGCTCAATGAGCTGGAATATTCCGAGCTGGTCATGCGCTTGCACGAAATTACCGAAACCATTGGCGCCTCTCCTGATGTGCCGGACATGATCAAAGTGATCCAGAACGCGCATATCCTGCATCGCTTCATTTCAGAACACGACGTGCAACTGAGCGTCAATGTCCGCTCCAACGGCGCACCCTGGAATATCGTGACCTTGCTGGCAGCGCTGACACGGCAAGGTTTTGACCGCCGTACCGGCAGCACGCTGGTGATGCAGGATGGCGAAAATGAAGTGCTGTTTTCGCTCACCACCAACGTCGGCGTCACAACGGAAGTGACCGATTGCCTGACCCTGCTGCTTGATGTGCCGCGTGTCGATCCCGAGCGCGACGGTTATGGCGCACTGGTCGCCTGCGCACGCTCGCTGGCAATGCGACTGGGTGGCACGCTGGTCGACGACGGCAATCAGGTCTTGTCTGAGGATGCGCTAAGCGACATCGCCGGTCAGGTCGGCGCGTTTTACGGCGCGATGGAAGCAGCCGAAATTCCGGCAGGTTCCGGTCGCGCTCTGCGTCTTTTCAGTTAAGGCCTCTTATCTCCCTCATGTCCCCGGATACTCCCCAGTCATCCGGCGCGACGCCCCCCGAATGGGTGGCTCGTGCCGCAGAGCTTACTGCGCAGCTGAATCACCATAGTTACGCGTATTACGCACTGGATCAGCCCTCGGTTCCCGACGCCGAATACGACCGTCTGTTCCAGCAATTGCAAGCGCTGGAATTACAGCATCCTGAACTGATCACTCCCGATTCGCCTACCCAGCGCGTGGGAGCGACGCCATTACCGTTTTTCCGGCAAGTCACGCATGCGGTGCCGATGTTGTCGCTGGGGAATGGTTTCAGCGATGAGGATGTGCTTGCTTTCGGCAAACGGGTTGCCGACGCATTGGCCGCTGCTGCCGGCGCAAATACGATGGACGGCAATGTTGTCGATACCGCATCCGCTCCCGTCGAATATGCCGCCGACCTCAAATTTGACGGTCTGGCGATCAATCTTCGCTACGAAAATGGACTGCTGGTCCAAGCGGCCACACGCGGCGACGGCGCGACCGGCGAAGACGTCACCGCCAATATCCGCACCGTGCGCGCTATTCCCTTGCGACTGCGGGGCGACAACATTCCGACGCTGCTCGATGTGCGCGGCGAAGTGCTGATGTACAAGGCCGATTTCGCCCGCCTCAATGAACGGCAACGCGCCGCTGGTTTGAAAGAATTCGCCAATCCGCGTAATGCCGCTGCGGGTAGTTTGCGTCAGCTGGATTCCCGCATCACAGCGCATCGCCGCTTGCGCTTTTTTTCTTACGGCATTGGTTTGCTGGAAGGCGCGGCGATGCCTGATTCGCATACCGGCTTGATGGACTGGTACCGGCAACTCGGTTTGCCAGTGTGTCAGGAACGCGCGCTGGTGCAAGGCGTCGCCGGGCTGCTCGATTTTTATCGCGACATCGGCCAGCGGCGCGCCGAACTGCCGTATGAAATCGATGGCGTGGTCTACAAGGTCAACCGTTTCGATCAGCAACAGCAACTCGGTTTTGTCGCACGCGCGCCGCGTTATGCGCTGGCGCATAAATTTCCGGCAGAAGAGGCGCTGACCACGGTGCTGGATATCGAAGTGCAGGTCGGCCGCACCGGTGCGATTACTCCGGTGGCGCGCCTGAAACCGGTAGCGGTCGGCGGCGTGATCGTGACCAACGCCACCCTGCACAATGAAGATGAAGTGCGACGCAAGGATATTCGTATCGGCGACAGCGTGATCGTGCGTCGCGCTGGTGACGTCATTCCCGAAGTGGTCGCCTATGTGCCCGAGGCAAGGACCGAGCAGGTGCGAGAATTTCAGATGCCGGTTGCCTGTCCGGTGTGCGGTTCCCCGATTGTCCGGCTGGAAGATGAAACGATTGCCCGCTGCTCCGGTGGCTGGATCAAATGCAGCGCCCAGCGCAAGGGCGGCTTGCAGCATTTCGTTTCGCGCCGGGCGATGGATGTCGATGGTCTGGGCGAGCAGCTGATCGATCAGTTGGTCGATAAAAACCTGATCGTGACTGCGGCCGATCTCTACAAACTGGGATTCGTCGCGCTGGCGGAACTGGAGCGCATGGCCGACAAGTCGGCGCAAAATGTATTGGCGGCGCTGGAGAAATCCAAATCGACGACGCTGGCGCGCTTCATTTATGCGCTCGGTATACGCCACGTCGGTGAAGCAACCGCCAAGGAATTGGCACGTCATTTCGGCAGTCTGGATGCGCTGGTCGATGCCAGCGAGCTGCAATTGCTGGAAGTGGCCGATGTCGGTCCGGTCGTGGCGCAGTCGATGATCGGTTTTTTTACCGATCCGCTGAACCGCGAATTGCTGGAACAGTTGCGTGCCGCCGGTGTGCATTGGCCGGAACATGCCGCTGCGGAACGCACACCCATGCCTTTGCAAGGCAATACTTTTGTACTGACCGGCACCTTGCCCAACCTGAGCCGGGAGGCGGCGCAGGCGCGGATTGAAGCCGCAGGGGGCAAAGTGGCGGGATCGGTATCGAAAAAAACAACGTACGTGGTGGCCGGTGCTGAAGCCGGGAGCAAACTGGCCAAGGCCGAAGAGCTGGGCATCACGATACTGGACGAGCAAAAACTCATCGCTTTATTGGAGAACGCATGATTAAGAAAGTCAGAAAAGCAGTGTTTCCTGTCGCCGGTCTCGGCAGCCGATTTTTACCGGCCACCAAGGCACAACCGAAGGAAATGTTGCCTATCGTCGATAAGCCACTGATCCACTATGCGGTGGAAGAAGCCGTTGCGGCTGGCATTACCGAAATGATCTTTATCACCGGTCGCAACAAGCGGGCGATTGAAGACCATTTCGATACCGCCTACGAACTGGAAGCGGAACTGGAAGCCGCCGGTAAAAAGGTCTTGCTCGACATCGTACGCAACGTGATCCCCAAGACGGTCAATTGCATTTTCATCCGCCAGTCTGCGCCCTTGGGTCTGGGACATGCGGTGCTGTGCGCGCGGCCGGTGATCGGCGATGAGCCGTTCGCGGTCTTGCTGGCCGACGATTTTATGGATGCTGCACCCGGCCATCCGGCGGTGATGGCGCAGATGACGAACGTCTACGCCCAAGAAGGCATGAGTCTGCTGGCCGTGCAGGAAGTGCCGCGCAGCGAAACCAAGCAATACGGTATCGTCAGCGCCACGCCATACAAGCAAGACCTCGAAAAAGTCGACGCCATCGTTGAGAAACCGAAGCCGGAAGAAGCACCGTCCACGCTGGCAGTAGTGGGGCGTTACATACTCAATAACCGTATTTTTCAGTATCTGGAAACCATCGGTCAGGGCGCAGGGGGTGAAATCCAGTTGACCGACGGTATTGCCGCTCTGATGCAGGCGGAATCGGTTCTGGCCTATCGTTATGCCGGTCAGCGCTACGATTGCGGCTCCAAGCTCGGCTATTTGAAGGCGACTGTGGCGATGGGCATGAAGCATCCCGAAACCGGTGCGGCATTTACCGAGTATCTGAAGGGTCTGGCGCAGGAGGCGCACTTTCTGTCACAGAAAACCGGCAAATAGAAGCAAACGGGGAGGGGCATGGTCTGAGTGGTGTTGCCGCCGCCTCACCCGGTAAGCCGGAAAGGAAAAACTCCCCGTCTGCATGAACTGCGCCGGGGAGTTTTTTTGAGTAAAAATTCGCTATCAGGAGTTAAACATTATGAGAATTCATCAGATATTAAAGATGGGCGATCCACGCCTGTTGTTGCAAGCCAAGCCGGTCACGCATTTTGGTACGCCGGAACTGGAGGCCTTGATTGCCGATATGTTTTACACCATGCGCGCGGTGGAAGGCGCTGGTCTGGCTGCGCCGCAGATTGGGGTCGATCTGCAACTGGTGATTTTTGGTTTCGGCAAAAATCAGCGCTATCCCGATATGCCGCCCGTGCCGGAAACGGTGCTGATCAATCCCATCCTCACGCCGCTCGACGCGACGCTGGAAGAGGACTGGGAAGGCTGCCTGTCGGTGCCGGGAATGAATGGCATGGTGCCGCGCTGGCGCGCATTGCGTTATAGCGGTTTTGATCAGCATGGTCAGCCGTTCGAGCGCGAAGTGGATGGTTTTCACGCCAGAGTAGTGCAGCATGAGTGCGATCACCTCAAGGGAATCCTGTATCCGATGAGAATCACGGATTTCAGCCGCTTCGGTTTCACCGAGGCGCTGTTTCCTGACGACGTGCCCGATATGGCCGATTGAGCGTAGCTCCGCTTTTTTGGACGCCTCATTTTTTTACTTCATATTTTTATTCCGTATTTCTGCTTCGTATAAGGAATGTCTGACGAATTTACCGGATGGCATCCCCTAGGAACGGTGATGTCCATCAGCCCCCATACGTCTGCGCTCTCACCCTGGTCTCGCACCGATGACCAGACTTCCATCAGTGCCGCACAAGAATATACAGAGTGCTGCAAGTTGGTATTTGTACTACTATCTGGCAATAGTTTCTGATAGGTAATTGAGCTGTCTTGGGCATGAAACGAGGTATTGCCCGGGTATTGTTGTTTGACCTATATGGATGCAGAGGGCAATCGGCAAGGCGATGTTTTTCCATCGCAATAGCAGAGGAGTTCCGGGGTGAAAAATGTCGCATTTGATGATGTGCAACAGTTATTGCGCTTCTTGTCCGGCAGTACCCGCCGGTGGTTATTGCGTTACCTGCCCTGGGTAAGTGAACAAGCCGGCGCAATGTCCGCCGCGGAAGTAAGGAAAGGTCTCTTTGCGATCAATCAGGATGCCGATGCCGTTCTTCCCGATCCGTCTTTCCCTCGCAGCGACCCCTTGCCTCAGTCGGAAGAACAGTTTCATTCCGTCATTGAATCGATTGATGACGCGATCATCACCAAATCCCTTCAGGGCATCATCACCGGCTGGAATTCAGCGGCGGTACGTTTATTCGGTTATTCAGCGCAAGAGGCGATAGGTCGTCCTGTCACCATCCTGTTTCCGCAATCGAATTTGCTGGACGAGGTGGCACTGCTGCGGCGGATCTATCTCGGTGAGCGCATCCCTTCCTTTGAAACGGTGCGTGTCCACAAAAGCGGCCAGCCAATCGATGTCTCGGTCACGGTATCCCCATTGCGTAACCGTCAGGGCGACATTATCGGTGCGTGCAAACTGGCGCGTGATATTTCCGAACAGAAGCAGCAGCGCGATCTGATCGCCCATGCGCTGGAAGAAAAAACGGCCTTGCTGCATGAAGTCCATCATCGCGTCAAAAACAATCTGCAAATCGTGTCGAGCCTGCTGAATTTGCAGGCGCGCAAGGTTTCGCCAGCCGGGGCGCAAGCCATTGCTGAATGTCAGGGGCGGATCAGGGCGATGGCGCTGGTGCATGAGCTGCTCTATGAATCGGACAACATGTCCGAAGTCAATTTATCCGAGTACCTGCACCGCCTGATCGTGCTGACCAAAGCCACCCATAGCGCCTCGTCGACTGGAATTGGGTTGACGTTTTCAGGTGGGAAAGAAAGCATCACCCTCGATATTCAACGAGCGATTCCCTGCGGCCTGATTATTCACGAACTGGTACTGAACGCCATCAAGCATGCTTTCATCAAGGCCAGGCAAGGCAGCATCGAGGTCAAACTGGAGCGTGTGTCGCCTGAATGCATACATTTATCGGTCAGCGATAACGGTTGTGGCATACCCGAATGGTTTCAGTGGGGCGGAACCGGTAGTGGCCTGGGAGCGCAGCTTATTCCCATGTTTGTCAGTCAGCTGCAAGGCAAATTATTGACTTCATCGTCTGAAAACGGTGCTTGTTTCACCATAGAGCTGAGCCCCGAATTGCGCCACGGTACGCAGAAAGTTGTACATGAAATTTGAAAAAATTCTGGTGGTGGAAGATGAGCCGGTAGTCGCCCTCGATTTGCAACAGACGCTGGAAGATATGGGGCATCAGGTATGCGCCATCCGCTCCACGCGGGAAGGCGCGATTGAAGCCGTGGAGCAGTACCACCCCAGTCTGGTGCTGATGGATATTCATTTGCAGGGAAGCGGCGACGGTATTGATGCCTGCGCGGCGATTTACCAGCAGTGGCAACTGCCCGTGATTTTTCTGACTGCCTATGCCGATGGAAAAACCGTTGATCGTGCTGCTGCCTGCAAGCCTTTCGGTTATCTGATGAAACCGTATCAGACGAATGAATTGCATGCCGTCATGCAGATTGCCCGATCGCGGCACGACGTCGAAATGTCCCTGATTAAATCCGAAGCGCGGCTGGCGCTGGCTATCGAAGCGGCCGAACTGGGGGCCTGGGAATGGGAATCGAAGCTCGACAGGATTAAAGGCGACACCCGGTTTTTAGGCATGTGGGGCAATACGCTGAGCCCGTTTTCTGCCGGTCTGGCTTCGCTGTTTGAGCGCATTCATCCTGAAGACCGGCCGCAAGTGGAAGCGCATTTTGAAATCATGGGATTTTTCAATTGCTGTTTCCGCGCCCAGCGCGATTCCGGCGACTACGCCTGGCTGGAAATGTACGGCAATCTGCAAAATTACGGTCCGGGAAATCAAATCGTCGTGGGTGCGCTCAGAGATGTGACGCAGCGCAAGAAAACCGAAGAAAGCCTGCGTCAGGCGAGCGTCGTTTTTGCGACCATATCCGAGGGCATCATGATCCTCGATGAATCCGGGAAGCTGATCTCGGGGAATCCGGCTTTTTTCAAACTGACCGGTTACGTGGAGAGCGAACTGCAGGGCTCTTCTCCGCGCGAATCGCTGCTGACCAAGCGCTTCGGCGATCCGACTTACGCCGAAATTGCCGTCATGCAAGAAGGTGTCTGGTCCGGCGAAGTGACCTGCCGCAGGAAAAATGGCGTCACTTTTTCCGCCTGGCAGCAGATCTGCGCCGTCCGGGATGGCTCAGGCACGCCGGTGCATTACGTCCATCTGCTGTCCGATCTGACCGGGATTCAGGAAACCGAACACCAGCTTTTGCATTTGGCTTATCACGACTTTTTGACCAAATTGCCGAATCGACGATTGATGCTCGATCGCCTGAAACACGCCATGTCTGCCAGTGCGCGAAGCGGGGAAACGGGCGCGCTGCTGTTCATTGATCTTGATGACTTCAAGACGCTCAACGACACCCAGGGACATGACGCCGGCGATTCCTTGCTGGAACAGGTCGCGGCACGTTTATTGGCCTGCGTCCGGGAGAGTGACACGGTTGCCCGCTTTGGCGGCGATGAATTCATGGTGCTGCTGGAACAATTGAGTCCAGCCCTGAGCGATGCCTGTCTGTATACGGAAATGGTCGGCAAGAAAATAGTCGCCGCTCTCAACCGCCCGTATCGACTGGGTTCCCATGAATACCACTGCTCCGCCAGTGTCGGTGCGACCTTGTTCGACGGTACCCGGCAGAAAATAGATGAATTGATCAAGCAGGCCGATATCTCCATGTATCAGTCAAAGAAAAACGGGCGCAATATGCTCAGTTTTTTCGATCCTGACATGCAGCAATCGGTCAATAAGCGCGCCGGGCTTGAGGGGGAGTTGCACAAGGCGCTTGAAAACGAGCAGTTCCAATTGCATTTTCAGATTCAGGTGAATGACAGCGGCAGGGCGGTCGGCGCGGAAGCACTGATCCGCTGGATGCACCCGCAACGGGGGGTGATTCAACCCAACGACTTTATTCCTCTGGCGGAAGAGACCGGTTTGATTCTGCCGATAGGAAGTTGGGTATTGGAAACTGCCTGTCTCCAGATTCAGGCCTGGCAACAAGACGAACAAACGCGGGACTTGGTATTGGCGGTCAATGTCAGCGCCCGGCAATTGCGTCAGCCTGATTTTGGCGATCGGGTCCGGATGTTGGTGCAGTGCTACGCTATTGCGCCCAAACTGCTGAAGCTGGAGATTACGGAAAGCATGCTGCTCTCCAACATCGAAGAAACGATTGAGACCATGACCATGCTGAAAAAAGCCGGCATTCAGTTCTCGCTGGATGACTTCGGTTCCGGTTATTCCTCCTTGCAATACCTCAAACGCTTGCCGCTGGATCAATTGAAAATTGATCAGTCTTTTGTGCGTGATCTTGCCAGCAATCAGAGTGACCGGACTATCATCAAAACGATTATTACGATGGCAAAAAATCTGAATCTGGAGGTCATTGCGGAGGGGGTGGAGACAGAGGATCAGAAAAATCTGTTACAGGGCAAAGGCTGCAACCTGTTTCAAGGCTATCTGTTTGGCAAACCGGTGGCGATTGATGAATTCCATGCCTCGTTGCGTCGCCTGCAGGTGCCGCCAGCGATCTAAGGGCTGCGCTTGGCGCTCGGGGCGCCGCATAAAGCAGGCTGACTAAATCCCACTGGCTAGGCCCACTGGTTAAGGCCCACTGGCTAAGGCCGGCTCACGCTGCCTACCGGCTCTCTGGCGATCATTCCTCCGCCAGAGAGCTACCGGGCATAGCAGACTGCATCGAGCCAGATACCCGGGGCGCGGCATTTGGCTTTCTTGTATTACGCTTCCTTTATCCGCTTTGCGATATGTTCCAGCGCCTCTTCGACCTGATCGATCAGAATCAGGCACAGATCGCCCGGTGCCAGTCGCGCCAGAGCGGTATCGATGGCAAGGAATTCGCCATTGATTTCTTCCGTATGGCGGGTGCGGCGCGCATTCTTCAGACCTTCGCGCAACAGCCCCAGCACTTCGCCGTCAGGACGGCCGCGCTGGCATTGATCCTGATACAGCACCACATCGTCGAAGGCGTCGCCGAGGATTTCGGTCTGATGCCGGATATCGATATCGCGCCGGTCGCCGGCACCGCTGATGACGACGGAACGACGCACTGCCGGCATGGCATCGACCGCCTTGACCAGCGCCAGGATGGCATCGGGATTGTGGCCGTAGTCGGCAATCAGGGTCGCCCCGCGGTAGTCGAAGACGTTGAAACGTCCCGGCGCAGTCGCCGCATCGTTGACGAAGCTGGCCAGACCGCTGCGCAGCGTTTCCCATGGCAAACCAAGCGCCCATCCGGCCGCCAGTGACGCCATGGCATTTTCAGTCTGGAAGCTGATCGCGCCGTTGCGCGTGAGCGGAACCGATGACAGGGCGATACGTTGTTCCTTCTTGCCTTCGATGGCGACGATATCACCGCCGTCGAGGAATACCACGCGCTGACCCTGGGCGCGATGGGCGGCCATGATAGGCAGGTGCTGGTCGATGGCAAAGAAGATCACTGCGCCAGTGCAGGATGCGGCCATTTTGGCAACCATAGGATCGGCCGCATTGAGTACGGCGAAGCCAGTGGGAGCGACGTTTTCCACTACCACCCGCTTGACCACGGCCAGATCTTCCACGGTACTGATATAGCTCAGTCCCAGATGGTCGCCCATGCCGATATTGGTCACGACAGCGACCTGGCAACGGTCGAATCCCAGACCTTCGCGCAAGACGCCGCCGCGTGCAGTCTCAAACACCGCCGCATCGACATCGGGATGGAACAGGATATTGCGGGCGCTGCGCGGGCCGCTGCAATCGCCGGTATCGATGCGTTCGCCAGCGACGTAGACGCCATCGGAATTGGTCATGCCGACGCGCAAGCCGCGACAGGCCAGCAAATGCGCGATCAGACGTACAGTCGTAGTTTTGCCATTGGTGCCGGCGACTGCCACCACCGGAATGCGGCCGTCATCGCCTTCTGCGAACATGGTGGAAACGATGGCCTTGCCGACGGCGCGCCCCTTGCCGTAAGACGGGTTCAGATGCATGCGCAAGCCGGGCGCAGCATTGACTTCGACAATGCCGCCTTCCTGCTCTTCCATCGGTTTGTGGACGCTGTTGCAGACCACATCGACGCCGCAGATGTCCAGTCCGACCATTTGCGCCGCGGCAATCGCACGCGCTGCCAGTTCAGGATGAACGTCATCGGTGACGTCGGTGGCGGAACCGCCGGTACTCAGGTTGGCGTTGTTGCGCAGGACGATACGGACACCGTGGGCCGGGACCGATTCGGCGTGGTAGCTCTGTTTTTCCAGAGTCGCCACGGCGATTGAATCGAAGCGAATCTTGGTCAGAGCGGTGGCATGACCGTCGCCGCGCAGGGGGTCGCTGTTGACCTGATCGACCAGCTGACGGATGGTATGCACGCCGTCACCGATGACTTGCGGCGGATCACGACGGGCGGCAGCGATCAGGTTGCCGCCGATGACCAGCAGGCGGTAATCGTGACCGGGCATATAGCGCTCGACGATGATCTCCGAGCAGATGTGGGACGCCACCTCGAAGGCCGCCATCACTTGCTGTTTGGTGTTGATATTGACTCCCACACCCTTGCCCTGATTACCGTCGCGCGGCTTGACCACCACGGCGCTGCCGATTTCTTCCGCTGCGGCCCAGGCGTCTTCGGCCGTGCTGACGACGCGTCCGTAAGGCACCGGCACGCCAGCTGCGTGCAGCAGCATCTTGGTTAATTCTTTGTCCTGCGCAATCGATTCTGCAATCGCGCTGGTGGCATCGGTTTCTGCCGCCTGGATGCGATGCTGTTTGCTGCCCCAGCCAAATTGCACCATGCTGCCGTCGGTCAGGCGACGGTAGGGAATGCCGCGCTGCAAAGCGGCCTGCACGATCGAGCCGGTGCTGGGTCCGAGACGGACGTCTTCGTCGAGTTCACGCAGACTGGTCAGTGCGGAAAGCAGGTCGAAGGATTGGTTGGCGCTGGCAGCCAGACAAAGCTGCTGCGCCAGTTCAAATGCCAGACGACCGACGGCTTCTTCGCTGTATTCGACGATGACCTGATAGACCCCAATTTCCGTCGTGGGGACGGTGCGGCTGAAGGTGACCGGGCAGCCGGCTTGTGCTTGCAGCCCGAGGGCGGCGACTTCCAGTGCATGCGCCATGGAGACATCGCCAGTGCGCCCGGCCGGTTGCAGAAAACCGATTTGCGGAAAGCGGGCGCGCAGCCGGGTTTCGAACCCTGCAATGTCGCTGATGGCGCGTTCACTGTCGCCGCAGGAAACGATTGCTTCGATTGCCGTATGCCGGCTCCACAAGTTGGGGCCGCGCAAAACGCGGATACGGGAGACGTCCATCAACGGTATTCCTGAAAGTTGGGCAGGTCGCAGCGACCTGTTGCGGTAGTGGGAGAGAGCACTGTCGGGCAGGTTGGCTCAGACTGCATGGATTTTACTTTTGGTGATTTGCTCGGCGGCCTGTTCGGTTCCGAACAGTTCTATGCCGGCGCGAATCAGATCGGCGGGCAAGTCCAGCGCCCAGGCAGCGGCGACGGCGGCCAGTACATTTTCGATCTGGAAATCGACCGTGCCGCCCGCCGTCAGCGGAATGGCGTCGATGCGGGTCAGGACGGTTTCCTGTTTACCGGTCGCCTGAATAATGCTGCCGTCGCGCACGAAGACGGCGCGCTTTCCTTCTGCCAGATGGGCGGCAATGACCGCTGCGTTGCCGTCTATGCCGAAATACAGCACTTCGCCGTCGCATAAGGGTGCCAGACCGACCACGAGAGTATCGTCGGCGTTGAGGACGGCCACGCCGCTTGGCAGGACGACGTCGATCTGGGTGCGCTTGACCTTGGCGGCCATGTCGTCGGCGTTGTGAATATAGTATTCCGGCAGGCTCACGGTGGAACCGATGTTGGCGATCACGCCGACCTGGCAGCGGTCGTAGGCCAGCCCGTCGCTCAGGATGGATTCAGCGCCATTTTCAATGACGGCGGCTTCCACGGCGCGGTTGAGCAGGACGCGGCGACCGGCGTTCCAGGTGGCGCAATTGCTCTTGTCGGCCAGCCGTTCGGCAAAGTACAGGCCATCGCCGCAGGCCAGACCGACATGCTTGCCGCTGAGGTGGATGATGCGCGCCACCAGACGGGCAATAGTCGTTTTGCCGTGGGTGCCGGTGATGCCGACCACGGGAATGCGGCCATTCTCGCCAGCGGCGAACAAATGGGCGACGATGGCTTCGCCCACCGGACGCGGATTTCCCCGCGAGGGTTTCAGATGCATGAGCAAACCGGGACCGGCGTTGACTTCGACGATGGCAGCGCGTTGTTCGGCCAGCGGACGCGAAATATCTTCAGCAACCAGATCAATGCCGGCGATGTCGAGGCCGACGATGCGCGCAGCCAGTTCCACCGCAGCAGCAACGCTGGGGTGGACTTCGTCGGTGACGTCGATATCGATATTGCCGCTGCGCAGCAGCAGGACTTCTCTGCCGTCTTCCGGTACTGAGTCGGCATCCAGTCCCTGACGCGCCAGTTCCAGCTGGGCGGCCGGGTCTCTGTCGAGTTTGACCAGATTGAAGGGATGCTCTTCGGTATCGCCGCGACGCGGGTCGGTGTTGAGGATGGCGATCAGTTGCGCGATGGTGGACCGACCGTCGCCGTGCAGCAGGGTCGGTTCGCCGCGTGCGGCAGCGGCCAGTTTGCCGCCGACGACCAGCATGCGGTGTTCATTGCCGCGGATGTAGCGTTCGACGATGACATTGCTGCCTTCGTTGAGTGCGACGGCGTAGGCGGTTTCTATGTCTTGCCGGGTGCTGAGGTCGATGAAGACGCCGCGACCGTGGTTGGCGTCGGAGGGTTTGACCACGACCGGCAAGCCGATGTCTTGCGCGGCGTCCCAGGCGTCATCGGGACTATCGACGATGCGGCCTTCGGGAATCGGCACGCCGCAGGCTTGCAGCATGGTTTTGGTCAGGTTCTTGTCGCGCGAAATGCTTTCGCCGATGGCGGTGGTCTGGTCGGTTTCGGCCGTCCAGATGCGGCGCTGGCGTGCGCCATAGCCGAGTTGCACCAGGTTGCCTTCGGATAAACGCATGGAAGGGATGCGGCGGGCATCGGCGGCATCGACGATGCAGGCGGTGCTCGGCCCCAGACAGAGGGAATCCACCATGTCGCGCAGCTTGGCAATGCCGGTGGCGAGATCGTAGGGTTTGTTTTCGATGGCGGCCATCACCAGATCGCGGCCGATGTGAAGGGCGGTGCGGGTGACTTGTTCGTGCCGGGCGCGAACGACGACCTTGTAGATGCCGCGTTCGCCGGTTTCGCGTGCTTTGCCGAACCCGCCGGGCAGGCCGGCCAGGTTTTGCAGTTCGAGCGTGACGTGTTCCAGAATGTGACCGGGCCAGGTTCCTTCTTGCAGACGTTGCAGGAAGCCGCCGCGTTCGCCATAGCTGCAACGGTGTTCGATCAGGGTGGGCAGCCAGGCGGTCAGTCGTTCATTGAAGCCGGGCAGGGTGTCGGAAGGGCAGTCTTCAAGCTCTCCGATGTCGATCCATACTTCCAGTGCCGAGCGATAAGTCCAGATATTCGGTCCGCGTAAAGACATGATGCGGAGAAATTCGATATTTTTCATGTAATGGTAGTCAGGGCAGTAGGTCGCCAGAAAAACAGCGCAACGAGAGAGAATAACGCTTTCAATGCGGTTTGGTTTACCGGAAGCCCTCTGGGGAGTGGATAAATTTTCGAATTTATCCAGAAATTACTGGAGGAGGAGGAGGACTTATACATTTTTAACAATTTTTTTGTTTTTAACGGTTTTGTATTCCGGGGCGGGCTGGTTGTGCAAGGGGTCCTGTCTTGGCTCGGTAGTGTCATGCAGGCTTGAGCCAGACAGGATTTTTCTCTTGAAAATGGGAGGTATGCCTGCCTTGCGCACGCCCTTTGTGGGAAAGTCAGAGTAATTTGTAGCGGAGAGGCTCTGGGAGTGCAGTCAATGGGGGCGGGGAGAAAAAGGGAAGGGGGATGATCGTGGATTTTTTTCTCTGGCCGCGCTCTGTCAGGCTGCTGTCTTCGTGCATGAGCTGCCTTAGGTAATCCGTAGAAACGCCATGCATTTCTGCAATGCCTCTCAAGCCACCAGCCGCCCGGATGCCTGCTCCTCCCAATGCCTCAATCTGAATTAAGAGCCGGGCGGTGATCGGGTTTTTATAAAAAGGGGAGCGCTTCATTTTCTCTTCGCCGCGATTTGTCAGATCTCCTTGCCGGTCGATCAGGCTGCGCAAGTAACTGTAGGAAATGTGGTGCTGCCTGGCGACGCCCTTTAATCCGCCGTTAGCGAGAATTTTTGCTTTGCCTCCCTCTTTGATTTCTTTGAGATGTGTTGCGCAAAAAGACCTCTCTCCCGGTATTTTGTACTGGACGCTGGTGTGGTTCTGCGGCTTAAGGCGAGGGGATATTCTCTTAAGGCCTGCTGCTGCTTTCTCAGGTGCTGGCCGCAGGCGGTGGCGACGGGTGATGATGGGCGGCGTTATTTCTTCCGGAAGAAGCGTGTTCTGTGCAGGCTGTAATGCCGTGAGCGAGGGCGTTTCTTTAAGCAGCGGCGGCAGGACGAGATTGCCGAGCAGATCAGGAGCGCGCGCCAGTAGATCGGCAACGGCACTGCGTAGCTGTTCGCTGTCGGTCCGGCCGCCGGCGTGTGGATTGCGTAAAAGCAGTACCTCCAGATCATCCGGTCCCAGCGCTTGCGCTATAGCGGAGAAAAAGCTGTCGCCCTTGCTGGTTTGTTTTGGGACCGGGGAGTGCCAGGCGTCCTCGATCATGTCGATTGCCGTGAAAAACAGGCCATCGGTAAGCAGTCTGACCGGCGCTCTTTTGCATTGCTCATCGCCAACAGAAAAGACCGGTTGCCTGGATGCGGTGGGATTGAAAATGTGTAAGGCTCTGTCGCATGGCCATCCCGGCAATCTGGGGAAAAGTTGTGCCAGTATGGGCAGGGCATCCGGCTGCCAGCGGCCGGGTTCGCGCAAGTCAGCGGCCCATTCCCTGGTGCGCTGGAGATCAGGCGATGCCAGGACAGGTTCCTGAGAGGTGAAGATGGTCACGGTAGGGTTGGCAGGGGAAGGAAATTTACAGGGATGCATTCGTGGCTCCTGGTGAGGGATGGGTCGAGGAAGGCAAGTCGGGGGAGTTTGTGTCAGTGCAGGCACTGTGCGTTAGGGGGAACATAGATTATTGAAAATCCAAACGGATGGGGCTTTTCACCTGAAAATATCGCTGGTTTTTTACGTTTATCCCGTCATTCTCCCGGCGGCGGTCAACGGTATGGAAGGTGCTGCGATATAATCGCGTCGCGTCGCCGCGCTGCCTTGGATGATTTTTGCGGCGCGCAGTTCATCCTGCACCTACGTTTCTGTTTCCCGTTTCGGTTCCTCTCTTGTCGTCGTCGGCATTGTCCGCAGGCGCTTTTTTCTCCTATTTGTGCCGATGACCAGCGACTTAATTTCTCCCGTATTTTCTTCTCGCACTATGGATGTCGCTGCGTACGGCGATCTGTCGGCGCAACTGGCGGCCGACGAACAGGTCCTGGCGCTGTTGCCGCTGGATCTGGATGCGGCGTTGCATTTTCAGGACGGGCTGGTGGCGCTCACTGAGCATCGCTTGCTGGCTAAAAGCGGCGTCGGTGCTGATTGGCAATCGTGGCCTTTGATGGCCGGGCTGGTGCTGAGCCACCACGACCATGCGGGCGTTGGCAGTCTGGAATTGCATGAGCAGCAAACGCCTCTGGCGCACTGGCGTTACACGCTGGCGCATAACCCGGCGGCCTTATTGCTGATTAATCGGTTTGAGCGGCAATTGCGGCTGTCCTTGCCCGGCCACGAATCGCCAGGAGAGGAAGAGGCCGTCTGTCCGCAATGTCAGGCGCAGTTGCCGCCCGGTCAGGACGAGTGCGCCATTTGTCCTGAAATGAAAGAAGCACCGCCTTCTACCTGGGCGCTGTTTCGGCTGTGGCGTTTCGCCAAGCCGTACCGGAAATCGCTGCTGGCCGGTTTTCTGCTGACGCTGGCCTCGACCGCCGCCACGCTGGTGCCGCCCTACATGACCATGCCGCTGATGGATAACGTGCTGATTCCTTTCCAGAACGGCGCGCCTATCGATACCCGGCTGGTGACGCTGTACATGAGCGGCTTGCTGGCATCGGCGCTGGTGGCGTGGTCGCTGGGCTGGGCCCGGACCTACATTCTGGCGCTGGTCAGCGAGCGCATCGGTGCCGATCTGCGCACCACCACTTACGAGCATTTGCTGCGCCTGTCACAGGAATATTTCGGCGGCAAGCGCACCGGCGATCTGATGGCGCGTATCGGCTCCGAGAGCGACCGTATCTGCGTGTTTTTATCGCTGCATTTGCTCGATTTTGCTATCGACGTGCTGATGATCATCATGACGGCCGCGATTCTGATTGCGATCAATCCCTGGCTGGCGCTGGTGACTTTGCTGCCGCTGCCGTTTATCGCCTGGATGATCCACGTCGTGCGCGATCGTCTGCGCCACGGCTTTGAAAAAATCGACCGTATCTGGTCCGAAGTCACCAATGTGCTGGCCGATACCATTCCCGGTATTCGCGTGGTCAAGGCCTTTGCACAGGAACAGCGCGAAGCGGCGCGTTTCAAGGAAGCCAACCGGCATAACCTGAATGTGAATGACAAGGTCAATAAAATCTGGTCCTTGTTCACGCCGACGGTGACGCTGCTTACCGAAATCGGCCTGCTGGTGGTCTGGTCCTTCGGTATCTGGCAGGTGGCCAACCATCGCATTACGGTCGGTGTGCTGACGGCTTTTCTAGCCTACATCAGCCGTTTCTATACACGACTCGATTCGATGAGCCGCATTGTTTCGGTGACGCAAAAGGCGGCTGCCGGTGCCAAACGGATTTTCGATATCCTGGATCATGTCTCCAGCGTGCCGGAGCCGGCCAATCCAGTGCATTTGCCCGAAGTGCGCGGTGCGATCGAACTGCGCAATGTGGGTTTCCGCTACGGCAACCGGGCGGTGATGCGCGGCGTCGATTTGTCGATTGCGCCCGGTGAAATGATCGGTCTGGTCGGCCACAGCGGTTCCGGCAAAAGCACCATGGTTAATCTGATTTGCCGTTTTTACGATGTGTCGGAAGGGGCGATTCTGATTGATGGCGTCGATATCCGTTCGCTGCCGATCAGCGAATACCGGCGCAATATCGGGCTGGTACTGCAAGAACCGTTTTTGTTTTTCGGCACCATTGCCGACAATATCGCTTATGGCAAGCCACAGGCGACGCGGGCGGAAATCGTCGCCGCTGCGCGTGCCGCACATGCGCATGAATTCATTCTGCGTTTGCCGCATGGCTACGATTCGCTGGTTGGTGAGCGCGGTCAGGCGCTGTCGGGCGGAGAGCGTCAGCGGATTTCGATTGCCCGTGCTTTGCTGATTGATCCGCGCATTCTGATTCTGGATGAGGCCACGTCCTCGGTCGATACCAGCACGGAAAAAGAAATTCAGAAGGCGCTCGATAACCTGGTTAAAGGTCGTACCACGATTGCGATTGCGCATCGCTTGTCCACTTTACGCAAGGCCGATCGACTGATGGTGCTCGATCGCGGCCGCGTTGTCGAGGTGGGCGATCACGATGCGCTGATGGCCAGCGAGGGCGCTTATTACCGCCTGTATCAGGCGCAGTTGCGCAATACCGAGAGTGATGCCGACAGCACCATCGGCAGTGACCCCGACAGCGCCATCGGCTGGACCGCAGCACCGCTGAAAAAGGAAGAGGCATGATGAACGAGCCGGATTTCACGCTGAGCCGTAATAGTGCCGGCAAGCTGGTATTTGTCGGGGCCGATGGAGTGCTGACCGAGGGGGTGGTGCCGGTGCGGGCTTTTCCTATTGCCGCTCCCGACGAGGGGCTGGCGCTGGTCAATGCGGATGGTATGGAGCTGGCATGGGTAGAGCAGCTCGCCGATTTGCCGCCGGCCATGCTTGCGCTGGTAGAGGAAGAACTGGCGCGGCGCGAATTCATGCCGCAGATTTCCCGGATTTGCAGCGTTTCGACTTACGCTACGCCCAGCGTGTGGGCAGTGCAGACTGATCGCGGCGATACCAGCTTCATCCTGCGCGGCGAGGAAGATATCCGCCGCTTGCCTGATGCCGCGCTGTTGATTTCAGACAGTCACGGTATCCAGTTTTTGATCCGCAACATGGAAGCGCTGGATCAAAACAGCCGCAAGATTCTGGATCGCTTTCTCTGACGCGATTGCTTGGATGCTTTAGTTGTTTTTGATTCGTTATTTTTGATTCGCTA
The DNA here is from genome assembly GCF_034313965.1 of Herbaspirillum sp. RTI4. Lineage (NCBI taxonomy): Bacteria > Pseudomonadati > Pseudomonadota > Betaproteobacteria > Burkholderiales > Oxalobacteraceae > Herbaspirillum > Herbaspirillum sp. RTI4. The sequence continues at coordinate 2,261,409 of NZ_JAVIWQ010000002.1, forward strand.
TCGCTGATTGCGCGACGACAATGCGCAATCGCAGGGTGGTGAGCCTGATCGGATTACGATCTCTCGCCACCGTAGATCAGAACCCTTCGTCCGGCCCCAGATAACGCCATGCGCCTACCGGCAGATCGCCCAATCGGATATTGCCGATGCGGACGCGCTTGAGGCCGACGGCGCGCAGGCTGACTGCTTCGCACATGCGTCGGATTTGTCGTTTTTTTCCTTCATGCAGCGTAAAACTGAGCTGGTCTTCGTTCTGCCAGTAGACGACGGCCGGTTTCAGTTCCTTGCCATCCAGCGATAAACCATGGTTCAACAATTGCAGATCGCTTTCCGGCAGTTTGCCCGGTTTGTTGTACTTCACGCGTACCAGATATTCCTTGTCGACATCCGAGTCTTCACCGATCAATTGCTTGGCGATACGGCCATCCTGCGTCAATACCAGCAAACCGGTGGAGTCAATATCGAGCCGTCCGGCCGCGACTAAACTACGCAGCTGGGTAGGGTGGAACGCGGTATCGACGGTATCTTCTTCCCAGCGGCTGGCAGCGTTGATGAGGGCGATGGCGGGGGTGTAGCCATCTTCGGCCTGACCGCTGACATAGGCCATGGGCTTGTTGAGCAGAATTGTCACGCGCTTGGATTGTTCGGCGCTGGCCTGCCGTTCGACGCTTACGCGCTGATGCGGCAAGACCTTGCTGCCGAGGACATTGACGACGACGCCGTCGACGCGCACCCAGCCGCGTTCAATCCATACATCGGCTTCGCGGCGGGAACATAGGCCTAATTCGGACATGCGTTTGGAGAGGCGTACTGGTTCGGTCATTGTGAAAAAATAGAAAAGTTAAAAGGGCTGCGGTTTTATTGGCAATCGGCTATCTGAGCGCATGGGGCGGGCGCGGCGGTCTGCTTATACGCGCAAGGCCTGCAACAGCTCGGTTTCCAGCTGGATCTGGTTGCGCGGATTATTGAGCGCCTGACCATCGACCAGAAACACATCCTCGACCCGTTCGCCCAGGGTCATGATCTTGGCGGTGTGCAGGTTGATCTGGTATTTGGCGAGGATGCTGGAGACGCTGTACAGCAAGCCGTTGCGGTCATTGGCGGAGATCGACAGCAGGTAATACTGGCCGCGTTCGTCCGGCCGCAAATTCACGGTCGGCACCAGCGGGAAGGTTCGCGACTGGCGCGACAGACGGCCGCGACTCGGTGAGGGCAGGGCTTGTTCCGAGCTGAGCAATTCGGCCAGTTCGTGTTCGATCAGGTTGATGATGTCGCGGTAATTGTGGGCGAACATCGGGGCGCTGATCAGGAAGCTGTCGAGTGCATAGGCGTGTTTGGTGGTGTGGATTTTGGCATCCAGGATGCTGAAACTTTTTTCGTCGAAGTAGCTGCAAATCCGGGCGAACAAATCATTTTTGTCCTTGACGTAGACGGCCACCTGGACGCCTTCGCCTATGGGGGCCAGACGGCATTTCACCAGTGGGATAGGGCTGTCGATTTTGTCGAAAAAGGAGCGTGTCTGCCATGCAATTTCGGAGGCATCGTGGCGCAGGAAGTAGGACAGGTCGAGCGATTGCCAGAAGGCTTCATGGGCATCGCTGTCCATGCCGTAGAGGCGCAGGGTTTTGATTGCTTCCTGCTGGCGATTTTTCAATTCACGGTCGGCCGATGGCGCTTCTCCACCGAGCACGCGCAGGGTCATGCGATACAGGTCTTCCAGCAGCTTGCCTTTCCATGCGTTCCAGACTTTTGGGCTGGTGCCGCGGATATCGGCCACGGTGAGCAGGTAGAGCGCGGTCAGGTGGCGCTCGTCTTTGACACTGGCTGCAAACTGGGCGATGACGTCTGGGTCGGACAGGTCGCGTTTTTGCGCGACTTGCGACATGCTCAGATGGTGTTGCACCAGAAATTCGATCAGTTCGGTATTTTCCGGCGAGATCTCGTGCTGCTGGCAGAATTGCCGCGCATCGGCGATGCCAAGCTGGGAGTGGTCGCCGCCGCGTCCTTTGGCGATGTCGTGGAACAGGGCGGCCACCAGCAGAATCCAGGGTTGGCTGAAATTGGCGATCAGTTGGCTGCAAAACGGGTATTCGTGCGCATGCTCGCTGCGCTGGAAGCGGCGCATGTTGCGCAATACCATCAGGATGTGCTGATCGACGGTATAGACGTGGAACAGGTCGTGCTGCATCTGTCCGACGATATGGCGAAAATTAGGCAGGTAGCGGCCCAAAATGCTGGTCTGGTTCATGCGGCGGAAGGCGTTGGTGACGCCTTGTTTGGCCTGGATGATTTTCATGAACAGCTGGTGATTGACCGGATCGCGCCGGAAGGCGTTGTCGATATTGAGACGGGCGTGCCACAGCGCCCGCATGGTGCGCGCTGACATGCCTTTCAATTCCGGATTTTCGGCCATCACCAGGAATACTTCCAGCATGGCACTGGGCGCTGTTTCGAAGGTGTCGTCGTGGCTGATGTCGACGAAACCGTTGAGTTCGTTGAATCGTTCATTGATCTTGCGCGGGACGCTGTGCTGCGGGAATAACTGCGCCTCGATGTTTTGCATCAGGATGGCATTGAGCTGCGTTACGGTTTTCGCGGCCAGATAATAGCGTTGCATCAGGTATTCGCTGGCGCGGCGGGTATCGGTGGTTTTGAAGCCGAAAGTTTTGGCGATCGGGGTTTGCAGGTCGAAGACCAGGCGATCTTCGCGTCGGCCGGCTTCGAGGTGCAGCCGGATGCGGATGTCCTTGAGCGCACGTTCTTTTTGCGTCAGTTGTCGGGCTTCGGTAGGCGTAATCAGGCCGCGTTTGGCCAGTTTGCTCCAGGAATCGCCCAGACCGGCGGCGCGCGCTACCCAGAGAATGACTTGCAGGTCGCGCATGCCGCCGGGGCTTTCCTTGCAATTCGGTTCCAGGCTGTAGGGTGTGTCTTCGTATTTGGTGTGGCGTTGCCGCAATTCGAGCATCTTGGCTTCGAAAAAGGCGGTTGGATCGAGCGCTTCCCGATAACGCTTGAGCAGAGTAGAAAACAAGATGGCGTTGCCGGCGACGATGCGTGCTTCGAGCAGGCAGGTTTGTACCGTAATGTCGGCCGCTGCTTCGCTCAGACATTCGTCCACGGTGCGGATGCTGTGCCCGATTTCCAGGCCCATGTCCCAAAACAGTTGCACCAGTTTTTCGAGCTTTGCCTGCAAGGCCTCGTCCGGTGCGTCGCTCAGCAAAACCAGGACGTCCACATCGGAAAACGGAAACAGTTCGCCGCGGCCGTAGCCGCCGACGGCCACCAGCGTTGCACTGGCGGGCATTTTGTAGTCGGTCCAGGCTTGAATCAGTGCGGCATCGACATTGCGCCGCAATTGCGCCAGCAGACGATCCGGCCTTTGGTCTTCCGTAAATGCTGCCAGTGCCGTCAGGCGCTGAGTCTTTAATTGCTTCTTGAGCGTGGCGGCGAGTGGCGGCATGGTCGTTTTTCTGATGGCGGGATCGGTCAGGCGGCTTTGTCGATGATGGACGATGGCGGCGGCATGCCGGGCGATACGGTCAGCACTTCATAGCCGGTCTCGGTGACCAGGACGGTATGCTCCCACTGCGCTGACAAGCTGCGGTCTTTGGTTTTGATGGTCCAGCCGTCACCCATTTCACGGATTTCACGACGCCCGGCGTTGATCATCGGTTCGACGGTGAAAATCATGCCGGCTTCCAGTTTTTCCAGGGTGCCCGGACGGCCGTAATGCAGCACTTGCGGTTCTTCGTGGAAAACGGTGCCGATGCCGTGGCCGCAAAATTCGCGCACGACGCTGTAGCCGGCTTTTTCTGCGTGCTGTTGAATGACGTAACCGATATCGCCCAGATGCGCGCCCGGTTTGATTTTGTCTATGCCCAACCACATGCATTCGTAGGTGATGGCGCTCAGGCGACGCGCCAGGATGGACGGTTCGCCGACGAAAAACATGCGGCTGGTGTCGCCGTGGTAACCGTTCTTGATGACAGTGACGTCAATATTGAGCACGTCGCCGGATTTCATCACTTTGTCGCCGGGAACGCCGTGGCAGATGATGTCGTTGAGGGAGGTGCAGACTGACTTCGGATAAGGCGTGTAGCCGGGCGGGCAGTAATTCAGCGGCGCGGGGATGGTGCCTTGCACATTGACCATGTAGTCGTGGCACAGACGGTCCAGTTCGCCGGTGGTGACGCCCGGTTTGACGTAAGGGGTAATGAAGTCCAGGACTTCTGCACCCAGTTTGCCTGCGATGCGCATGCCTTCGATATCGGCGTTCGTTTTGATGGAAATATTGCTCATAAGTACCAGTACCAGATAGAAATTCAATCATGGATTATAAGCGACGCAGCGTTTGCTTGTAGCTAACGGCACAATGTAAGGCTGGTTGTATCCTCGTAAGTGGGGTGGGTAGTTGCGCGGCGCTTGAACAGGAGGGTGCTTATAGGGTAGAATGCCGGGCTTGCTTGGAGGAACCTTATCCGGGCAGTGAATTGGTAGTCTTATTGAATTATTGAAGTAAAAATGCGAATTCATCCGACAAGGGTGCCCGGAAGGGTGACCGGATGGATTCCAGACCTAACCCTGGAGAAATAAATCATGTCCGTAACCATGCGCGAAATGCTGGAAGCCGGTGTCCATTTTGGTCACCAAACCCGTTTCTGGAACCCTAAGATGGCTCCGTACATCTTTGGTCATCGCAACAAAATTCATATTGTCAATCTGGAAAAAACCCTGGGCATGTACCAGGACGCGATGAAGTATATCGGCCAGTTGTCATCCAACCGCGGCACTGTCCTGTTCGTCGGTACCAAGCGCCAAGCGCGCGAAACCATTGCACTCGAAGCACAACGCGCCGGCATGCCTTTTGTCGACCAGCGCTGGCTCGGCGGCATGCTGACCAATTTCAAGACGATCAAGACATCGATCAAGCGTCTGAAAGACATGGAAGCGGCGATTGCTGACGGTTCGGCTGAAAAACAAAGCAAAAAAGAAGCACTGCTGTTTTCCCGCGAAATGATCAAGCTGCAAAAATCCATCGGCGGTATCAAGGACATGGGCGGCATTCCTGACGCCATTTTCGTGATCGACGTCGGCTACCACAAGGGCGCTATCACTGAAGCGGCCAAGCTGGGTATCCCTGTCATCGGTGTGGTCGATACTAACCACTCCCCTGAAGGCGTGGCTTACATCATTCCTGGCAACGACGATTCCGCTAAAGCCATCACCCTGTATGCACGCGGCGTAGCCGATGCAATCCTCGAAGGCCGCGCTGCTGCAGTCAACGAAGTGGTCGAAGCAATCAAGGGCGGCGATGAATTCGTCGAAGTCAGCGAACAGGCGTAATTGTTCCTGCCCATAGAAATAAGCGTCCGCTTCGGCGGGCGCTGGTAATAAAAAAGGGGTAACAGCGGTTCGCCCCTTTTTTTTAAGTAAATTTCGGAATTTTCTGTCGCTGCACTCAATGTATTGAGTCGCACCGACGAGCATCATCGTTTAGGAGAAACAATATGGCGGTAATTACGGCTGCACTGGTAGGCGAGCTGCGCGCAAAAACTGACGCACCGATGATGGAATGCAAAAAAGCACTGACCGAAGCCGATGGCGATCTGGTCAAAGCGGAAGAACTGTTGCGCGTCAAGCTGGGTAGCAAGGCCTCGAAGGCTTCGTCCCGCGTGACTGCGGAAGGCGTTGTTGCTTCGTACATCGACGGTAAAGTCGGCGCACTGGTGGAAATCAACTGCGAAACCGATTTCGTGACAAAAAATGATGAGTTCCTGGCCCTGTCCGCTGCGGTTGCGAAACTGGTTGCCGAGAAAAACCCGGCTGACGTCGCTGCTCTGGGCGCTTTGGCATTGGACGGCTCGACAGTCGAAGCCAAGCGCGCTGAACTGATCGGCCGTATTGGTGAAAACATGACGATTCGTCGTTTTGCGCGCTTCGAAACACCGGCCTCGCTGACTTCTTATCTGCATGGCACCCGCATCGGCGTGATGATCGAGTTTGAAGGCGCGGATGAGCAAGTCGGTAAAGATGTTGCCATGCATGTGGCCGCGATGAAGCCGGTAGCCTTGTCTTCTGACCAGGTGCCAGCCGAACTGATCGAAAAAGAACGCTCGGTTGCCGCACTGAAAGCGGCTGAATCTGGCAAGCCGGCTGAGATCGTTACTAAAATGGTCGAAGGTTCGGTACAGAAGTTCCTGAAAGAAGTTTCTTTGTTCAATCAGCAGTTTGTCAAAAACGACAAGCAAACGGTAGAACAGATGCTCAAGGCGACGAATACTGTTGTGAAGTCATTCACGATGTTTGTCGTCGGTGAAGGCATTGAGAAGAAGCAGGATGACTTCGCTGCCGAGGTTGCCGCGCAAGTGGCAGCCGCCAAAGCGCAGTAACAGCAGGAACAAGCGGGCCGAAAGGCCCGTTTTTTTGGCATGACTGATCGTGGTTGCTGCTTGCATTCACGGCAACGACGGGGCGCAAGCCACCACCAATCAGGACTGCAAGTACAATCAGTACAATCGAATAGCACGACGGAACCCAGCCAATGACAACACCAGCCTACAAGCGAGTACTCCTTAAACTTTCCGGCGAAGCGCTCATGGGCGATGATGCCTACGGCATTAATCGCGTCACGATAGAGCGAATGGTGGCGGATGTCGCCGAAGTCGCACAGCTGGGTATCGAGCTGGCCATCGTCATTGGTGGCGGCAATATTTTCCGCGGTGTCGCTCCCGGTGCGCAAGGTATGGACCGGGCGACTGCCGACTACATGGGCATGCTGGCGACCGTGATGAATTCGTTGGCCTTGGCCGATGCCATGCGTCAAGCCGGCATCGTTGCCCGGGTAATGTCTGCCATTGCGATCGAACAAGTGGTAGAACCGTATGTTCGTCCCAAAGCATTGCAGTATCTGGAAGAGGGCAAAGTCGTGATTTTTGCAGCCGGTACCGGTAATCCGTTTTTTACTACGGATACGGCGGCTGCTTTGCGCGGTGCTGAAATCGGTGCTGAAATCGTACTCAAGGCCACCAAGGTGGATGGTGTTTATAGCGCCGATCCGAAAAAAGACGCTGCTGCGACCCGGTATTCAACCATCACGTTCGATGAAGTCATTTCCCGGCATTTGCAGGTCATGGACGCTACCGCTTTCGCGCTGTGTCGCGACCAGAAATTGCCGATCAAGGTGTTCTCTATCGTCAAGCCGGGTGCGCTCAAGCGCATTATCATGGGTGAGGATGAAGGCACTCTGGTACACGTATAAACGGCGTTGCAATCTCTGTTGGAAGTTGCGCGGAAGACGCATGCAATGACGTATTCATCGCGGGGGTAATGCCCCGTTTTAAAATTATTTAAAGTTATCGGTTCCCATAGGAGGCAGCATGAGTATTGCTGAGGTTAAAAAGAATTCTGAATTAAGAATGGCAAAGTCGCTGGAAACGCTGCGAGCTGATCTGGCGAAGGTTCGTACCGGCCGCGCGCACGTTGGTATTTTGGATCATGTGCAGGTCGATTATTACGGTACGCCGACCCATATTTCGCAGGTCGCCAATCTGACTTTGATTGACGCTCGTACGATAGGCGTGCAGCCTTGGGAAAAGAAAATGGTGGGTGCCATTGAAAAGGCGATCCGCGATGCTGACCTGGGCTTGAATCCGGCCACACAAGGTGAAATGATCCGCGTCCCGACCCCGGCATTGACGGAAGAGCGCCGCAAGGAAATGGTCAAGCTGGTCAAGAGCGAAGCAGAAGATGCCAAGGTTGCTGTGCGCAATATCCGTCGCGACGCCAACGAAAGCCTCAAAAAGCTGGTCAAGGATAAAACCTGCTCCGAAGATGACGAGCGCCGCGCCCAGGAAGACATTCAAAAACTGACAGACAAATCGATTGCCGATATCGACAAGATGGTAATCGACAAGGAAAAAGAAGTATTGACGGTGTAGTTTTTGTGGCCGGCATAATGTCGGCCAGTTTCACGGCTGGTACAGGATGCGGGCATAACAAAAATTTTTTGCGTATTCCTGTTTTGTTTTTTTGTAAGCTCTTAGTCTTAGCTCTTAGATTCGTTCTCCCGTCCATTTTCAGGCCCGTTTTCACACCTTCATCGCCTAGCGTATGAATGGCCCATCACTTGAGTTTTATGAAACATCATAGTTCTACACAATCGGTACCGGCCGTTTCCGCTGTGCCGCGTCATGTGGCTATCATCATGGATGGTAATGGCCGCTGGGCGACCAAGCGTTTCCTGCCGCGTGTTGCAGGACATGGCAAAGGCGTCGAAGCCGTGCGCGCTATCGTCGAGGCCTGCGCGGAACGCGGTATTGAATACCTGACTCTGTTTGCTTTCAGCTCGGAAAACTGGCGTCGGCCGCAGGATGAGGTGTCCTTGCTGATGCGCTTGTTCATGACGGCGCTGGAGCGTGAAATCGGCCGGATGCACACCAATGGCATTCGGCTCAGAGTGATCGGCGATCTGTCTCGCTTCGATCAGAAACTGCAGGACATGATCGCTCGTGGTGAAAAATTGACTGCCGGCAACCAACGCCTGACGCTGAGCATTTGCGCTAATTACGGCGGGCGCTGGGATGTGATGCAGGCCGTCGGCAAACTGGTGCGCGAACACCCGGGTGTCGCTGATTTCTCCGAAGAAGCGCTGGCACCGCATCTGGCGATGGCTTATGCGCCGGAACCCGATCTGTTTATCCGCACCGGCGGCGAACAGCGCATTTCGAATTTTCTGCTATGGCAATTGGCTTATAGCGAACTCTACTTCACTGAAACGTACTGGCCAGACTTCAACGCTGCCGCGCTGGACGAGGCGATTGCCTCCTACCGTCAGCGTGAACGGCGGTTCGGCCGCACCAGCGCCCAGTTGGCCCAGCCAGGCGAGATCTCCTGATGCTCAAAACACGGGTACTGACCGCGCTGGTCTTGCTGGCAATTTTATTGCCGATACTGTATTTCCGGCATTTCGGCGCATTTGCTTTGGTCGCACTGGTATTTTTTTTTGCAGCATCATGGGAAAGCGCGCGGCTGTTTGGTTTCCGTCGCCCGCTGTTAATTGCCGTCGTCTGGTCCGCGCTGATCGTGGTGGCAATGCTCAATCCTTCTCCTCCCAATATCGCACTGTTATTTGTTCTGTGCGTGGCGCTGTGGGCGATTCGTTTCGTGCCTGCGCTCAGAACCGGTTTGCCGGTTCTGGCTTCACTCGGCAACAACTTGCTGGGGATAAGCTATGGCATGGCGATTTTCGGCTGCTTTATTGCTATCGCTACGCTGTTTTTGCGTTCGCCTCTGTATTTGCTGTCGGTGATGGCGCTGGTCTGGCTCGCTGATATCGGCGCTTATTTTTGCGGCAAAGCCTGGGGCAGGCGTAAGCTGGCTCCCAGTATCTCTCCCGGCAAGTCCTGGGAAGGCGCTATCGGCGGCTGGCTGGTAGTCTTGCTGGTGGCTGCAGGCAGCGCCATACTGCCATCCCTTCAGGACACTTTCTCTGCGCAGGTACAGCAGCGCTGGGGATGGGCTATCTGGTTCGTTATTCTTTCTCTGCTGGTTGCCGCCAGTGTCGTTGGCGATCTGTTTGAATCGCAACTCAAACGTCGTGCCGGGTTCAAGGACAGCAGCACGCTGTTGCCCGGTCATGGTGGTGTGCTGGACCGTATTGATGCTCTGATACCGGTGCTGCCGCTGGCAGCTTTGTTAACACTGTCGATCTAAGGCGCTATTCCTGATGCAGGCAATTACCCTCCTGGGATCTACCGGCTCGATTGGCAAAGCCACTCTTGACGTCGTGGCGCGTCATCCTGAGCTTTATACGATACATGCCCTGACGGCTCATCGCAGTGTCGATGCGCTGGCGGCTCAATGCGCGCAGTTTCGCCCACGCGTGGCAGTGGTCGGTACGGCAGCGGCAGCGCACACCTTGAGCGCTCTGCTGCGCGCGCAAGGTCTGCATACCGAGGTGGAGTATGGCGAGCAGGCGCTATGCGCGGTCGCCGCCGACGCTGCCTGCGATATCGTGATGGCCTCCATTGTTGGTGCCGCCGGGCTGGCTTCCACTCTGGCAGCAGCCCATGCCGGTAAGAAAATTTTGCTGGCCAACAAAGAGGCGCTGGTGATGTCCGGCCCATTGCTGATGGATGCCGTTGCGGCCAATGGGGCGGCCTTGCTGCCTATCGATAGCGAACACAACGCTATTTTTCAATGCCTGCCGCATGATTATCAGCGTTCTCTGACGTCGCACGGCATAGCCAAAATTATGCTGACGGCTTCGGGCGGGCCGTTCCTCCATCGCGCCGTGGAAAGCCTGACGACGGTGACGCCGGACGAGGCAGTAGCGCATCCGAAATGGGTGATGGGGCGCAAGATTTCGGTTGATTCCGCGACCATGATGAACAAGGGGCTGGAAGTGATCGAGGCGCACTGGCTGTTCGGCGCTCCGGCTGACAATATCGAAGTGCTGATCCATCCGCAGAGCGTGATTCACTCGATGGTGTCGTACGTCGATGGTTCGGTACTGGCGCAGCTTGGCAATCCCGATATGCGCACACCGATCGCCCATGCTCTGGCCTACCCGAACCGCATCGCATCCGGGGTTGCGCAACTCGATCTGGTGCAGATTGGTCAACTGGCTTTTATGCGTCCCGACATGCAACGTTTTCCCTGTTTGCAGCTTGCGTATGATGCCCTCAGAGAGGGCGGTAGTGCACCGGCCATCCTGAATGCCGCCAATGAAATCGCAGTGGAGGCGTTTCTGAACCAACAAATTGGATTTCGCATGATCGATCAACTGATCGCCCGGGTAATGGACAGTCTGCCATCGCAGCCAGTGACTGACATAGAGACGCTGCTGGAGCAAGATCGTCTGGCGCGTGCGACGGCGACGGCAGGGCTGAACCGATGAATTTACTGCATACCTTACTGGCTTTTGCGGTCGCTCTCGGCACGCTGATCGTCGTGCATGAACTTGGCCATTACTGGATGGCGCGCCTGTGCGGCGTCAAAGTGTTGCGTTTCTCGGTCGGGATGGGGCGTGTGATTTTTTCGCGTCGCTTCGGCCCCGATCAGACTGAATGGGCATTGTCGGTGCTGCCATTAGGCGGTTACGTGCAGATGCTCGATGCGCGTGAACAAGATGTCAGCCGCTTGTCGAGCACCGATCTGCGCCGCGAGTTTACCGGGCAATCGGTATGGCGGCGTATTGCGATTGTGGCCGCGGGTCCGCTCGCCAATTTTGTGCTGGCAATCCTGTTGCTTGCCGGTCTTTACATGCATGGCGTACCGGACCCATTGCCAAAACTGCGGCAGGTCGCCGAGCAATCGGTGGCTTATCAGGCCGGGCTGCGCGGAGGCGAGCTGATTACGGCGGTTAATGGACATCCGGTGCAGAACTGGACTGAGCTGCGCGGCCAGCTCTTGCCTCTGGTCCTGGATAAATCGACCGCGCGACTGGATACGAGTCGCGTGAATTCTGGCTCTGGCGGTGGAAATATACTCGACACCTATAGTTTGTCGCTTGCCTCGCTGACCGTGGAGGATCTGGAAACCGATTTTCTGGGCAAGCTGGGACTGGTATTGGCGAGGCCGCCAGCCACATTGGGGAAAATTGCACCGGGGCCGGCAGAACGCGCCGGCTTGCAAAGTGGCGATCTGATTCTTGATATCGATGGTCGACGGATTGTAGACGGCCTGGCGCTGCTTGAACTGGTGCGGGCGTCACCCGGCAAAAAATTGCAGATACATGGCTTGCGCGATGAACGTGAATTTAGTTCCGATCTGGTGCCGGATACCGTCGTTGAAAACGGCGTGGAAATCGGCCGCATTAAGGTAGAACTACCTATGGCGCCGGAAATGACGACGATTAGCGATGCTCCGATACCGGCCTTGTCGAAGGCAGTGCAGAAGACATGGAATACCAGTTTTCTGACCGTGAAAATGTTAGGGAAAATGCTTGTCGGGCAGGTGTCATGGAAAAATATCACAGGCCCGATTACGATCGCGGACTACGCCGGACAAACGGCGCGAATCGGCGTCGTGAGCTACCTCAGCTTCATTGCATTCATCAGTATCAGCCTCGGGGTAATGAACCTGCTGCCCATTCCCGTGCTGGACGGAGGGCATTTACTGTATTATTCGCTAGAGATTTTAACTGGTCGCCCTGTGTCGGAACGCTTCAGTAACATCGCGCAGCGCGCCGGAATGGGTCTCTTGCTGATGTTGATGCTGGTAGCGGCATTCAACGACATCGTGCGACTGGCATTTAGTTGATCGATTCTTGTGCTTGCGGTAGGTTTGGCGGCGATCCTGTTTTGGCATCTCCGTCGTTGTTGCCAAGGGTGAAAAGCAGGGAGCTTCCGAATAAACGTAACGATGCATCACATTGCCGCATAGAAATCCCGGAAGAATAGTTTTGTTTATCCCCGTCGCTACGATTTGATCTGCTGCAAACGTGGCGTGTTGCCGTATTACCGTTAATTAACGAATTAGCTAATGAAATTACATACTGCGTATTTCCCCTTGCCGAGTTTTTCCCGAAGCCTTGTTGCCGCAGCAGTATTCGCGCTCTGTTCCAGTCAGGCGCAAGCTGTCGAACCGTTTGTCGTCAAGGATATTCGCGTTGAGGGAATACAGCGAACTGAGGCTGGCACCGTATTCGGTTATTTGCCCGTGCATGTTGGCGATACCTTCAACGATGACAAGGCAGTCACGGCGATCAAGGCGCTGTATGCGACCGGTTTCTTCAAGGATGTGCGAATTGAGTCCGAAGGAAATGTGCTGGTCGTGCAAGTGGAAGAGCGTCCGGCAATTGCCAGCATCGAATTCATCGGTACCAAGGAATTCGATAAGGATCAACTGAACAAGGCGATGAAGGAAATCGGTGTCTCGGAATCGCGGATTTTCGATAAGTCGCTGGTTGATCGCGGTGAGCAGGAACTGAAGCGGCAATACCTGACGCGCGGCTTGTACGGCGCGAAGGTGACAACGACAGTGACTCCGGTTGAGCGCAACCGCGTAGCAATTACTTTCAACGTCGATGAGGGTGAAGTTTCACGCATCAAGCTGATCACCATCGTCGGCAACAAGGCATTTTCTGACAGCGCATTGCGCTCAGAGCTGAAACTGACTACTCCCGGCTGGTTCACCTGGTACACCAAAGCAGATCAGTATTCGAAGCAAAAATTGTCGGTTGATGTCGATGCCTTGCGTTCGTTCTATCTCGATCGTGGGTATCTGGAAATGCAGGTCGATTCCAGCCAGGTATCGATTACGCCAGATAAAAAAGACATTTACATTACGATCAATATCAATGAAGGTGAAAAATATACCGTGTCCGGCGTCAAGCTGGAAGGTGACACCTTAGGTCTGGAAGATCAGATCAAGCCGCTGATTCAGTTCAAGGCCGGCGAAATTTATTCAGGCAGCAAACTGACTGAGACCAGCAAAAAAATCAGCGAACGTCTCGGTAATTTCGGCTACGCATTTGCCAATATCAATACCATTCCTGCCGTTGACCGCGAAAAAAGAGAAGTTGCCTTTACTCTGCTGGTCGATCCTGGCAAGCGCGTCTATGTGCGCAAAGTCAATATCAGCGGTAACACCGGCACGCGTGACGAAGTCGTGCGTCGCGAGTTCCGGCAGTTTGAGGACTCATGGTATGACGGAGCGAAAATCAAGCTGTCGCGCGATCGTGTCGACCGCCTTGGTTACTTCAAGGAAGTCAATATTGATACGCCTGAAGTTCCGGGTGTCGTCGACCAGGTCGATGTCAACATGAGCGTGGTAGAAAAACCGACCGGCAATATCATGCTCGGTGCCGGGTTCTCCCAGCAGGACAAGGTCAGCCTGACAGGTTCGATCACGCAAGCAAACGTATTTGGTAGCGGCAATACTATCGGTGTTGAAGTCAATACAAGCTCAACGAATCGCACCATCGCCGTATCGCAAACGACGCCATACTTCACCGATGACGGTATTAGCCGTACGTATGATGCTTATTTGCGCACTACTCAGCCGTCGGTCTACACAACGGGTTACTACAAAGTGCGTACTACCGGTGCGGATGTTCGGTTCGGCGTACCATTTTCAGAGTTGGATACTATATTTTTCGGTCTCGGTATCGAAAATACGGCGGTCTACACGGATAGCACCAGTCCTAACCTTTACCAGCAATACGTGACGAGTTTTGGTAACAGCCCCTCCGGTATCGGAAGCGCAAATACGACCAGCTTCCCATTGACCGCCGCATGGCAGCGCGACAGCCGCGATAGCTCGATGGTGCCGACAGAAGGTCGTTTCCAGCGCGCCAATATCGAAGTGTCCGGTGTGGGTAATCTGCGCTACTACCGGGCAACATATCAGCATCAGTATTTCCAACCTTTGTTCAGCAAAGCTGTCACCCTGGCATTGAATGGCGAGCTTGATTATGGTCGCGGTTTCGGCGGTCAGCCGTATCCGATTTTCAAGAATTTTTATGCGGGTGGTATTGGTTCCGTGCGTGGCTATGAGCCGTCATCTTTGGGCGACAAGGTCGATCAATACGGTAATTCCATGGGTGGTGCTTCGCGGGTATTGATGAATGCGGAATTCCAATTCCCGTTTCCCGGATCAGGTCAGGATCGCACCTTGCGTTGGTTTACCTTTGTTGATGGCGGGAATGTATTCGCCGATCAGGCGCAGATCAAACTCAATGGCCTGCGCTACGGCGCTGGTATCGGTATCAGCTGGTTGTCGCCGATCGGTCCGATTAAGTTGAGCTACGGCAAACCTCTGAATGCCACATCGACAGACAAGGTTCAGAACTTCCAGTTTCAACTTGGAACAGGCTTCTAAGTAATAAGTACATCAGTGGCATAATAGTTAGTGGTCAACCTAGTAAATTGAATTGCGGAGAATTACCTTGAAGTTCATCAACAAATCATTCGTGTCGTTCCACGCTGCGGCGCTGGCCTTGTGTATTTTGACGATTGGCAGTGTTCAGGCGGAAGAGTCAAGCAAAATCGGTTTTGTCAGCACGGAACGGATTTTCCGTGAAGCGGCACCAGCCAAGGCGGCAACGGCCAAGATCGAGCAGGAATTTTCACGCCGCGACAAAGAATTGCAAGACATGGCTGCGCGCATGAAATCGGTATCGGAAAAACTCGACAAAGATGCTTCCGTTTTATCCGAGTCCGATCGCCTCAAGCGGCAGCGCGACCTGTCTGACATCGACAAAGAATTCCAGCGCAAGCAGCGCGAATTCCGCGAAGATTTGAATCAGCGTCGTAACGAAGAGTTGGCGATTGTGCTGGAACGCACAAACAAGGTGATCAAGCAAATCGCCGAAGCTGAAAAATTCGACATCGTATTCCAGGAAGCTGTGTACGCCAGCAAACGCATCGACATCACCGACAAAGTACTCGCCGCGCTGGGCAAATAATAGCGACAGTATTGCCGTTTCTGCGATTGGTCGGTAGCTGCCTTTGAGGCAGCTACTTGCTATAGAAGGGGATGTTTCATGCGTCGCCCATTTGATAGCGCCGCATGACTTCCACTGGCTCTCCTGATTTAATTCATTCTTCATTTACAGAATAAAGGCCCGTATGAGTATTCGGCTGGGAGAATTAGTCGAACGCTTGGGTGGTCAGCTGACCGGTGATGCCGATATCGAAGTGACCGGCATCGCACCGCTCGATACGGCCAACGCTTCGCATATCACCTTTCTCTCCAATTCAAAATTCCGTGCTCAGGCCGCGCAAACGCAGGCAGCGGCACTAATTTTATCTGCGGCTGACGCCGCCGTGATTCAGCCGGATTACCACGGTGCGTGCATCATTGCATCGAATCCCTATGCCTACTTTGCTCGCAGCGCGCAATTATTTGTCACGCTTTCGGAACCGGCCGCCGTGCCAGGTGTGCACCCCAGCGCCATCATTTCCGACAGCGCCCACGTAGCAAGCAGCGCAACGATCGGACCGCATGTCGTGGTCGAAGCCAACGCCAGCATCGGTGAGCACGCAATAATCGGCGCAGGGAGTTTTATTGGCCGCGATGCTCGGATTGGCGACGGCACTCGCTTCCATCCCCGTGTGACCTTCTATGCCGCCTGTGTAATAGGGCAGCGCGGGATTGTTCATTCCGGCGCGGTCATCGGTGCCGATGGTTTTGGTTTTGCCAACGATGGCGGGGAATGGGTCAAAATCCCGCAGGTGGGGCGTGTGCTTATCGGTGATGATGTCGAAATTGGCGCGAACACCACCATCGACCGTGGTGCGCTTGCCGATACCGTCATCGAGGAGGGCGTCAAACTGGATAATCAGATTCAGATTGCACACAACTGCCATATCGGCGCCCATACCGCCATTGCCGCCTGTGCCGGTATCGCGGGAAGCGCCACCATCGGCAAATATTGCTCCATCGGCGGAGCCGCCATGATTCACGGACACATCACCATTGGCGACCGGGTGCATGTGTCGGCGGGTACGCTGGCGATGCGTTCTATCCCGGAAGCGGGGCAATACACCGGTTTTTATCCAGTCACCAAACACGGCGAATGGGAAAAATCTGCAGCGCTGGTGCGTAATTTGCCAGCCTTGCGTGAGAGAATTCGGGCCTTAGAAAAAACCGTTAAATCGTTTACAGAAAATCATGATGACTAATATCCTCGACATCAACCAGATCAAGGAATACTTGCCCCACCGTTACCCCATGCTGCTGGTGGATCGCGTGTTGAGTTGGGAAAGCGGTAAAACCATTACCGCAATCAAAAACGTCAGTGCCAACGAAGAGTTCTTCAATGGCCATTTCCCGCACAAACCGGTAATGCCGGGCGTTCTCATGATTGAAGCGCTGGCGCAAACCGCCGCCTTGCTTTCCTTCCTGACCGAAGGCCGCAAACCCGATGCCAATACCGTCGTTTATTTTGCCGGCATCGATAAGGCGCGTTTCAAGCGTCCGGTCGAGCCAGGCGATCAGTTGGTCATGCAAGTGACCATCACACGCCGGGCGCGGGGAATCTGGAAATACACGGCCATTGCTACAGTCGACGGCAAGGTCGCGGTAGAAGCTGATCTGATGTGCACCATGCGCAGCGCCACCGACGCCAGCCAGGCGGGATAAGCCCGATGGTCAGAATTCATCCCACTGCCGTCATTGACCCAGCGGCACAACTCGACAGCACGGTCGAAGTCGGTGCCTATTCTGTCATTGGCCCCCATGTCTCTATCGGTGCTGGTAGCCGGATCGGGCCGCACGTCGTCATCGAAGGCCGGACCACGATCGGCAGCGACAATACGATTTTCCAGTTCGGCTCCATCGGTGCCGTACCGCAGGACAAGAAATATGCCGGCGAGCCGACCGGCCTGGAAATCGGCGACCGCAACACCATCCGCGAATTCGTTACGCTCAATCTGGGCACCGCGCAAGACGCCGGTGTGACTCGCATCGGCAGCGATAACCTGCTCATGGCCTACGTCCATGTGGCGCACGACTGTCAGCTCGGCAATCATCTGGTGCTGGCCAACAATGCCACGCTGGCCGGCCATGTCCATCTTTACGACTGGGTATTTTTGGGCGGATTTACCTCCGTGCATCAATTCTGCCGTATCGGCGCGCACGCCATGACCGCTTTTACCGCCGCCGTCAGCCAGGATGTGCCACCGTTCGTGACTGCCGCCGGTAACCGTGCCATTCCGGCCGGTATCAACAGCGAGGGATTGCGTCGCCGTGGCTTCAGCAGCAGCCAGATCATGTCGATCAAGCGCGCTTATAAGCTGATTTATCGTGCCGGACTCTCGCTGGAGCAGGCGCAGGAAGCGATCCTGGCAGAAGAGCAGAAGGACGCCGAGTCCGCCGTCCATCTGAAGCTGTTGCGCGAATTCATCGAGACATCTTCCCGTGGCATCATCCGCTGATGTAACGATCGCCATGGTGGCCGGTGAAAGTTCCGGAGACCTGTTGGCGAGCCGTTTGTTATCCGGCTTGCGGCCGCGTTTGCCGCAGGCGCATCTGCACGGCATCGGCGGCGCGAAAATGGCCGAGTACGGCTTCGAAAGCCACTGGCCGATGGAAAAGCTGTCGGTCAACGGGCTGTTTGAAGTGCTTGCGCACTACCGCGAACTCAAGGGCATCCAGATTGCCCTGCGCGACCGTCTGCTGATCGAACGGCCGTCGCTGTTCATCGGCGTCGATGCTCCCGATTTCAATTTCGGACTCGAAACCGCGCTCAAAGAAGCCGGCATCCCCACCATGCATTTCATCGGTCCCTCGATCTGGGCCTGGCGTGGCGGTCGCATCAAGAAAATCGCCCGCGCGGTATCGCACATGCTGGTGGTGTTTCCGTTTGAAGTCGAGATATACCGGCGCGCCGGCATCCCCGTGACTTATGTGGGACATCCGCTGGCGCAAGTTATTCCCATGCAGGCCGATGGCGCCGCCGCACGACGCGAACTCGGCTTGCCGACTGACGCAAGGGTGATCGCCGTCCTGCCCGGCAGCCGCATGTCGGAGCTCAAACACAATACCGCCACCTTTATCGGCGCGGCCCGTCTGCTGGCGCAACGCACACCGGGCACGCGATTTATCGTGCCGATGGCGGGTGCGGCGCAGCGGGTCTATTTTGAGCAGTTATGCCGCGAAGCCGGTCTGGACGATCTGCCACTGCAGGTACTGGACGGGCAGTCGCACACGGCGATGGCCGCAGCTGATGCCGTACTGGTTGCTTCCGGCACGGCCTCGCTGGAAGTCGCGCTGTACAAAAAACCGATGGTGATCGCCTACAAGATGACATGGGCGACGTACCAGATCATGCGTCACATGAATTACCAGCCGTGGGTCGGTTTGCCTAACATCCTCGCCCGTGAATTTCTGGTTCCCGAACTGTTGCAGGATGCCGCCACACCCCAGACCATGGCCGATGCCTTGTCGCGCCAGCTGGACGATCCGCAACATCTGGCCATGCTGCAAGAGCGTTTTACCGATATGCACAATAGCCTGCTTTGCGATACCGCCAGCGTGAGTGCGGAAGCGGTGTGCCGTTTGCTCGAGAGCGGCCGTTAATGGAGTTGTTTGCCGTATGAAATCCCCTAATTTTGAATTTGCGTTTGTCGATTACGGCAATGAAATCATGTGCGGCGTCGATGAAGCCGGGCGCGGCCCGTTAGCCGGTCCGGTGTTTGCTGCTGCTGTCATTTTGCATCCCGATCATCCGATTAGCGGCGTGCGCGACTCCAAAAAACTGAGTGCAGCGCAGCGTGAGCGCTTAGCCGAAGAAATCAAGACGCATGCCATCGCCTGGTCGATAGCGCAGTGCTCGGAAGCCGAGATCGACAGTCTTAACATCTTGCAAGCCAGCCTGCTCGCCATGCGGCGCGCCGTGGAAGGGCTGAGTACCGTCCCGACGCTGGCCCTGATTGATGGCAACCGTTGCCCGGTCATGGCCGTTCGGTCGGAAGCGATTGTCGGTGGCGATGACAAGGTGGCCGCCATTGCCGCCGCCTCCATCCTCGCCAAGACTGCGCGCGACGCGCTGTTGTTAGAGTTGCACGCCAGCTATCCGCAATACGGATTCGACCAGCACAAAGGTTATCCGACCAAGCTGCATCTGGATCGCTTGCAGCTGCATGGCGTTTCCCCGGTACATCGTCGGTCGTACGGACCCGTGCGGCGCTTGCTGGAAGCGGCTGTCGCGCAGAAAAATCCTGTCACATGAAACATATTTCCTCCCGCGATAACCCGTTTTATAAAGAGTTGAAGTCGCTCGCCGCCAGTTCTCAGGCGCGCCGCAAAGCCGGGCGCACTGTGCTCGATGGCATTCATCTGGCGCAGTCCTATCTTCAGCATCGTGGTTTGCCCTTGTTTTGCGTGGTGTCTGAAAGCGCGCTTGGACATGCCGAGGTGGCCGCGATTGTCGCCCGCTGTGACGGGCAGACGGGGGTGGTTATCGTGCTGCCTGATAGCTTGTTTGCACCGTTGAGTCAGGTCGAACATGGGGTGGAGGTGCTGCTGGTGATTGCCACTCCCGAATCGATTGCCCCGGCGAACCTGGAAGTCAGCGCCGTGCTGCTCGACAATTTGCAGGACCCGGGCAATCTGGGGTCGATTTTGCGCAGCGCCGCCGCCGCCGGGATCCGTCAGGTGTATTGCTCTTGCGGGACGGCATCCGCGTGGTCGCCCAAGGTACTGCGGGCGGCGATGGGCGGACATTTCTTGCTTGATATCGTGGAACAGGCCGATCTGGCCGAATTGCTGCGTCATACCCGGCTACCGGTACTGGCGACCAGCTCTCACGCCGTGCAGAGCCTGTATCAGACCGATTTGCGACAGCCGCTGCTGTGGCTGTTCGGCCATGAAGGGCAGGGCGTGGCGGAAGATCTGCTGGCCTTGGCCAGCCAGCACATTTCCATTCCGCATGCGGGCGACATGGAGTCGCTCAATGTCGCTGCTGCCGCTGCTGTCTGTTTTTTCGAACAGGTGCGTCAGCAGCAAGCCTGATTCCGACACGGGCTTCCTGACCCGTATCAGAATTGCTTAGGGTGTTTCCGTCTTGATTTCCTGCATCACCGTCGCTGCAATTTCTTCGATCGACTTGGACGTCGACGACATCCAGCGTATGCCTTCCTTGCGCATCATTTTCTCCGCCTCATTGATTTCGTAACGACAATTTTCCAGCGCCGCATATTTGCTGCCGGGACGGCGTTCATTGCGGATCGCCGTCAGGCGGTCGGGCAGGATGGTCAGGCCGAATATCTTGTTTTTGTAAGGCAGCAGGTCGTTCGGCAATTTTTCACGCTCAAAATCTTCGGGAATCAGTGGGTAATTGGCCGCCTTGATGCCGAATTGCATCGCCAGATACAAGCTGGTCGGTGTTTTTCCGCAGCGCGAAACCCCGACCAGAATCACATCGGCTGCCGACAAATTCTTGTTCGACTGGCCGTCATCGTGCGCCAGCGAAAAATTAATGGCTTCAATGCGGTTTTTATATTCTTCTGAATCGGCGGTATTGTGGGTGCGGCCTATCGTATGGCTCGATTTGACGCCCAGTTCCTGCTCCAGCGGCTCGACAAAACTCTGAAACAGATCCATGTGCAGCGCGCGGCAGCGGCGGATGATGGCCGACAGCTCGGTCTGCACCAGGGTGGAGAACACGATAGGCAGATGGCCGTCCAGGTCGCCCGTATCGTTGATCTTGCGGGTGGCTTCGTGCGCTTTTTCCGGCGTATCGAGGAAAGGCAGCCGGATTTGCTTGAATCGCATCTCAAACTGGCTCAGAACCGAATGGCCCAGCGTTTCGGCAGTGATGCCGGTACCGTCCGAGACGAAAAACACGGTACGAACCGGGGCGGGCAAGACTTGTCCAGTGGGGTTAATTTCAAGCATAGTCGATTAAAAATAAATAATAATTTGTGTTGTTTGTCGAAAAAACCCGGTTTCCAGCCTGTAGAATGGCACGCTCAATGAGGAGGTTCGTCCGCATGCCTTTACGACTGCCACAGTTGCTACCGCACAATTCGCCTGCTTACGGATTACCGTCAGCCCGCGCGAGCCGGTTTGCCCTGTCGCTTAGCCATGCGTTTCCACTCTCCTGCTGCCTCCGCCCCAAGAATAACAAAAACATATCAGTCTGAGGCCGCCAATGAAGATTTCTTATCATCAAACCAGAGGTTGTTATGTCCAATGCAGCAAATATGGGTGCTACCCAGGGGGTCGTGTACGTCGTTCCCTTTGAAAAACTCCGCATGACGGATGTGGAGTCCGTCGGCGGTAAAAATGCATCACTAGGTGAAATGATCAGCCAGCTCGCGCAAGCCGGAGTACGTGTGCCGGGTGGCTTTGCTACGACGGCTCAGGCTTTCCGCGATTTCCTGGAAAATGACGAACACGGCGGCGTTTCGCTGGCAAAGCGCATCGCTGACCGACTCGTCAATCTGGATATCGAAGATGTGCGCGCACTGGCCGCGGCCGGTGCTGAAATCCGCGAATGGATCGTGGAAACGCCTTTCCAGCCGCGTCTGGAGCAGGAAATCAAGGCGTTTTACGACCAGTTAGTGGCCGATTCCTCTGCCGAGATGTCGTTTGCCGTGCGTTCTTCCGCCACCGCCGAAGATTTGCCGGATGCGTCTTTCGCCGGTCAGCAGGAAACTTTCCTCAACGTGGTCGGTATCGACAACGTGCTGGAAGCCATGAAACACGTCTTTGCGTCCCTGTACAACGACCGTGCAATCTCCTATCGCGTTCACAAGGGTTTCACGCACGCTGAAGTTGCCTTGTCGGCCGGTGTGCAGCGCATGGTGCGTTCCGACCTCGGCGCAGCCGGTGTCATGTTCACGCTGGATACCGAATCCGGCTTCAAGGACGTGGTATTCATCACTTCCAGCTATGGTCTGGGCGAAACAGTGGTGCAGGGCGCAGTCAATCCCGATGAGTTTTATGTTCACAAACCGATGCTGGCACTGGGCAAATCGCCTGTGATTCGCCGCAATATCGGTTCCAAGATGATCAAGATGGAATTCACCGGCGAAGCCAAAGCGGGCCGTTCGGTCAGAACCGTCGACGTGTCGATCGAAATGCGCAACCGTTATTCGCTGGACGATGCCGAAGTGGTCGAACTGGCCAAGTACGCCACCATCATCGAAAACCATTATCAGCGTCCTATGGATATCGAATGGGGCAAGGATGGCCGCGACGGCAAGTTGTACATCCTCCAGGCGCGTCCTGAAACCGTCAAATCGCAGCAAAAATCCAGCGACGCGCAATTGCGTTTCAAGCTCAAGGGAAGCAGCAATGTGCTGACCACCGGACGTGCCATCGGCCAGAAAATCGGCGCCGGTCCGGTACGGGTGATCCGCGATGCGTCCGAAATGGAGCGCGTGCAACCCGGCGATGTGCTGGTTGCCGACATGACCGACCCCAACTGGGAACCCGTCATGAAGCGCGCCGCCGCGATCATCACCAACCGTGGCGGCCGTACCTGCCACGCGGCGATCATTGCGCGTGAACTGGGTGTGCCTGCCGTGGTTGGTTGCGGCAATGCGACCGATCTGCTCAAGGATGGCACCCTGGTGACCGTGTCCTGCGCCGAAGGCGACGAAGGCAAGATCTATGACGGTTTGCTGGAAACCGAAGTGACTGAAGTGGAGCGCGGTGAGTTGCCGTCGATTCCATTGAAAATCATGATGAACGTCGGCAATCCGCAGCTGGCCTTCGATTTTCAATCGATTCCCAATTCCGGCGTGGGTTTGGCCCGACTGGAATTCATCATCAACAACAATATCGGCGTGCATCCGAAAGCGATTCTCGACTATCCGAATATTGATGCCGATTTGAAAAAAGCGGTGGAGTCAGTCGCGCGCGGTCACGCTTCGCCACGGGCGTTTTATGTCGACAAGCTGGCAGAAGGGATTGCCACGATTGCGGCGGCGTTCTGGCCTAAGCCGGTGATTGTGCGTTTGTCCGACTTCAAGTCGAACGAGTACAAAAAACTGATCGGCGGTTCGCGCTACGAGCCGGATGAAGAAAATCCTATGCTCGGTTTCCGCGGCGCTGCCCGTTACCTGTCTGCCGATTTTGCCGAAGCCTTCGAAATGGAATGTCTGGCAATGAAGCGGGTGCGCAACGACATGGGTTTGACCAACGTCGAAATCATGGTGCCGTTCGTCCGTACGCTGGGTCAGGCTGAAAAAGTGATTAACTTGCTCGGTAAAAACCAGCTGGTGCGCGGCGAAAACGGCTTGCGCGTGATCATGATGTGCGAAGTGCCATCCAATGCGATTCTGGCCGAAGAGTTCCTGGAATTCTTCGACGGTTTCTCCATCGGCTCCAACGACCTGACGCAGCTGACGCTGGGTCTGGATCGCGATTCCGGTCTGGAGCTGCTGGCCGCCGATTTTGACGAGCGCGATCCGGCAGTCAAGGCGTTGCTGGTCAAGGCGATTTCTACCTGTATCGCCAAGGGCAAGTACGTCGGCATTTGCGGTCAGGGGCCTTCCGATCACCCTGACTTTGCCTTGTGGTTGATGGAGCAGGGCATTGCTTCCATTTCGCTCAATCCTGACTCGGTGATCGATACCTGGAAAAAATTGGCGGAAAGCAAATAAAGCAATCAAGCTTTTATTTCGATCTTGAAAACGCGAGCTTCGGGCTCGCGTTTTTATTGGTCGGCGCGGATGCATTAAGCCTTTGGGGTATCATCGACCGCATCGGCGAGTTTATCCGCGTGTTCTGCTTCGTTGCAGTAATCCATTTCAGGAAATCGCCATGGGCGTCATGAGTAATTGGACAATCTGGTGGCTGATGGCCGGCGTATTAGTCGCTGCTGAATTGTTTACCGGCACTTTTTATTTGCTGATGATCGCAATCGGTTTTGCCGCTGGTGGCGCAGTCGCCTTATTTGACATCCCGGTGTCAGGGCAATTGCTGATCGCGGCGATTGTTTCTATCATCGCCGTCGTCGCCTTGCGTCGCAGCCGCTTAGGTGACTGGCACAAGCGAGATGCAGTGCGTGACCCCAATATCAATCTCGACATTGGCCAGAGCATCCAGGTCGCGCTCTGGCATGAGCAGGGCGATACCTACACCGCACGCGTCAAGTACCGTGGCGCGGATTGGGACGTCGATCTTATCCCCGGCAGCGCGCCTGTCGCAGGTCAGTTCTTCATCCATGAAGTGCGCGGAAGCCGCTTGCTGGTCGATCGTTCTCCCGATGCCTGAATCCTCCTGAGCGCATGAGGCTGTGACTACCGTGTCATGGCTTCCTGCGCTTTGCCATGCACTCAATTAAACGTCCAACTCCAAGGAGTCATCACCATGTTCCAAAGCCTCACGTTTGCCATTTTCATCATTGTTGTCATCTTTATCATCAAGACCATGAAGGTAGTGCCGCAGCAACATGCCTGGGTGGTCGAGCGACTCGGGAAATACCATGCAACGCTGGGGCCGGGACTCAATATTGTGGTGCCCTTTGTCGACCGGATTGCCTACAAGCACATACTCAAAGAAATTCCGCTCGATGTGCCGCCGCAGGTGTGCATTACGCGTGACAACACGCAGTTGCAGGTAGACGGCATTTTGTATTTTCAGATCACCGATCCTATGCGCGCTTCGTACGGTTCATCGAATTACATCTCTGCGATCACGCAACTGGCGCAAACCACGCTGCGTTCCGTGATCGGTCGGATGGAGCTGGACAAGACTTTCGAGGAGCGCGATCACATCAATACGTCAATCGTCAACGCAATCGACGAATCGGCCGCTAACTGGGGCGTGAAGGTTTTGCGCTATGAAATCAAGGATCTGACGCCGCCCAAGGAAATCCTGCACGCCATGCAGGCGCAGATTACCGCCGAGCGTGAAAAGCGCGCCTTGATCGCCGCATCGGAAGGGCGCAAGCAGGAACAGATCAATATCGCGACCGGTAAGCGCGAGGCATCGATTGCGGAGTCGGAAGGGGAACGCGCTGCTTCAATCAACCGCGCCCAGGGTCAGGCTGCTGCGATTCTTGAAATTGCCGAAGCGAGTGCCGAAGCGATTCGCAAGACCGCTGCGGCGATCATGGCCCCCGGCGGCTCGGATGCAGTCAATCTGAAGGTTGCGGAACAATATGTCGCGGCGTTCGCGCAACTGGCCAAGACCAATAATTCGATTATCGTGCCCGCGAATCTGGGGGACATGAGCAGTCTGATCGCCAGCGCCATGCAGGTGGTCAAGACGCAAAAAAAAGAGGGATAAGTTGAAAGGCAAGTAAGCAGATCGCTGCCCTCCGCATTGCGTTATGGAGGGCAGAAATACGATAGGAGCGCCCAAATAATTTTGGCAGCGTCCTTGTGTGGATTGATGGCAATAGGGGGATTCTGCCGGGCTGCAGCGACCCGAATGTTGAAACCGGGTGCGCTTAACGGCGGTGGACTTTCATGGCCGCCTGCACTTCACGCTGACCGTCGCGGTCTTTTTCAGTGGCGCGTTTGTCGTGCTGTTTCTTGCCCTTGGCCAGCCCGATATCGCATTTGATGAGGCCGCCCTTGTAGTGCAGGTTCAGCGGCACCAGCGTATAACCGGAGCGTTCCACTTTGCCGATCAGTTTGCTGATTTCCGTCGATTTCAACAGCAGTTTGCGGGTGCGGGTAGCTTCGGGATGGATGTGGGTCGAGGCGGTCGCCAGCGCACTGATGTGGGCGCCGAACAAAAATATCTCGCCATGCCGGACGATCACGTAAGCTTCTTTCAGCTGCACGCGCCCGCCGCGAATCGCTTTGGCTTCCCATCCCTGGAGAACCATGCCGGCTTCAAATCGCTCTTCGACAAAGTAATCGAAGAACGCCTTTTTATTATCAACTATGCTCATTGGATGGAAAAACCTGTGTGGTCGGTTAAAATTTCAACTTCGTAAGTTTATCAAACGGTATATCGCCCATGGCAGTCGTACATAAAACAGTGCTCATCGGCTATAGCGCGCAACAAATGTTTGCGCTAGTCGACAGGGTGGAAGCGTATCCTGAATTTCTTTCCTGGTGCGGTGGCGTTGAAGTACGCGACCGGACGGAGGACAAACTGACCGCCAAAATTAACATCAATTTTCACGGCATCAAGCAATCGTTTACTACCGAAAACACCAACGCGCCGCCGACTTCGATGACGATGCGGCTGGTCGAAGGGCCGTTCAAGCAGTTCGAGGCTGCCTGGAATTTCAAGGAGTTGCGGGCTGACGCCTGCAAGATCGAATTCGACATGCGTTACGAATTTTCGAATCGCTTGCTGGAAACCGTGATCGGACCGGTGTTCAGCATGATTGCCGACAGTTTCGTGGATTCTTTTTGTACCCGGGCGGAAACTATCTATGGCTGACGTCTCGCTTTTGCAAGTCCAGATTTGCTACGCCTCGCCTGAGGCCCAGATTCTGCACGATTTCACGGTAGAGCAGGGTACCACGTTGCAGCAGGCGATTCTCGACAGCGGGCTGCTGCGCCAGCAAAATGGTATCGATCTGGCAGCCTGCCGGGTCGGCATTTTCGGTAAGCTCAAGACGCCGGACACCCTGCTGCGCGACGGCGACCGCATAGAAATCTACCGGCCGCTGATTGCCGATCCCATGGATTCGCGCCGCGCCCGGATGGAAAAGAGCAGCAGGGAGTCGCGCTGATCATAGCTTTTCTGTATAATTCGCTTTTGCGCCTATAGGAATTACTATGCGTTTGCTCCAGAAAGCACTCACGTTCGATGATGTGCTGCTCGTCCCGGCTTATTCGGACATCCTCCCTAAAGACACCTCTCTCTCCACGCGCCTGACCCGTAACATCGGTCTGCATATTCCCCTGGTTTCCGCTGCAATGGACACCGTCACGGAAGCGCGGCTGGCAATCGCCATGGCGCAGGAAGGCGGCATCGGCATCGTCCACAAGAACCTGACGCCGAAAGAACAGGCGCGCGAAGTGCTCAAGGTCAAGCGTTTCGAATCCGGCGTGGTACGTGATCCGATCACGATTCCACCCACCATGAAAATCCGTGACGTGATCGCTTTGTCGCAGCAACATGGCATCAGCGGTTTCCCCGTAGTGGAAGGCAAGAGCCTCGTCGGCATCATCACCAACCGCGATTTGCGCTTTGAAGTCGAGCTGGACGCGGAAGTCCGCGCCAAGATGACTCCGCGCGACAAGCTGGTCTATGTCAAAGAAGGCGCCGAACTCGAAGAAGCCAAGCGCCTGATGAACAAGTTCCGTCTCGAACGGGTCATGGTCGTCAACGACGAATTCGAATTGCGCGGCCTCATTACCGTCAAGGACATCCAGAAATCGACCGAGCATCCTTTCGCCTGCAAAGACGAACACGGCAAGCTGCGCGTCGGTGCTGCTGTCGGCGTGGGTCCTGACAATGACGAACGCATCGAGTTGCTGGTTGCTGCCGGCGTTGACGTGCTGGTGGTCGATACCGCCCACGGCCACTCGGCTGGCGTACTCAACCGCGTCAAATGGGTCAAGACCCGCTATCCGCACATCGAAGTGATCGGCGGCAACATCGCTACCGCGGCCGCAGCCAGAGCCTTGGTAGAGCACGGCGCAGACGCAGTCAAGGTCGGCATCGGCCCCGGTTCGATCTGCACCACCCGCATCGTCGCAGGCGTCGGCGTACCGCAGATTTCCGCGATTGCCAATGTGGCGCAGGCACTCAAGGGCACCGGCGTCCCCGTGATTGCTGACGGCGGCATTCGTTTTTCCGGCGACGTCGCCAAGGCACTGGCAGCAGGCGCTTCCACCGTGATGATGGGCAGCATGTTCGCCGGCACGGAAGAAGCGCCGGGTGAAGTCATCCTGTTCCAGGGACGCAGCTACAAGTCGTATCGCGGCATGGGCAGTCTGGGTGCGATGGCGGACGGCTCAGCCGACCGTTATTTCCAGGATGGCGAAAACAACGACAAATTCGTGCCGGAAGGCATCGAAGGCCGCGTCGCTTACAAGGGCAGTGTGCTGGCCATTCTGTATCAACTGGTCGGTGGCGTACGTTCCTCGATGGGCTACTGCGGTTGCGCCACTATCGATGAATTCCGCGAAAAAGCCGAGTTCGTTGAAATCACCTCGGCCGGTATGCGCGAATCGCATGTGCATGACGTGCAGATCACCAAGGAAGCCCCGAACTACCGGGCCGATTAATTCACGCTCATAGCGCATTAGCGCATTAGCGAATTCATCGGATGCACCACCGCCATCGGCATTTTGCGATGGCGGTATTTGTTTTTTTAGAGCGGCCATTTGGCTACCGGCGTTCCGCGCCACGGTCGAACGACCCGACTGTTCCCACCTCACTACCGGACACATTGCTCCCATCATGCACTCAAAAATTCTGATTCTCGATTTCGGTTCCCAGGTAACGCAATTGATCGCCCGCCGCGTGCGCGATGCAGGCGTGTTTTCCGAAGTATTCCCTTACGACGTCAGCGATGAGTTCGTGCGCAATTACGGCGCTGCCGGCGTCATTTTGTCTGGTGGCCCGAATAGCGTGACCGAGGGCGATACGCCCCGCGTACCGCAAGCCGTGTTTGAGCTGGGCGTGCCGGTACTGGGCATTTGCTACGGCATGCAAAGCATGGCCGCGCAACTGGGCGGACAAGTGCATAACGGCGTGCTGCGTGAATTTGGCTATGCCGAAGTACGCGCGCACGGCCACACGGCCTTGCTCAAAGACATCGCCGATTTCACCACGCCCGAAGGTCACGGCATGCTCAAAGTCTGGATGAGCCACGGTGACAAGGTCGAACAAATGCCCCCCGGTTTTAAACTGATGGCCTCCACCGACAATTGCCCGGTCGCCGGCATGGCCGATGAAGCGCGCCGTTTCTACGCCGTGCAATTCCATCCCGAAGTCACCCATACCGTGCAGGGCGCTGCCTTGCTCGGACGTTTCGTGCATGAAATCTGCGGCTGCCAGTCTGACTGGAACATGCCCGACTATATCGCCGAAGCCGTTGCTTCGATCCGCGCCCAGGTCGGCAGCGACGAAGTCATTCTCGGCCTGTCCGGCGGCGTCGACAGCAGCGTTGCTGCCGCACTGATCCATCGCGCCATCGGCGACCAACTGACCTGCGTTTTCGTCGACCACGGCCTGCTGCGGCTGGACGAAGGCAAAATGGTGATGGAGATGTTCGGCAAAAATCTGGGCGTCAAGGTCATCCATGTCGACGCCACCGCCCAATTCATGGGCCATCTGGCCGGCGTGACTGACCCGGAAGCCAAACGCAAAATCATCGGCCGCGAATTCGTCGAAGTATTCCAGGCCGAATCCGGCAAACTGAAAAACGCCAAGTGGCTGGCACAAGGCACCATTTACCCGGACGTGATCGAAAGCGCCGGAAAGGGCAAGAAGGGCCACACCATCAAGAGCCACCACAACGTCGGCGGCCTGCCAGAAACGCTCAACCTCAAGCTGCTGGAACCGCTGCGCGAATTGTTCAAGGACGAAGTGCGCAAACTCGGTGTGGCGCTCGGCCTGCCGCCTGAAATGGTGTACCGCCATCCTTTCCCCGGCCCCGGTCTGGGTGTGCGCATCCTCGGCGAAGTGAAGAAAGAATTCGCCGACCTGCTGCGCCGCGCCGATGCGATTTTCATCGAAGAATTGCGCAACACCAAAGACGCCGACGGCGCCAACTGGTACGACCTCACCAGTCAGGCCTTTGCCGTATTCCTGCCGGTCAAATCGGTCGGCGTGATGGGCGACGGCCGCACCTACGAATACGTCGTCGCGCTGCGCGCCGTGCAGACGCAGGATTTCATGACCGCCCACTGGGCGCATTTGCCGCACGAATTGCTGGGCAAGGTCTCGAACCGCATCATTAACGAAGTGCGCGGGATTAATCGCGTGGTTTACGATATTTCAGGAAAGCCGCCGGCGACGATTGAGTGGGAATGATTTTAGGTCTTTCGGCAGCTTTCGCGGACTATCGGAAAAGTCACTTAAATTATTGATTTATATAAGTTTATATCGCGAAAGCTATCGGCATCTATTGACGGCAAGCGAAATTTTTTGTCGGTAATCCTGACGGTAATGAAAGCTAGGCAAGTCATCTAAAAATATTTACCGTCTGACTGTTTTCGGCTCTGACGGTAAAAAATAATAGAAAGAGCTAGTATTCATGGGGGGTTTCAGAGAATTCTGTGTCTTTTGAGTCGTTGACGGTAAAATTGCCGTTCTCAGGAGGACACCATGCTGACCGATACCGCACTGAAGAATCTCAAACCCAAGGATGCGCCCTACAAGGTGACGGACAGGGATGGCATGTATGTGACGGTCTCGACGGCGGGTACCGTCACGTTCCGTTATGACTACCGGATCAATAGCAGGCGCGAAACGCTGACGATTGGCCGCTATGGGCCAGGCGGTCTGTCGCTGGCCCGTGCACGCGAAAAGTGCATCGACGCGAAGCGGGCAGTTTCGGAAGGACAGTCCCCGGCGCAGGAAAAGCAGCGAGAGAAGAGGCGCCTTTCGGACGCCAAAACCTTCCAGGAATTTACCGACGAGTGGTACGAGGGTGCGCGGATGGCCGACAGCACGCGGTCGATGCGCAAGAGCATCCTTGACCGGGACATCCTGCCTGTGTTCAAGAGCCGCTTGCTGAGCGAGATCAGTCCTGATGACCTGCGCGATCTGTGCGACAAGGTGAAGGGGAGGGGAGCGCCAGCAACGGCAATCCATGTTCGCGACATCATCAAGCAAATCTACGGTTTTGCCATCTTGCACGGCGAGAAGGTGGCCAACCCTGCCGACGACGTTGGACCATCGTCGATCGCCACTTTCGTGGCACGGGATCGAGCGCTGTCGCCGTCCGAGATACGCATCATGCTCAAGCAGTTGGAGTACGTCGCTTCGTACCCGACCATCAAACTGGGTCTGCGGCTGATCTTGCTCACGCTGGTGCGCAAAGGCGAACTGATCCACGCGACATGGGATGAGATCGATTTCGAGAAAGCACTGTGGACTATCCCAAAAGCCCGCATGAAGGCCGGCAAGGCCCACAACATCTACCTGTCGCAGCAGGCGCTCGACATCATGATCGCACTGCGCACCTGCGCCGGTGGCTCAAGATACCTGTTACCTTCGCGCTATGACGGCGACAAGTGTATGTCGAACGCCACGCTGAACCGTGTCGGGCAGATAGTCGTGGAGCGGTCGAAAGCGAAGGGTCTGCCAATCGAAAATTTCACTGTGCATGACCTGCGCCGCACCGGTTCGACCATCCTCAACGAGTTGGGCTTCAACAGTGACTGGATCGAGAAGTGTCTTGCCCACGAAGATGGCCGTTCATCACGCGGCATCTACAACAAGGCTGAATACGCCGAGCAGCGCCGCCACATGCTGCAAGAGTGGGCCGACATGGTTGACGCCTGGGTGGCCGGCGAATCGCACACCCCGACGTTGCTGCCCCCGTCGATGAAGATCATCACGACACAGGCGTTACTTTGACGGGGCGGTGCTTGCGCTGACGAACGTCCGGCGAGGGGGCTCGTTTTATCTGCGCGCTGTCGGAAGCTTGGCGGCGCGCATCAAGCCATGCCTCTACCTCCGTCAAATCCCACACCACGCAGCGTGCGGTTAGATTGAACCTGCGCGGAAATCCACCGCGCCGTTCCATGTCGTAGATCGTGGTGTCGGCCAGAGGCACGATTTGTCGCAACTCGGGACGGCGGATCGTGCGTCGGAACGGCAAGATATTCGGTGCGATCAGTCGTGGTAGCGGCATGCCGTGCAGGTCGTTTGCATCAGAGTCGTTGTTCGACCTCGCGGCCTGCAAACTTCGATCTGCTTTGTTCATGATCTTCTCCATCAGCAGGGCAGTTGCTGCGTGCATTGCAACCGCCGATATAAATACGGTCCTGTGATGGTGATCTTTCCGGCATCTATTGAAAACTCGCTCAGGCGTGCATGAGCGTATTCCGATTGCGCTCACGCGGCGTGGTTGTGCATCACTTCGCGTTGATCTTCTTGAAGCCGCGATCCCGCGCCATGAACGCTTCGAGCATGTGCGGGATCAGCGTCGTGGCATCAATCGGCTCACCGTAGGTCTGAGCATGTTGCGCGGCGTAGCGTTCCAAATCGGTCTTCAACGCGGTGGTGAGCGCAATGGTGATTTTGACTGTCTCGGTCTTGATCGGCAGCGGCCCCAGCCGCAGTTTGCTGGTGGATATGCTCATTGCGACGATCCCCTTTGGAAGAACAGCGGCTGGTACGGCCGCAAGATCAGATCCTTGTTCACCATGACCCTCATCGGGAAGCCGGGCCGAATTGTGAGCGTCGGCTGGATGCTCACATTGCGTTTGGTGATCTCCTGACCGACCTGGTTCACAGTGTCCTGCCCGCTCTGGCGCGTGGCAATGATGATTTTGCTATCGCTGCCGGTGCGATCAGGTGCAGCCAGTTCGGCACCCACGCCGAGCAGCGTGGACAACGCCGCACCGGCGAGGATGCGATCCCAATGCCAGTCGACGCCATCTTCCAGTCCGGCATAACCGGCCGGGTCGATGCCGGGCAAGCGGTCGAGCGAAATGGATGAAGTGTCGGGCAGGATCAACCGCGTCCACACCAGTAATACGCGTCGCTGGCCGAATGACACCTGGCTGTCGTAGCGCCCGATCAGGCGGGAGCCCTGCGGAATCAGCAGGAAGCGACCCGTGGCCGTGTCGTAGACCGCCTCGGTGACGTTGGCGATGACTTGTCCCGGCAGGTCGGAGTTAATGCCTGTCACCAGCGCAGCCGGAATGATGGTGCCCGCCATCACTTGGTAGGGAGAGGCTGGCAGTTGCAAACTGGCCGGATTGCGGGTGGCGGTGTCGCCGCCATTGGCGACAAACGCCTGCTTCTGCTCCTGCCGGTTTTGTACCACCGTCGGGTCGGTCGGCTGCGCCGACGCGATGGCAGGGACCATCGGATTGAATGGCTGGTTGCCCGATACCGGATCGGGCGTGGCCGTACTCGCAGTGGGCGATGGTGCTGCCTTTACCGCACCGCTGCGAAAGAAAACCCCCGAACGTGCCGCATCCTCGGCATCACCCGGCTGCGCAATGCGCCCAGTCTGCGCGGGAGCTCCCGCATTACGCTGCGCAACGATGGCCGGACCCAAGTCGCCCGGTAATGGCTCGCCCAAAACGGGCACCGGCTTGGCAGCTACCGGCACCTTGGAATAATCCTTGGGCAACTGGTCGAGGTTCTCGGCATGCGAGACACGGTCTACGTTGTAGAGTTCGGAGGCCGCGTTGCGCTCGCGCTTGTGCGATTGCAGCGACCACAGCGTGCCGCCCAACACGACCGCACCCAGCGTTCCCGCAAGGACGGCCAGCATGCGCCGGTTTAGTCGCGTGACCGGGCGCGGCGAAGCGCGCAGAGCCATGGTGTCCGGGTGGGCCTTATTCGACCCAGTTGGTGGTGGCGTGGCGGGCGTGCTCATGCTCAATGCCTCCGTGCCGTACTGCTCACACCATCGGTGCGCTCGATGCGAACAACGGCGGCCTTGTCAGCGCCCAGCCGCAACTCGGCCGCACCGAACAACCGATCTACCACGTAGTACGGTGAGCGAAAGCGGTAGTTCACGAGCTGGCCATCACCCTGCGCTCCGATCACGAACAGCGGCGGCAACTCGCCCTGGGCGATGCCGGCGGGGAACTGGATATAGACCCGCTCGCCATCGTCGAAGGCGCGCAGCGGCTTCCACGGTGGGCTGTCGCCGGAAATCGCGTAGCGGAACTTGATCTGCTCCAGCGACAAGCCGGAGTCCACCGGCGCAGCCGTCTGAGCTTGCTGCGCTTGCTTTTGCAAGGCCAGCAGGCGGTCCTTCGGGTAGTCCCACGATGCGGACGCCATCCATGCCTGCGGCGTCGAAGACAATTCGAGCAGGTAGGTACGGCGATTGGTGGTGATAACCAGGTTCGTCTTCAGTCCGATGCGCGTTGGCTTCACGAGAATGTTCACACGCAGGCTGGCGCCCGCACCGCTGGCCGTGTCGCCGACGATCCAGCGCACAGTGTCGCCGGCCGAGACCGTCACCAACTCTTCGCCCTGCTGCAAGGCGATGACGGTGACGCGGCCCGGACTGGTGTAGACCTGATACAGCGCGCCGTCCGCATAGGGCCAGACCTGAATGGCGTTGATGTAACCCTCGCGACTTGGTGCCACGCGCGCTTCTGCATTGGCGCGTGCCACGCGGCTTTTCTCATCGAGCGAATCAGTTGCCGGTTTGTCCTCGGGTGCGTTGCGCAAGGACTTCAATTGCTCGGGCAGCGGCATTGGTTTCGGCATCTCGACTACCTCGATAGATTTGGGTGGCTCAGGTAGCGCGTGCGCCGCGACAGATTCATCCAGCCTGATGTCCGGAGGCGGCTGTCCATGCGTGGCGCAGCCGGTGACGGTTGTCAAGGCGACACTCAGCATCAACGGCCAAGCGACGATAGGGATTTCGGGTTTCATGGTTTCTTTACTCCTTCGGTCACGTCGAGTTCTCGGCTCCAGGACAGACCGTTGACATAGATTCCCAGCGGGTTTTTGCGCAGTCGCTCTTCGGTGCGCGGCGGCTGCAACACCACGGACAGCACGGCGGTCCAGCGCTCGGTGCCCGAGGGCGAACCGTTCGAGTAGTGGCGCTCGATCCAGCGCACCTGGAACGAGGATTCGCTGGCGCGAACCACACTGGTGATCTCTACCGTCGTTGATGTCTGACCGATGCGCGCAAATGGATCGTTGCTACGTGCGTAGTCGTTTAGCGTGGAAGCACCCTTGTCCGTTGCGTAGTCGTAGGCTTCGAGCCAGTTTTGGCGGACAACGATCGGATCAATCGACAGCGAGCGCACGTCGACGATAAAGCGTGCCAGGTGGAAGGCGATCTGCGCGTCGTTCGGCTTGTACGGCGTGGTCGCTTCGCCGACCGCGCGCACTTGGCCGCCGGCAGCCACCTCCACCACATACGGCGTGACGATGGATTGCCCTGAGCGCCAAACCAGACCGCCCGCCATCAGCAATGCCAGCGATAGACAGCCGAAGGCCATCAACCTCCAGTTCTTCGCCTGCACGCGGGCGCTGCCGATACGCTGGTCCCAGACCTGCGCGGCGGCCTGATAGGGAGTGACGGGCTCGGGCGTTTCTGAATAATGCACTTGAGGTCGTTTGAATAGCATGAAGTTATCTCCTCATGGGTTCGAGTCAGTTGCTGGAGTCATCGCGCAGACTTGGGCTGGCACCGCTGCCTCCGTGGTCGCCTGAGCGCAGCGCGTGCGCCACCGTCGAGGCTGCGTGGCTTACTCGCTGTTTGCGCCGCATTTGTTTGGCCCAAGCTGGTTCGCCTGTAGGGCTTGTTGTTCCGCCCGATCCGGTTGAACCGGCTGCCTCTGTAGGTGCAGCAGCCTCCGCGATGAAATTCGCTACCTGGCCCTTGACTGCTTTTGCAGCATTTGAGAAACGTTGGCCGATAGCACCGTCTTGGTAAGCGGATTTTGCACTGCTTGCCATTGAACTGGCAGCATGTCCGGCCGATGCTGCGCTACCGATAGCTGCACGAGCGGCATCCGGGATCATGCGAGCACCAGCGGCTACCGCTGCGCCACCGCCCGCCGCCAACCCAGCTACAGCGAGTGATGTTCCGGCGGCAGCGCCTGCGCCTAGTTGTGGCGCGCCTGACACTAGTCCAGTCGCGATGCTCGGCCCGAAAATACCTAACCCCAACATCGCTAGCGAGGCAAGCATAATGGTCAACGCCAGATCAATGGATGGTTCGGTACCGGGAGGAACATGAAATTCCGTAAACAGTCCTGTGCCAATGCCCATAATAACCGCCAGCACCAGCACCTTGATGCCCGACGACACCACATTCCCCAATACGCGCTCGGCCAGAAACGCCGTCTTGTTCCACAGTGCAAACGGCACCAGCACAAAGCCTGCGAGTGTGGTCAGTTTGAATTCGATCAGCGTGACGAAGAGCTGTACTGCCAACACGAAGAAACTGATGATCACTACTAACCAGGCGAGGAACAGCACGGTGATGACATCAAAATGCGCGAACACTTCCGGGAAACCCATCATCTCGCCAATCTGCGCCATGATGGGTTGCGCTGCATCGACGCCGACTTTGGCTAGTCGACCCGGCAGCAGAAACTGCGCTTGCGTCAGCTTAGAACCGGATGCCACCAGCCCGAGTCCGGCAAAGGAGCGAAACAGAATGCCTGCCAGATGATTAAAGTTACTGATGATAAAAGCGAAGGCGCCGACGTATAGAGTTTTCTTGATCAGTCTGCCGATGACCTCTTCGCCACCCATGGACCAGAACAGTCCGGCTAGCGTCATGTCGATCACCACCAGCGTGGCGGTGAGGAACGCTACCTCGCCATGCAGTAAACCGAAACCCGAGTCGATATAGCGCGAGAAGACATCAAGAAAATGGTCGATAACCGACAAGTCGTTCATATCTCAGTCTTTTGGCGCAGGACTTGACGTAGCCGGTGGCGCTGGCGTTGGTGCCGACGTGTATGGCGTGCCGCTGCCCATGAAGCGTCGCCGCGTGGCCTCGGCAGCCATGGCGCATAGTGCATCGCCAACCTTGGCGTGGTCAGCTTTGCACTGGGCGCGGACTTCCTTCAGTCGTTCGGGATCGGCCATTAGCGATTCGATTGAATCGGTGGGGGCCGGCTTGCTGCACGCCGTCAGTAACAGGGTATAAGCGGCAAAGATCAGGAAGATTTTCATGGTCGAGTCCTCAGGGATTGTAGTAGTTGATGGTGGTGGGCGTGTAGGGAGTACCGCTGCCCTGGAAGCGCCGATGCACTTCACGCGCCCGTTCTTGGACTGCCACCTGCCGTGCTTGTTCCAGTGCGGCGGCCCGGTCCTGCGTGAGCTGGAGCTGCTGCGCCTGGATGGCTTGACGGGATTGCAGCGCCAGCAATTGGTTCGTCGCTTGCGTGGCCTGAAGTGCGCCAACGGCGGACTGGCTGCGGTTCACAAGGTCGGCCAAGGTCTGCTCGTCGGATGCAAAGTTCTGTACTGCTTGCGACTGCACCTGGGTCGCGGTGCGCAGCGCCTCCAACGAATTGCGCCAGCGTGTGCGGGCATCGGTTGACATCTGATTTCCGGATGTGGAAGCGTCATAGGCATTGGGATACAGTCGCGCGAAGTTGGTTTCCATCTGCGACAGATTGAAGGCCATCCCCTGCGCCTGTTGTAGGAGTCGATTCGTTACGTATAGCGTCGAACGTAGTTCTTTGAGCGTGCTGAAGTCCAGACCCTCGAGATTTTTCGCCTGATTAGTTAACATTTGAGCTTCATTCTGAAGCTGCCTGATTTGGTTGTTAATCTGTTCTAGTGTGCGTGCTGCTGTCATGATGTTCTGCATGAGATTGGTCCGATCGATCACAGCCCACTGTGCGTGCGCAGCAGGCACGACGCTCATCAGAACGGCGATTGTAAGTAAGAGATTCCTCATAGATATTTCTCTTTGGTTGTGAAGGAGCATGATGGGCGAGATTGGATCAGGTCTGCGGCCCAGTCGAGGCCGCGATGGCGCAGCCAGGCGGCTGCAAAGTCCGCTGGCGGCACCGACGCGGACACGGTGTCGATAGCGCGTTGGTCTTCGGGCTTGGCCGCACCGGCAAATGCCAGCGCCACCGGCCCAAGCCCCAAATCAAAGACCCGGTTTCCGAGGCGCGACTGGTAGTAGTAGTCGCGCTTGGGCTGGGCGGTCGCCACGATATTGATCTGCCGCGCATTGAGGCCGAAGCCTTCGTAGATAGAGCGAATCTGCGGTTCGGTCGCCTGTGGGTTGGGCAAGAAAATACGGTTCACGCAGCTCTCGATGATGGCTGGCGCAATACTGGAATCTTTGATGTCCGCCAGCGATTGCGTGGCGAAGATCACCGACACATTCTTTTTGCGCAGTGTCTTCAGCCACTGGCGAATGCGCGCGGCGAACACCGGGTCATCGAGGAACAGCCATGCCTCATCAAGGATCAACAGTGTTGGAGCACCATCAAGACGTTCCTCGAAGCGCGCGAACAGGTAACGCAGCACGGCCAGCGCAGCCGCCTTGCTGTGCATCAGTTCTTCCATCTCGAAGCACTGCACGTCGGCGAAACCCAGCCGGTCGTGGTCGGCATCCAGCAGCTTGCCGTGCGCGCCACCCAACACATAGGGTTGCAGGGCTTGCCGCAGCGCGTTCGATTGCAGCAGCACAGACAAGCCGGTCATGGTGCGCTGATCAAGCGGCGCGCTGGCGAGACTGTTCAGCGCCGACCACACAGCTTCCTTCACGTCTGGCCCAACGGCCACGCCTTCGTGAATCAAGCGGCCTTCGACCCACTCGGCCGCCCAGGCGCGGTAGCTGTCCTGGTCGATGCGGGCCAGCGGCTGGAAAGCAATAGCACCATCCGCGCCCAGGTCGTAATGCTCGCCACCGAGTCCGAGCACGGTGGCGCGAATCGAACGCCCCATGTCGAACGCGAAGATGCGCGATCCGGCATAGCGGCGGAACTGCATGGCCAACGTGGCGAGCAGTACCGACTTGCCCATGCCGATGGGGCCGACCACCAGCGTGTTGCCCACGTCACCGATGTGCGTGACCAGCCGGAACGGCGTTGCACCATCGGTGCGGGTCACGATCAGCGGCGGGCCGTCAAGATGCGCATTGCGCTCTTGACCGGCCCATACTGCCGACACCGGCAGCATGTGGGCCAGATTTAAGGTCGAGACAATGGGCTGGCGCACGTTAGCGTAGGCGTGCCCCGGAATTGACGACAGCCACGCATCGACCGCGTTCAAAGTTTCGGGGATCGTCACGAAGCCACGGCCCTGGATAGTCCGCTCCACTGCGCGCAACTTTTCGTCGGCGGCCGCCGCATCGGTATCGAGTACCGTCACGGTTGCGGTAACGTAGCCGAACGACACCTGGTCACTGCCCAGTTCCTGCAATGCGGCATCGGCATCCGCTGCCTTGTTCGAGGCATCGGAATCCACCAGCGGGCTTTCCTGTTGAAAGATGGTTTCGCGTAGCAGCGCGACGATGTTCTTGCGCTTGGAGAACCACTGACGGCGCAGCCGTGTCAGTTCCTTCTCCGCCTCGGCCTTGTCCAGGCACAGGAAGCGGGTGCTCCAGCGGTAGGCAAAGCCCAGGCGGTTGAGGTCGTCGAGCAGGCCGGGCCAGGTCGAGGTCGGGAAGCCGCGCACCGATGCCACGCGCAGGTGCTGGTTCCCGAGCATCGGTGCCAGCCCACCCGTTAGCGGTTCATCGGCCAGCAGCGCATCCAGGTGCATCGGCACTTCGGGCACGGCCACCGTATGGCGGCGCGTGGACACGCACGCATGCAGGTAGGTCAAGGTTTGGCTATCGTCGAGCCAAGCGATCTCCGGCATGACCCCTTCGAGCAATCCGAAGAAGCGTTCGGTCTCCGACACGAAGCCCTCCAGCCGTTCGCGCCAGTCCACGCCTTCGACCTTGCTGTTCTCATACAGCAGCTTGGCGGCGCGGGCCGTCGATTCCTCGGGCGGTAGGTAGAGCAGCGTCAGGTGGTATGTGCTCTCGAAGTGGCTATCGGCTTCCTCGAAAACGGCGCGCCGTTCTTCATCGACTAGCCACGACAGCGGCTCCGGAAATGCCGAGTCCGGGTAGTCCGCCGCTTCGCGCCGTTCGGCTTCCACGAACAGCGCCCAGCCGGAACCGAACCGGCGCAGCGCGTTGTTCAACCGCGCCGCCGTGGCGATCATTTCACCTTGCGTCGCGCTATCCAGATCCGGCCCGCGAAACCGCGCCGTGCGCTGGAACGAGCCGTCCTTATTGAGTACGACACCCGGCGCGACCAGCCCGGCCCAGGGCAACCAGTCTGCCAGCAGAGCGGGGCGTGTGCGGTATTCGGCAAGATGCATCATGGCGTGTTCTCCGTGGGTCTCATACGTCCAACAACATGCGGTGCTTGATGTGTCGCGCGAACACCACCATGAACTGCGCGTCCAGCCGCGCGCCCCAGACCGCCAACGAGTGCCCGACGATCCACAGCGCAAGTCCGGGGAGCCAGAGTTGTAACCCGAGACCCACCGCAGCGGCCAGCGTGCCGTTGGCAATCGCCACCGTGCGTGGTGCGCCGCCCAGCAAAATCGGTTCGGTCAAGGATCGGTGCAGCGGCACTTCAAAGCCAGGTGTGTCGACCGATTGAATCCGCAGCGCGTTCATGCGATCACCGCGCCGCCGGCGAAGCTGAAGAAGGTCAGGAAGAACGAGGACGCGGCGAACGCGATCGACAGGCCGAAGACGATCTGCACCAGCTTGCGGAAGCCGCCGCTGGTGTCGCCGAACGCCAGCGTCAGGCCGGTAGTAATGATGATGATTACCGCGATGATGCGGGCCACCGGTCCCTGGATGGACTCCAGCACCGATTGCAGCGGTGCCTCCCACGGCATGTTGGAGCCCGCTGCGTGCGCCGGCAGCGCTACGCATAGCAGCAGCGCCGCCATGACGATGATCTGCATGCCGCCTTGAAGGCGGGCGTTGTGCAGAAGCGGATTTACGGAAGTGTGCAAGGATGTCATGAGTGTTCTCGGGGTGTTGATAAAAGTGAGGGAAAGGAAGGCACCAGCTCCGTGCTAAGTTGGTAGCAGTGGCTGTCGAAGCCGGTGACGCGGGCGATTTCCTGCACGCGGCGCGCATTGCCGCGACCGGCGATGTAGACGATGACGTTCACGGCCTCGGCGATCAGGGCGCGTGGTGCGGTTACCGCGACTTCAAGAATCAGTTGTTCCAGCCGCAGCAACGCGCCCGCTGCGGAACCGGCATGAACGGTTGCGATGCCGCCCGGATGGCCGGTGCCCCAGGCTTTGAGCAGGTCGAGCGCTTCGGCGCCGCGCACCTCGCCCACGACGATGCGGTCTGGCCGCAGCCGCAGGGTCGAGCGCACCAGCTCGGCCATGGTCACGACACCCGCGCGGGTGCGCAGCGGGACGTGGTCAAGTGCCGTGCATTGCAGCTCCACCGTGTCTTCGAGCACGATCACGCGGTCTCCAGTGGCAGCGATCTCGTCGAGTAGGGCATTGGCCAGCGTGGTCTTGCCGGTGCTGGTGCCACCCGCGATCAGGATGTTCTGGCGTTCGCGCACGGCTGTCCGCAGGAACGTCGCCTGCGCCTCGGTCAGGATGCCGTCGGCCACATAGGTGTCGAGCCGGATCAGGTTGACTGCGCGTTTGCGAAGCGCGAAGACCGGCCCCGGTGTCACGGGAGGTAATGCGCCCTCGAAGCGTTCGCCCGTTTCGGGCAGTTCGGCGGACAACAGCGGCTTGCCTGCATGCACTTCAGCACGCACATGGGCGGCGACCAGCCGGATGATGCGTTCGCCATCGGCCGGTGTGAGGCTGACACCCAGCGGCTCGCGCCCACTGCTCAGTCGATCGATCCACAGCGAACCGTCGGGGTTGAGCATGACTTCCACCACGTCGGGGTCGTTCAAGGCCTTGGCGATGTCCGGCCCCATCGCCGTGCGCAGCATGCGCACGCGACGTTCCAGTGCCAGCGAGGCCGACAAGCCCTGATCGCGCGGCGGGTTGCTCATGACGGTGCTCCCGCAGCTTCATCGATAGGCGCTGCGGCGGGAACGTTGTCCTGCTGGCCGAAGAACTGGCTGGGGTCGGGCTGGATTTCCTCCACCACGTCCTTGACCAGGCTGCGCCCACGCAGCAAATGCCGACCGAGCTGTTCGATAAACTGCTCGAAGCGTGCGCGACCCTGAGCGCGTGCCGCTTCCTGATGCGCTTCCGGCACCG
Source organism: Herbaspirillum sp. RTI4 (assembly GCF_034313965.1). Taxonomy (NCBI): domain Bacteria; kingdom Pseudomonadati; phylum Pseudomonadota; class Betaproteobacteria; order Burkholderiales; family Oxalobacteraceae; genus Herbaspirillum; species Herbaspirillum sp. RTI4. Next base: position 2,303,625 of record NZ_JAVIWQ010000002.1, read on the forward strand.
GCGTGCTGACGGTAAGGAAGTAGCGCACGTAGAGCGCCAGCGTCTCGATCAAGATGTTCTGATCCCGCTCCAGCTTGTCGAGCTGGCGAGACAAGCGGTCCAGCCGTTTGGCGATGGCCGCTTCGCGCTGGTCGCCGGAGTCGGGCGACAGGAACGAGGCCAGCGCGGCGGCGATGATTGAGGACTTGGACAAGCCCTTCATGGTCGCCAGCTCGTCGAGCCGCTTGGCGTGTTCGTGCTCGATGAAAAGGTTCAGGCGTGTGCGGCTCATAGGGATATCCCGTCATCAGGGTCAAGTGCGGCTAGCCGCGCCGTGCGTAGCAGGCGTGGATCGAGCTGGGTGGGCAGCGACAAGTCGTCGTCATCGAACAGGCCCAAGTCGTCCATTGGGTGTTCTGGTTCCGGCGTGAATACGACTTCGGACAATTCCGGCTGCTGCTGGTGGCCACCGTCGTCGATGGACTCGCCGTGCGCAGGGATGACCAAGCCGAGAATCGGTGCGGCAGGTATCGCCAGTCCGGTCCAATCGTCCGGCCGCAATGGCGGTGCATCGGCGTAGTGCCCGAGTTGCAATGGCGGCGGAGCCAGCAAGCGCGTCTTGAAATTAGCATCCAGGTAGTGACGAATTTTTTGCGCCTTGATCGGCGGATGACCGGACACCATCACCAGCTCGTCGTCGGGCGGTAGTTGCATGACCTCGCCGGGTGTGAGCAATGGGCGTGCCGTCTCTTGCCGCGATACCATCAAGTGACCTAGCCACGGGGCCAGCCGGTGGCCGGCGTAGTTGCGCTGCGCGCGTAATTCGGTCGCGGTGCCCAATGCTTCGGAAATACGCTTGGCGGTGCGTTCGTCATTGGTAGCGAAGGCGATACGCACATGACAGTTGTCGAGGATCGAATGGCTTTGGCCATAAGCCTTGTCGATCTGATTGAGTGACTGCGCAATGAGAAAGGCGCGCAGTCCGTAGCCCGCCATGAAGGCTAGGGCAGACTCGAAGAAGTCGAGTCGACCCAGCGCCGGGAACTCGTCGAGCATCAGCAGCAACTTGTGGCGGCGGGCAATGCCGTCCGAGCCATCGAGCGACTCGGTCAGGCGCCGCCCGATCTGGTTGAGAATCAGGCGGATCAACGGTTTGGTGCGGCTGATGTCGGAAGGCGGCACCACCAGGTACAACGACACCGGGTGATCGGCATCGATCAGATCGGCGATGCGCCAGTCGCAGCGTGAGGTGACTTCGGCCACGGTGGGATCGCGGTACAGGCCCAAGAAACTCATCGCGGTGGACAGCACACCGGATCGCTCGTTTTCGCTCTTGTTCATTACCTCGCGCGCCGCCGATGCGACAACCGGGTGCGTTGTTTCGCCCAGGTGGCGCGTCGTCATCATCCGGTGCAGCGTCACCTCGAATGGGCAGGCCGGATCGGACAGAAAATTGGCGACGCCACGCAGCGTTTTGTCTTCGTTGGCGTAGAGCACATGCAGGATCGCGCCGACCAGCAGTGCATGCGAAGTTTTTTCCCAATGGTTGCGCCGCTCCAGCGCGCCTTCGGGATCGACCAGAATGTCGGCGATGTTCTGCACGTCGCGCACTTCGTGCATACCGCGCCGCACTTCGAGCAGCGGGTTGTACGCAGCCGAGCGTGCATCGGTCGGGTTGAACAGCAAGCAGTGTGAGAAGCGCGAGCGCCAACCGGCCGTCAAAGTCCAGTTTTCGCCCTTGATGTCGTGGATGACGGCGGAGCCGGGCCACGAAAGCAGTGTCGGCACCACCAGGCCGACACCCTTGCCGGAGCGAGTGGGCGCGAAGGCCATTACATGCTCGGGACCTTCGTGGCGCAGGTAGTCGCCCTCTTTGCGGCCCAGGAAAACGCCGGCAGGGCCGATCAGCCCGGAACTGCGGATTTCAGCGGGCAGCGCCCAGCGTGCCGAACCGTAGGTCGTGACCAGCTTGGACTGCCGTGCGCGCCACACCGACATGGTGACGGCCACCATGGCACCGGCTAAGCCGCTGCACGCCGCGATGGCACCGCCGCGCAGGAAGATGTCGGGTGCATAGGCATCGAAAAAATACCACCACTCGAACAGCCGCCACGGGTGATAGATCGGCGTGCCAAACAAGTCGAACCAGGGTGCGCCGAGGCGAATCTGGTATCCCAGTGCAGCCGCCGTCCACTGGGTGGCACTCCATAGCCCCAGCAAAGTGGTGGCGAAAACCATCGTGATCTGGCCAATTAGCACGCCGGTCGGCACCATGCGCTACCCCTCTTGTGATTTCTCGATTCAGTCCATTTCGATGGGCCGTCAACGCGGTACACGCGAATCAGGATCGGCCTATCGTTACGGTTCGAAGCGGCACCGATACGGCACCGTTTTAAGCATCACAAGTTTGGGGGCGCCGCAACTATGAGCAAACCTGCTCCGGCGAAAGTCGGCTAAGAGGGGAGTACAGCGATGATTATTTCCTGTCACTGGCACGAACCACGAAGCCTATCGTGTGGTATTTCCACAGTCGAACCCGCGTCCGTAGTGACTTTGATGTACGGCCTGCCGCCGCCATTGAATCGTCATACGTTGCTTATATGACTCTAGCCAATTCTGCACTTCATACGGTAAAATTGGCCAGACTTGGCAAACAGAATTCATTGTAGGCCAGCATTGCGAAAGAAACAATGACCGACTCAGATGGCGAAATCCTTACGCTCGACGAAGTTGCTGCCTACCTGAAAGCTGGCAAGCGGACGGTCTACCGGCTCGCCCAGAAGGGTGAGATTCCCGCATTCAAGCTTGGTGGAACTTGGCGTTTCCGTCGCTCTGAGCTTGATATTTGGATTGCCGAGAGCATTAGCAAAACGAAACAGGAAGTGAGTTGATGACACAACAGCTACTCACTCCGTACCAAAGCCAATATTGCGCGTGGCTGCTGACCCGTCGCGCGGCGAGCGACACAGTGGAATCGCTGGCGTGCACCCTCGTGGACTCGCAGGTTGACCTCAATCCGCATCAGATCGAGGCGGCACTGTTTGCCTACAAGAACGCGCTTTCTCGTGGTGTCATCCTGGCCGATGAAGTTGGGCTCAGGAAAACTATCGAAGCTGGTCTCGTCATATCTCAGCGTTGGGCTGATCGCCGCCGCCGCATTTTGGTCATTGTTCCGGCGCAACTTGCGCAAACAGTGGCATCAGGAACTGCAAACCAAACGAATTGAAACAGGAACAACACCATGACCAGCGCCCAACAACGTGCCGCATTACAACGCCAGATCTGGCAGATCGCCAACGATGTCCGAGGTGCCGTTGACGGCTGGGATTTCAAGCAGTATGTCTTGGGCACCCTGTTCTATCGCTTTATCAGTGAGAACTTCGCCAGCTATATCGAGGCCGATGACGACAGCGTCAACTATGCAGAGCTGCCCGATAGCGTGATCACCCCGGACATCAAAGACGACGCTATTAAGACCAAGGGCTATTTCATCTATCCCAGCCAGTTGTTTGCCACCGTCGCCGCCGGTGCCAACACCAACGAAAGCCTGAACACCGATCTGGCCGCCATTTTTTCCGCCATTGAAAGCTCGGCCAACGGCTACCCCTCCGAGCGCGACATCAAAGGCCTGTTTGCCGATTTTGATACCACCAGCAACCGCCTCGGCAATACTGTCGTCGACAAAAACACCCGCTTGGCAGCCGTACTCAAAGGCGTAGCCAAGCTAGACTTTGGCGAGTTTGACGCCAACCACATTGACCTGTTTGGCGATGCCTACGAGTTCCTGATCTCCAACTATGCCGCCAACGCCGGCAAATCCGGTGGCGAGTTTTTCACCCCGCAGCATGTCTCCAAGCTGATTGCCCAGCTCGCCATGCACAAGCAAACCAGCGTCAACAAAATTTATGACCCGGCGTGCGGTTCTGGCTCGCTGCTGTTGCAAGCCAAAAAACATTTTGACGCCCACATCATTGATGACGGTTTTTGGGGGCAGGAGCTCAACCACACCACCTACAACTTGGCGCGGATGAATATGTTCTTGCACAACATCAACTACGACAAGTTCAATATCCAGCTTGGTGATACGCTGCGAAATCCGCATTTTGGTGACGAGAAACCCTTTGATGCCATCGTCTCCAACCCGCCTTACTCGGTGAAATGGATCGGCGCAGACGACCCCACCCTGATCAACGACGACCGCTTTGCCCCGGCCGGTGTGCTGGCCCCGAAATCCAAAGCCGACTTTGCCTTTGTGCTGCATGCGCTGAGTTATCTGTCCAGCAAAGGCCGCGCCGCTATTGTCTGCTTCCCTGGTATTTTTTACCGTGGCGGTGCGGAGCAGAAAATCCGCCAGTATCTGGTGGATAACAATTACGTCGAAACCGTGATCTCACTCGCGCCCAACCTGTTCTTTGGCACCACCATCGCAGTCAATATTCTGGTGTTGTCTAAACACAAAACCGACACCAATACCCAGTTTATTGATGCCAGCGGTCTGTTCAAAAAAGAAACCAATAACAATGTGCTTCTGGACGCGCACATCGATCACATCATGCAAGTGTTTGATAGCAAGGCGGATGTTGAACACTTTGCCAAATCGGTGCCTTTCTCGGAAGTGTCATCTTCCGAGAAAGATTACAACCTATCGGTCAGCAGCTACGTCGAAGCCAAGGACAATCGCGAAGTTGTGGATATTGGCGAGCTCAATGCTGAGCTAAAAATCACCGTCGCAAAGATCGACCAGCTGCGTGCGGATATTGACGCCATTGTGGCCGAGATTGAAGACGAGGAGCTGGAGGCATGAGCAGCAAGAACTTCATGGAAAAGCTGCTGGATGACGCCGAGGTGGAATGGAAGGCGTTGGGGAAAGTGGCGAACCTAAGGCGCGGTCGCGTAATGTCAAAAGAGTATCTCGCGGAGAATGCTGGAGACCATCCCGTATACAGCTCGCAAACAGCAAATAATGGTGAGATTGGAAAAATAAAGACATTCGACTTTGATGGAGAGTTCATTAGCTGGACAACTGATGGAGCCAATGCAGGCACCGTTTTCTATCGGACAGGCAAATTCTCTATTACCAATGTTTGTGGATTAATTAAAATTAACCATGAAAAAGAATTAAATTACAAGTTTTTGTTTTATTGGCTCACAATAGAAGCATAAAAGCATGTTTACTCAGGCATGGGTAATCCTAAACTTATGAGTCACCAAGTTGAAAAAATCCCAATCCCCATCCCATGCCCGGAAAACTCAGAAAAATCGCTTGAAATCCAAGCCGAAATCGTCCGCATTCTTGACGCCTTCGCCGAACTGACCGCCGAACTGACCGCCGAACTAACCGCCCGCAAAAAACAATACAACCACTATCGCGACCAGTTGTTAAGTTTTGAAGAAGGGGACGTTGAGTGGAGGGCGTTGGATGAGGTTACTTTACCAACAAGTAATATTCGCTGGCGCGAGGCAAACCGATCATATCGTTATATTGACTTGACCTCAGTAAGTCGTGAAAGCAATGCGATCGTAGAAACAATCGAAATTACAGCGCAAAATGCGCCAAGCAGAGCACAAAAATTAATTGAAAAAGATGATGTTATTTTTGCCACAACTCGACCAACTCAACTTCGACTCAGTTTGATTGGTGACGAATATTCTGGCGAGATCGCCAGTACGGGCTATTGTGTTCTGAGAGCAAAAAGCAATGTAGTGCTGCCAAAATGGATTTATTTTCATTTGTCTTCAACTGAATTTTTTAATTATGTTGAAGAAAATCAAAGTGGCTCCGCGTACCCCGCAATTTCTGACTCCAAAGTTAAAGAGTTCAAATTGCCGATACCCTATCCAAACGATCCTGAAAAATCGATTGCGGAACAGGCTCGTATCGTCGCCATCCTCGACAAATTCGACGCCATTACTAACTCGATCAGAGAAGGCTTGCCGCGCGAAATCGAGCTGCGCCAAAAGCAATATGAGCATTACCGCGATTTGCTGTTGAGCTTCCCGAAGCCAAAAGAAGTGGCGGCATAACATGAGCAAGACGCTAACGGAAATTGCTCAACAACTGAGAACACCAAGAACGGTCAAAAAAAATGTAACTGAAAAAACCAAGGAGGTTGAAGAAACCAAGCCGGTTCCAAAGGTGCAGCTGATATACGCCTTTAATGGCACGGGTAAGACACGCCTTTCGCGGGAGTTTAAGAAGCTGATTGCGCCCAAAGCCGATGGCCATGAAGAAGCCCATCAACCCGAATTGTCGCGTAACAAAATACTGTATTACAACGCTCTCACGGAAGATTTGTTTTACTGGGATAACGATCTGGAGCTGGACGCCGAGCACAAGCTGAAAATCCAGCCCAACTCGTTTACCGACTGGGTGCTGAAAGATCAGGGCCAAGATCGAAACATCATTACCAGCTTTCAACGCTACGCCAGCGACAAACTTACGCCTCGATTCAACGAAGAATATAAAGTTAAAGGCGAAGACGACAAAGAGATCACTGTCAAAGCATTTTCGGAGGTAACTTTCTCGCTGGAGCGTGGCGACAATGAGCACTCCGGAAATATTAAAATCTCCAAGGCGGAAGAAAACAATTTTATCTGGAGTATTTTTTACACGCTACTGGATCAGGTGGTGACGATCCTCAATGTTGCCGACCCAGGCGAGCGAGAAACAAACCAGTTTGATCAGCTTGAATATGTTTTTATCGACGATCCAGTCAGTTCGCTGGATGAAACCCATTTGATTGAGCTAGCAGTCAATTTGGCGAGCTTGATCAAACTCAGTCAATCTTCTCTGAAATTTATCGTTACGACGCACAGCCCCCTGTTTTATAACGTGCTCTTCAATGAGCTGAACGGCAAAACCTGCTACATGCTGGAGAGATTTGAAGATGGTAGCTTTGCCCTCACCGAAAAACCTGGTGATTCCAACAAGAGCTTTTCCTATCATCTGCATTTAAAGCGAACCATTGAGCAGGCGATTGCGGAAAACAAGATTGAAAAGTATCACTTCACGCTGCTGCGGAATCTTTACGAGAAAACGGCCAGCTTTCTGGGCTATCCAAAGTGGTCGGAGCTTCTGCCTGATGACAAACAGCTCTATCTAAGCCGAATTATCAATTTTACAAGCCATAGCACGCTATCCAATGAAACCGTTGCGGAACCAACGCAACCGGAGAAGGCGACAGTCAAATTATTGCTCGATCACTTGAAAAGCAACTATGGGTTTTGGCATCAGGAAGAACAAAATGGTTGATTACACAAAACCCATCGCTGAATCCAATAGCTTTATCGTTCTCGATAAATACGCCAAGGAATGGCAGTGCAATGAAAGTTACCAGAGCGAAGGCGATCTGGAGCGGGAGTTCATTCAGGACTTGCAGAATCAGGGCTACGAATATGCTCCCGGTATAAACGCGCCCGATAAGCTGCTGTCCAACGTGCGCGAGCAGTTGCAGGCATTGAACAACATGCAGTTTGCCGACGGTGAGTGGCTACGTTTCGTGGAGGCGTGGTTGGACAGGCCCAGCGACAGCATCGTCGATAAAACGCGCAAAATCCATGATGACTATATCCATGATTTTGTGTTTGACGATGGCCATATTCAGAACATCTACCTGCTGGATAAAAAGAACATTGCCCGCAACAAGGTGCAAGTCATCAAGCAGTTTGAGCAAACCGGCAGCCACGCCAACCGCTACGATGTGACGATCTTGGTCAATGGCCTGCCCTTGGTGCAGGTGGAGCTTAAAAAGCGCGGCGTAGCCATTCGTGAAGCATTCAATCAGGTGCATCGTTACAGCAAGGAGAGCTTTAACAGCGGGCATTCTTTATTCAAATATTTGCAGATGTTTGTCATTTCCAACGGCACCGACAGCCGTTATTTTGCCAACACCACGGCGCGCAACAAAAATAGCTTCGACTTCACCATGAACTGGGCGAAGGCCGATAACGGCCTGATCAAAGACCTGAAAGACTTTGCCGCTACCTTCTTCCAGAAAAATACCCTGCTAAATGTGTTGCTGCATTACTCGGTGTTTGATGTGAGTGATACCTTGCTGGTGATGCGCCCATACCAGATTGCCGCCACAGAGCGCATTTTGTGGAAAATCAACAGCGCCTTTCAAGCCAAGAACTGGAGCAATCTTGAGGGCGGTGGCTTTATCTGGCATACCACCGGCTCGGGCAAGACCCTGACCAGTTTTAAGGCGGCGCGTTTGGCCACCGAACTGGATTTCATCGACAAGGTTTTCTTCGTGGTGGATCGTAAAGATCTGGATTATCAAACCATGAAGGAATACCAGCGCTTTTCGCCGGATAGTGTGAACGGTTCTGACAGCACCGCCGGCCTCAAACGTAATCTGGATAAAGACGACAACAAGATCATCGTTACCACTATCCAGAAGCTCAATAACCTGATGAAGAGCGAAGGCGACCTTCCCATCTACAACAAGCAGGTAGTGTTTATTTTTGATGAGTGCCACCGCAGCCAGTTTGGTGAAGCACAGAAAAACCTGAAGAAGAAGTTTAAGAAGTTTTATCAGTTCGGCTTTACCGGCACGCCGATCTTCCCGCAAAATGCTCTAGGCGCAGAAACGACCGCCAGCGTGTTTGGTCGTGAACTGCATTCGTACGTGATCACCGACGCGATTCGTGATGAGAAGGTGCTCAAGTTCAAGGTGGACTACAACGATGTTCGCCCGCACTTCAAAGCCATTGAAAGCGAACAGGACGAGAAAAAACTCAGCGCGGCGGAAAATAAGCAAGCCTTGTTGCACCCCGACCGTATTCGGGAAATATCACAGTACATCTTGAATAACTTCCGGCAAAAAACCCATCGCTTGCAAGCGGGTGCCAAGGGTTTTAATGCCATGTTTGCCGTGAGCAGCGTGGATGCAGCCAAGCTGTATTACGAGTCGTTCAAGGATTTGCAAAAAGGCAGTGATAAGCCACTGAAAGTCGCCACCATCTTCTCGTTCACGGCCAATGAAGAACAGGATGCCGTAGGCGATATTCTTGATGAAAGCTTTGATGTTTCGGCAATGAATAGCAGTGCCAAAGAGTTTTTAAGCGCGGCCATCGCTGACTATAACGCGCTGTTCAAAACCAACTTCAGCGTGGATAGCAATGGTTTTCAAAACTATTACCGCGATCTTGCCAAGCAAGTTAAGACTAAGGAAATCGACCTGCTGATTGTGGTGGGCATGTTCCTGACCGGCTTTGACGCCCCCACGCTGAACACCTTGTTTGTTGATAAAAACTTGCGCTACCACGGTTTGATGCAGGCCTATTCGCGCACCAACCGTATTTACGATGCCACTAAAACCTTCGGCAATATCGTTACCTTCCGCGATTTGGAACAGGCGACCATCGATGCCATCACCTTGTTTGGCGATAAAAACACCAAAAACGTCGTGCTGGAGAAGAGCTACAAGGAATTCATGGAAGGCTTTACCGATGTGGTTACCGGTGAGGCTCGGCGTGGCTTTGTGGAAGTTGTGAGGGAGTTGGAACAGCGCTTTCCTGACCCTGCAGCCATTGAAAAAGAGTCCGACAAAAAGGCCTTCGCGAAATTGTTTGGCGAGTATTTGCGCGTTGAGAACGTGCTGCAAAACTACGATGAATTTGCCAGCCTGAAGGCCTTGCAAAACGTCGACATAAATGACCCTGTGGTAGTTGAGGAGTTCAAGGCTAAGCATTATTTAAGCGATGAGGATCTGGCTGCGCTGCAAGCGATCAAGATACCGGCTGAACGGAAAATTCAGGACTACCGTTCAACCTACAACGATGTTCGCGATTGGCTGCGTCGGGAAAAATCTTCCACTGAAAAAGAAAAATCCACTATCGATTGGGATGACGTGGTCTTTGAGGTAGATCTGCTGAAGTCACAAGAGATCAACCTGGACTATATTCTGGAATTGATTTTTGAGAATAGTAAAAAGGTCAAGGACAAAACCTCACTGGTTGAAGACGTACGCCGGGTGATTCGCGCGAGCCTGGGCAACCGCGCCAAAGAAAGCCTGCTGGTCGATTTTATTAACCAGACCGACCTGGACCAGATTGACGATAAGGCCAGTGTGATAGACGCCTTCTTCACTTTTGCCCAAGCGGAACAACAGCGTGAGGCACAAGAGTTGATTAACGCCGAGAACCTGAATGCAGAGGCGGCCAGACGCTACATCGCCACCTCGCTAAAACGTGAGTTCGCCAGCGACAATGGCACTGAACTCAATACCGTTCTGCCCAAGATGAGCCCGCTGAATCCGCAATACCTGACCAAAAAGCAAAGCGTGTTCCAGAAAATCGCTGCTTTCGTTGAGAAGTTCAAAGGTGTGGGTGGGCAGGTCTAGGCGCGCATGAGGTGCGAGCAATGGTGGCCGCCATTTCATAGTGGCCTTGCGCCTACCGGCCAAGTCGCCGCCCCATATCCCAGGTGACCGATGACCCTCGGACAACAGCAGCCACTTGTTGCCCAAGCCGCTGTTCCACCACCGGCCGCCATGGCACCAGGCTGAAACCCATGCCGTCGTCCAGCATCGCGAAGCGACCGCTGGCGAGCTGGACTGAGCGACGGTAGATGCCGTTTGCGCGCTCGCCATCGCGCAGCGGGCGGTGGGCCAGCCCGGTCTCCTGCTGGATCACTTTGCCCGCAGCAGCCAATTCTTGGTTGCGCAAGCTGGATAGCAAGTTGCGCGCTAAAACCACACGCGAGCCGCGCCGCTCGGCCAAGCCCTGCTCGACGAGGAAATTGACTCGGCCTTGCAACGCATCACGCACCTGGACGCCGAAGCCGCGTGGCGACAGTTCTTTCGCATCGCCCACCATTTGATGGTCCAACCATGTTGCGCCTTGGGCGCCTACTTGCTGTTCGATCGACAGGTGCGAACGCAATTCAATAGTGCCCCCTGCGGCCCGCTGCGCATCGTGCGCTTGCGTGCGTGACAAGAAGTCAGGCGGTATGCGCCAAACGCCGTCGGTCATGCGCTCCACGGCTCCAGAGCGGCGCAGCGCTTCGAGTCGGCGCACGTGGGCATCGACCGCAGTTTGCGGATCTGCGGCACCTTCCTGTCGAAGCTGCACAAGATGGTCAGCGCTGCGGTAGAGACCTTCACGCGCGATTCCGGCGATGTTGCGGTCTACCGCTCGTTCCCGTTCGGCAGGCTTCACTTCCACTATGCCACCCACTGGCAGCGCGGCCAGGTCCGCGCCAACCGGCAGGCGGACATAGTGCGCGCGGCCGTCGATGCCATCCACCACCAGATAGCCCCGGTCATTGAGTTCGTCGGCCAGACCCTTGGCGGCGATGCGGCCCAATACTGGTGTTGCCGGCGCAGTTTCCAGTACCAGCTCCCGCTGCTCGCCCCGCAAGGCCTTATGCATCGTGCGCAGGATGTCGCCACGCTCGCCCATGGTGGTCAATGTTTGTTGCATGCTCGGCGATAGACGCCAGTGGTTCGCGTCGATTCGCCCGGCGAGCTCCATCGCCTCCAGCCGCTGCAACCGGGCGCGCAGCACGGTTTGGTACTGCCGGTCGTTGGGCTGCTGGGTCAGGTCCACGATATCCGCGCTGACCTGCCGCAACAGCGTCCGGTCCAGGCTCGTCAGCCGCTCCTGCTCGACTTCCCGTAGCTGCCCCTGCCGGATATCCAATTCGGTGCGCGGCCCCAGCCATTCGGTCGCCAGTTCGCTGGCGCGCATGCGCATGCCGTGCGCCATATAGTCCGGTGCAATCACCAGGTCTTGACCCATGTCTTGACCATTCCTTCGACCAATCCCGGCGTGCCCGCGCAGCACGATGTGCGTGTGCGGATTGTCCGTATCCCAGTGATCGACAGCCACCCAGTCCAGTTTGGTTTCCAGGTCGGTGGTCATGCGCTGCATGAACTCGCGCGTGTAACCGCGCAGGTCTTCCAGCTCCCCCGCATCCTCCACCGAGACGATGAAACGGAACTGATGGCGGTCGCCTTTGCCGCGTTCCTCGAAGGCCTTGAGGTCAGCCGTGTCGGTCTCGGCGCCGTAGGCCTGGCCTCGCTCGCCATCGCGCGTCACGCCGTCGCGTTCGATGTAGCGCAAGTGCGTCGATACGGAATTGGCGCCAACCTTCTTCAGCACCACAAAACGAGACTTGATGATCACGCGCCGCGCGTCTGCTCCAAGCGTGCGGCCCGCCATGCCTGAAGCCACGCGGCCCCGTCCAAAGGTCGATGCGGGACGCGCTCCGCGCCCGCCCGAGGACTTCCCACCGGCCTTCGAGACCTGCTTCAGGACTTTCGACACAAAGCGCTGCGCGCGCTGGCCGCTTTGCGATCCATCCGAGCGCTTAGGTGCGCCCGGCTTGATGCGCAAACGGTCGTCGTCACGCGAGGCCATGACACAAGCTCCATCGTAGGGTGGCGTACCGCATCGAAGACGGCACACGGGAAACCTTGAGCCCGTCCGGCTTTGCGCTCCACAACGGCACGCTGGCTGCAAGCCGCCGTGCCGTGCCAAACCCACGTGCAGACTGCCATTGCGACACGGTACGTGCCGCCCCTTTTATCTTGCCCTCCGCCTTACCCGATCGCTGACGCGACCGGCCCCGACGGTCTGGCTGCGATTGTCTGCACGGGTGAAGCACCGCAGCCGCAGGCCGTGGTGCAAACGATGTGCAGCGAGATTGCACGAAGAGCGGTATGCAGCGCTGCACGTTCATGGCCTGTCCCATGTTCACCACGTCCATAAAGGTTGCGCGCTGCCGATCACGGCGGAGACAGCCACGGGACCGAAGTACCGGCTGTCAAACGATGCCGGATTGGTTGCACTGAGCAGGAACAACTCGCCATCGTGAAGCCGCCGACATTGCTGCCATGCCGACAGTGGACGGCCACGGCCATCTGTTGCATGGACGCCAGCCACCGGTATGCCGTCGATGCGAACGATGTGCTTCTCAATGCACACCTGCTGCGGTGACATCGCGCCGATGCGTTTGAGCAGCGGAACGTGCTCAGGCAGGTAGCCACGCTGCGCAGCCAGCGCGGCGGCGTCTGCCGGAAGCCGAACGAGCACGATGCTGCCGATGTGCAGCGATTCAGGCGGGTCGATGCGATACCAGCCAGGCGGTACGCTGTCGCTGGGGTTGTAGACGATGCGCGCCAGTGATGTGTGCAGCGACGGCAAGGCAAGCGCAGCGATGCCGAGGCCAGCGAATAGCGCGACCACAACGCGACGGGTGTTCATCGCAGCACCTCGCCCGCGAGGTAAGCCGCATGCCGTTCGACCGTATAAGCCGGTAGTGGTAGCCGCGCAGACAGCCGGTTGCCCAACGTGCGCCAGTACGCGGGCGACACGGTAACCGGATCGATGCCGAGCGTTTCGATGGCGTCGATCTGCGGCAGAACTGACTGCACTTGCTGTTCGCCTTCGGCGTGCAGCAACAGGCGCGCACCAGGTTGGATGCCAGCGATGCGCTGCACCGCATCGAGTGGCGTGCAGGTTTGCAGCACCAGGAGCTGCCAGCGCGTCGTGCCGTAGTCGTTGGACGCCCAGCGCACGCGGCAGAACAATGCGGCAGGCAGGAACAGCGCGCAGCGCCGCCAGCGGTCTAGGCGCAGCTCACGAACTGGATGGCCGAAGCGCAGATAGAGGTTGATCCGACGTTCGACGAACGCCAGCGACACGCGCGTCAGCGGCGTGCTATTCGTGACGTTTGAAAACACGGGACTTGGTATGGGTGGTGCGTTGCTGGCCGCCTTTAATATTGCACTCATGATTGCTTCTCCGGGAATTCATGTTCCAACAGACCGCGCAGCATCTCGGCCACCGTGATGCCCCGTGTGAAGGCGTCAACCTTGATGCGGGCGCGCAGCGCCGGCGTCACGTCGATGGTCAGTCTGGCGGTGTAGAGGTCGGCTTTGCCGATGTCCGCACCGTCGCCTTGGCGCACCCATGCATCGGCATGCGGGTCGGCAGGCGGACGCGCACCAATGGCAACCCGTTTGCTGTTTTTCATCGCGCCATCCTCAATACTTCATCGGTGAGCGCTACGATCTCGCGTGCAGCGATGCTGTCTGCGTCAAGTTCACGGGCAAGTCGGCCAGCGGCCACGCTGTCGGCGAATACGATGCGTTGCCGAACCTCCGACAACAGCGAGGGCAGCGGTTGATCGGCGAGCGCACCGCGTGCCTCGCGCCCGATCACCGTGGTGCTGACACGCCGGTTGATGACGAAGGCCGCGCGCAGCGCCGGCCGAAACACCTGCGCCTCGCGGATCAGCGACACCATCTCGGCGCTGGCCCACACGTCGTAGGGACTGGGTTGCACGGGAATCAGCACCAGGTCCGCCGCGAGCAGCGCGGAGCGCGCGAGGGCGGCGATCCGGGGCGGGCCATCGATCACGATGTGATCGCAGCGCTTGGCGAGTTCTGACGCCTCCTGATGCAGTGTTTCTCTTGCCAGACCGACTGCACCGAACAACCTGGGCAGATTGTTCTGGCTACGGCGCTGTGTCCAATCGAGTGCCGAACCTTGGGGATCGGCATCGATCAGGATTACTGAGCTGCCTTGCGTTGCCAGCTCACCGGCGATGTGCGTGGCGAGGGTTGTCTTGCCGACCCCGCCTTTCTGGTTCAACAGTGCAATGATCATGATGTGCGGCCTCCTGCCCGCCGACTTGTCCACAGCGCGCGGGGGCTTCTTATCGTTAGTTTTATAGATTCAAAGTTAGAACCTAAGTTAGGAAACGCGCAAACCATTGCTGCGAAAGGCTTTTCGACGCGTTCGCACTCCTGATAGCACGACAGCACTGCGCCTGATAGCACGAGGATTCCCACTCCCGATAGCACGAGCGTATTCACCGTTTGTCCACAGGCTTTGCACCGGCATTGAAGCTGCCACCGGGGCGCAGCGGTGCCGTGGACGGCACGGCGCGGAAGGTCAGCACCTCCGGCCCATGCCTGGGCCGCAGGACGGCGAGCGTGTAACCGGGCAAGGGTTGCCGCGCCACGATGCAACGCAGGTCGTAGGCGAAGTCGGTAAAGCGCGCCATGCTGCCGGACTTGCGGTGCAGGTGCGGGAAGTCGAAACGCCAGCCTTCGCGCTGCCAACCACCGTGCTTGCGCACCAGTCGATACAGCCAGCGCTCGATACCGCCGGTCAGGCGGAAGTAGTTGGCGTCGATCGTCAGCACCAGGCTTTCCTCGAACACCCCGGCATAGAACCAGTCCGGCAGGATCAGCTCGATGCCCAGCGGCCGGCCTTGGCCGTCCGCACGTTCCTTCCATTCGTTGATCCACGAGAAGCGGTGCAGGCGCCGGGCATTGGCTTGGCGAATTGATGTGGCTACGCTGGTGGACTGCAAGCGGTCCAGCGCAGCCTTGAGGCGCTGGTAGTCGCGCAGCGACGTGCCGCGACCGATAAAGCGCAGAATCTCGTAGGGTGTGGCGGCCATGAGCCGCGACGAACGCAACCCCGCATCGCGCGCCTCGACGATCTGGCTGGCGGCCCAGATCAGGATGTCGGCATCCCATATCGTCGCCAGGCCATGCTCGGCCGTGCCTTCGACCCGCACGGTCACGCTGTTGGTGCGGAAGTCGATCGGCGCCGTGCGCTTGTTCTTGGCCAAGGAAAAAAACGGATAGGCCATCAAATCTTGCGCATCGCGTGCCGGCAGCGCGCCGGAGAAGGCATGGAACAGTTCGAGTTGTTCGCGCTGCGGATCGTGACTGAGGTGCCCGATGGCCATTGGTAACGGTGTCCATCGCCGATCACCGCGCGCCGGGACGGCGCGCGGTGTGTTGTTCGGCGTATTCGGGATCGGACGTCATCTCAAAGCTGCGTGCATCGGCCCAGGCTTCGATGTCGATGACGGCGTACATTACGCGCCGGCCGAATTTGCGAAAGCGCGGCCCGCCGCCGATGACGCGCTGCTTTTCCAGCGTGCGCGGCGACAGCCGCAGGAATTCGGCGGCTTCGTTGTTGGTCAGGTAACGCGCCGTCTGCGGGGCGGCGGTGGGTGTGGCTGCGGGTAGGTGTTGCGGCGGTAGCGGTTCGGGTCTCATGGCATGTGCCTCCATCGGTCAAGATCGCCGACGAAGCAATCGCCGCCGGATGGAAGCAGTCTCCGGAAAGTCAGGCGTGTTGTGCAGGGACGTTTTGCGCCGCCGCGCGAACGTCCCTGTACGGCCTTGCCGAATTAGAGTAGGCGGTGGTATCCACCATCCATGAGCGTTTGCCCGCGCCGGATCATGCGGCGGACCTGGGCGCGCAGATCGCCGTCGTCGTACCAGCGCTCCGTAACGGCGGCGATGCCGAACAACACTTCGGCCACGCCGCGCTGCGAAGCGCCGGCCAGCGTGCCGTCGAGCGCCTGCAGGGTGCGCATGTGGAGCATTGACGCGCGGCCCGGTCGGCCGGTGGTGATGGCAGTGAGGTGAACCGTAGCGACATCAAGCAAGGCTAGCTCGGCTTCGATGGTGCGCCAACGCTCAATGAGCTTGCAACCCGCACGCACGGCATAGGCGTAAGCCATGCCATCTTCCAGTGCGGGAGAGATCGCCATGCGCAGCATGCGATTGACGAGCTGAGTGCTCAACACCAGACGCTTGCCGTCATGCATCAGGTGTTTGCGACCGGGGACGCGCCAGAGCCGAAACGGTAATGCATCGGCCGGAGGATTGGCATCCGGCGTGACCTGGACGACCGAGGCTGGATCAGGGAACCAATCGGGGTAAGCATCGCGGGCATTGAGAGCGGGATCTTCCAGCAGGCGCAAGCCCCAGCGCAGCGCATCGTGCTGCGGATGGCGTCGGTGACGTTGCCAGGCGCGCCGGTATTCCGGGTTGCGCCGCAGGTATTCCCAAGCCAGCCCGGGCCCGTCCAGATGCAGGACATACAGGTAGGCAGCACTAGGGTGCCAGTGAACGGTATTCGAATCCGCCATGTTGTAAATTCCTCTCGAAAAAAAAGGAAGCTAATAGCCATAGGGGGATGTGGGGCGCAAAACCATGTCAGTTTTTGACCGGGGTGAGTCAACAAGGTTTTTAGTTGATGAAAACAAGGAAGGGGAGTGCGATCCTCAGCCTGCGCCGGCAAATGAATGTCATCCACGCCGATGCACAAGGATTTGTAAACCTTGGGATGTGTCGTTATCCAAGTCTTGACAACCCCTAAAACCGTTTTTACGCATCTCCGTGAAACAACAGAACCGACAATCCGTAGAAGCGGCTTGGTGCTCAAATACGGAGACGGACGCGCGCTTCCACGCAACGCCGTACTCCGCCAATCGGTATGAAGCGCATGAAACGAGTAGGCCCCGCATTGAGGTCACAGGCTGCGGCGGCAGAACGCAAAAACGCCCCGCTGTTGGACGGGGCATCAAGGGTGAGTATCAGTCGCCCTTGCTGCGCGACCAGATCAGGTTGTGCGCGCCGTCCTCGCCTTCGACCAGGCGGGCATAGATGGTCGCCGGAAACGACGGGTCATCCAGGGTTGCCGACAGGTAGGGCCGCTCCGCCTTGCTGACTTTCTTCCACGCCGCGCCGATCTCGAAGTTGCCGGCGACGATGCGGTAGTCGGGGGCGTTGTCGCTCTCCTTGGTGTTGGGAACGAATTTGACCTTGACGTTGAGCGTCAGGGTGCGGACCGTGCCGATGAAGCTGTCGTTCTGTGCGGTAAAGATGCCGATGTTTGCCATGATGATTTCCTTTTGGTGAATCAAGGTCGCGCCCATCGCGGCCTTGTCGGTGATCCAAAGGGCGCGGTACGGGCGGGCTGCACCGCATAGCGGCCGCAACGCAGTGGAGGACCGGGAGTCGCTGCGATTTTGTTGCGCGAGGAAGGCATACCGTGCCGGGGAAAATCGTTGCGCCGGACGGTTGCGGCCATGAAGCCCGAGGCGCAGCCGCTGCCGCGCCAGGATTCACGACAAGTCAAGGCCGCCGTTGGGTGCGATCCTCACCGGAAGGCAGCATGGCTCCGGCATTTCAGCACAGACGCTGCGTCGAAACTCACCCATTCATCATCAAGGTCATTTCCGAATCACCAAGGGTGAACGCTCCTCGCGCATTGGCGCGGGCTTGATCGATTGCGGTGTGGATGGTTCTGGTCATGGTGGACGGCCTGTCGGTGAGCCGCCGTCGTTTCTGGCGACGCTGCCCGGCAGCGTTGGGGGGGGGCGTCATTGCACAAGCGCGCGCAGCAAAGCTGTCGCACTCCGGCGTCCCGCCTGTGCGGCGGGGCGCGTTTTTGGGAATTGGTTGGGGTTGTCGGCTGTTAAAACGCGCGCGGCATACTTGCCGCGCGCGACGCGCAAAAAATGCCCCGGCGGAAACTCGACGGGGTATCTTGCTTATTCGCTTACTTATTCACTTACAGACTCGTCCGTCTCAGCATCCGGGAGCGTTTCTGCTGGTGCCTCCTGTACCGCTGCCCGCAACATCACCGGCAGCCAGCCCGTGCCGACCGCCAGCCGTTCCGCTTCGCTGGCCAGATCGTTCTTCTTGAGCTTGGCGAGCCGCGCCGCATGCTCCGGCGCGAACACCTGCACCGCCTCGATGGCCTTGGCTTTCGACACATGGGCGAAGTAGCCTTCGGCGGTCGGTGTCCACCACGAGTGCATGTCAAGGCCTACCGCCTGCGCCAGTGCGGATGCAGGCAATGTGTCTTCGCGTGGCGTGACCGCGCCCACCGTCGTAGCTACGCACACCGCCAGCAACGATAGCAGTTCCTGCTGTGGCAACGCCAGCAGTTCCGCGAACAGTGCGTCCGGGTCACTGGGTAGCCGTGCTGCCCACGCCTGCCGCACTTCCCGCATGCCGATCAGGGCGAGCGACTGCGCCACGTCTGGCGCGAACGTATCAAGTCCATCCTGCGGCGAAGCGCTGATGTTGATCGGCGAATCGTCCGAACGGTAGCCATCGACCACCACGCGCAACGCGAGGCGATGCACCACGGCCACCAGCGCCACTTGCGGATGGCGGGCGACTTCCGCTTGCAGCGCTGCCGTGCGATGTGCGCTCAAGCGCCGTGCCAGCTTCTCGGAAATGTTCGGCGTGGTCGGTTGCTGCGCCTCGCCTTCGCTATCATCGCCAGCCTGCATGCCCTGCCGTTCCTGCGCCCGTAGTGCTTTGGCCTCGGCCTCACGCAACAGGCCGCGATGGATGACGATTTCGCCAGTGTGATCGACGGCCACGATAGCCCCGGCTATTGTCAGCACCTCGGGTGCAAACACCAACAGCGATTGCTCGATGATGTCGAGTTCCGCACCAAGTTTGTCGCTTTCCTCATAGAGGGGCGAGGCTTCTTCCTCCGCGATGTCCTCGGCATCGTCGGCATTCAGCTTGTCGTCGATGGCCTGCTGCCGCGATTGCAGCTTGGCGATGCGCTTGGCCTCGCTCTTGTTTGGCGTGCGCCGCTCACGGCGGGCACGCTGGAAGCTGTGCAGTTCTGCCGATGTGATGCGCGGCACCGTTTCGACCCATGCCCAACCCTCCGCACGGGCACTGTCCGCAGCGGCTGCAAGTTTGTTTCGCGCCAAGGTATCCAGCAATGCGGCATCGGAGAGGAACACGCCGCGTGTGTCGTCCGAGAACAGGTCGCGCCGAACACCACCGCCTGCGGCCTCGTAAGCGTCGATGCCGACGAATCGCGCCAGCGCATCGCGCGTGGCGTCGATCTCGCGTTCGGTCAGGTGTTCGCGCAGCGCCTGCGCGCTACGCTGCCACTGCGGTGCGTCATAGAACGCCGCCTCCTGTGCGCTGTGGTCGTCCGTGATGGCGAGCGCCATCAACTGGTCGAGCGTGACAGTGTCGGCGCGATAGTCGGCCAGCAGGCGCGGCGACACATTCGCCAACTTCAAACGGCGCTGCACCACAAGCGGTGTCACACCAAAATCAGCGGCAATATCTTCGACAGGCCGACCTTCGGCCACCAATGCGGCGAACGCCTCGAACTGCTCGCCGGGGTGCATGGCCTCACGCTGCACGTTCTCGGTCAGGCTCACGGTGCGTGCGGATGCATCCGGCACCAACAGGCAAGGCACTTCATGGGTCTTGGCAAGCTTGCGCCGCTTCGCCAGCAGCTTCAATGCTGCCAGACGCCGCTTGCCTGCGACGACTTCGTAATGCTCACCATCGCTCGATGCGGTGACAGTGAGATTTTGCAGCAGACCGACGCGGGCAATGCTCGATGCAAGCTCGGGAATCGACGCGCCGCCGCTCTTGCGCACGTTGCGGCTTGAAGGCCGCAACTGCGACAGCGGAATCAACAGCAGGTCGTATGCCGCAATGGTAGCGGCGGCTGGGGTAAAAACTGCCGCGTGCAGTGCTTGGGATTCTTGATGGGTGATGGTGTTCATGGTGAGAGCTCCTATCCCTCGCGGGACGTTGAAAACAAAATGGATGAAGAAAAATTCGTTGTCGATTTCACGGTGTCGATGTCTGCATGCGCTGCCTCCTGTGGTTTTCAAAGCTGACCGGATTCCAAGATTCGGAGCCCGTTGTGGCTTTGGTTGGTTCGGCGCAGAGACCTGGGCCGGTCCCTGTTTGCCGCCGTCTTTCCTGAGTTCATCGCCCGCGAAAAACCGGGCCTGCGAGGGCATGGCCGTCAAGGAAGAAGCGCAGGGTTGGTGCGGCCCGCAGTGCAGCGAGGACTCGGCCCTGCGCGCCTTGACTGCCAGGCACTGCGGGCTACGGTCGCGGGAGAAAGCGATGAACTTGGGGAAAGACGAACAGCGGCCGATGGGCCAGGGGCTGCGCTGAAACCAACGCCGCGCGCAGCCGTTCTGCACGTCAAGGACGCAAAAAAAAAGGGGGGCAATACCCCCTCGGGTTACAACAAGCCGCGTTCGGCAAAACTCAGGATGTCGCCACCTGCGACGATCAGGTGATCCAGCACGCGCACGTCCACCAGCGCCAGTGCCGACTTCAGCGCCTGCGTGAGCGTCTCGTCGGCGCGCGACGGTTGGGTTGAACCGCTCGGATGGTTATGCACCAGCAATAACGCAGCGCTGTTTCTGGCCAGGGACTCCTTGACCACCTCGCGCGGATACACCGATGTCTGGCTCACCGTGCCGCGAAACATCTCGACGTATTCGATGACACGGTTCTGTGCATCCAGATGGATGACGGCGAACACCTCGTGCTCCAGCGCTCCCAGCTTCACCCGCAGGAAGTCGCGCACCACCTGCGGCGAGTTCAGGACTTCGCAGTCGCGCATTTGTCCTGCGAGTACGCGCTGCGCCGCCTGCAACACCTCGTCGGCGTTGGCAGGACGGTAGTCGCCCGTGACATCGCGAACGAGAAGGGAAGAATCGAGAGAATGAGTAAGTTGCGACATGATCGTGCTCCAGTCCGAATCGGGCGGAATTGCCTGGAACCGAAGGAACACGCCGCAGCGCAAGCAGTCAGGGGTCGTAGACGGCCGCATGGACGCCAGCGTGCAGGGCACGCGCAGCCCTTGACGGCGAGAACGGCGTGGTACATTGAAGGGAACAGCAAGACCACCCCACACACTCCACCGCCTTTACGGCAAGCAGCGCGCGCAGGCCCAAAGGGCCGGAGGCGTCAGGGATCAATGCCGAATGGCCGTGACTCGGCACGAGGCGCGGGGCAACGCCCGCGAGCTCGACGGCGGCAACGCCGGGACGCGTGAAAGCAAATATCAATATTTACGTTTCCGCAGGGTAGTACCTCCACCATGCTTGACTGCCAGGGCAGGCGGAGCGGGCAGGGCCATGATCAAAGTCGCATAATCCTAATTCGGTGCGAGACGTATGCGGGACTGCCTTCGCTCTGTGCGGCGGATGCGGAACAAGTGCTGAAACGCCATCCTGCCATTAATACGGCTGTCCGAAATAAAACTACATTTTTCGGACAAAATGCTTGCTTCCGGTCCGAAAAACATGTACAAAGATCGGACAGGATAAAATTATGTCTGATCTCAAATCCATCATCGCTGCGCAAATCAAGGCTGGCGACCCAGGCCAAGTCTGGGTGCCGACTGATTTTGCTCAACTTGGCAATCGCGATGCCATCGACAAAGCCTTGCAGCGTATGGTGCAGGCCGGTGATCTGCGCCGTATCGACCGTGGTCTATATGACAAACCGACGCTTAACAAATTAACGAAGCGCCCGACCACGCCAGATTACCGCGCCGTGGTGGGGGCCATCGCCCGTCGCGACCAGTTGCGCTTGCTGGTAGACGGGATGACCGCCGCCAACGATCTCGGTCTGACCGATGCCGTGCCGGCCCGCGTCACCATCCATACCGATGCTCGCCGCCGCGCCATCCAGCTCGACAAGCTAACCATAGACTTCAAGCAAACCGCGCCCAGCCGTCTCTACTGGGCAGGGCGTCCGGCCATGCGCGTTGTGCAAGCACTGCATTGGCTGAAAGACACCTTGGTTTCTGATCGCGACCGTATTCTGCGCCGATTGACTCAAGTGTTGGCAGACCCCACCCACGGTGCAGCGATCCGCCAAGATCTGATCGATGGCTTTAGCGCGCTACCAGCGTGGATGCAAAGCCTGGTTCGTGAACTGCCCGGCGATGATCAGCAGCTAGTAGCGGCCAAGACATCGCCACCGCATAAAGGCACAAAATCGCCAACGACCCGTCGCCGTTCGGCCAAACATCTAGAGGTCACCGATTGAACCCGTCTTTCCACGAAGTGATTGTCGCGAGCGATGCTGAGCGGCGCGATCTGTTTCTCGGAACTGCCGCTCGATTGGGTACCGCAGTCCAGAATGTCGAAAAAGACTTCTGGGTTTGCTGGACGCTTGATGTACTGTTCAACGGATTAGACGCTGGCGGTCCTCGCCTGCTGTTCAAGGGCGGCACCTCCCTGTCCAAAGCCTTCGGCCTGATCTCGCGATTTTCCGAGGACATCGACATCACCGTCTTTCGCGACGATCTGGGACAGTCAGCCGATGTGGCTGAGTTGAATGCTCTGAGCGGAAAGAAGCGTCGCGCACGTCTCGAAGCCATCCGCAACGCTTGCCAAAGCTACATTGCTGGACCATTGACGGAGCAGTTCACCCAGCTCGCCACCTCTATCATTCCAGATGCCCGTTTCCGGCTGGAGCCCGACCCCGAGGATAAGGATGGCCAGACGTTACTGTTCTGGTATCCCGCTGTTACGGCCACCACCGGCGACTACATCCGCTCTGCGGTCAAGATTGAGGCCGGCGCAAAGTCGGCACTGGACCCGCACGTCGCAGCCACGGTCACGCCCTACGTGGCGCAGGACCTATCCGACCTGAACCTGACCGTGGCCAACGTCACGACCGTGAAGCCCGAGCGCACCTTCTGGGACAAGGTCATCATCCTGCACGGTCTGCGCCAATGGTACGACCGTCGCGGCGAACTACGCCATGGTGGACAGCGCGTTTCGCGCCATTACTACGACGTACATCAGCTAATGCAGGCCGTGTCGGCACACGAATGGCAGGCCGACCATGCGCTGGCGATCGATTGCGCGCACCATGCGCGGCTGTTCTTCGGTAGCGCCGATCTAGGGCTCGATACTGCAATCCCCGGCACATTCACGCTGACGCCCAGTCCGGCGATGCGGGATGCAATCATCAGGGACTATGCGGCCATGTCGGGAATGATTTTCGGTGAAACTGTGCAGCTTGATGCGGTACTCGCCAGCGCCGAGAGATTCGAGCAGATGGTCAACGGCGCCGCACCAGTCGCGCCGCTTACGCAAGAGGAGCCGCGCTAATGGTGGACTATTTCAGCGACCGAGAGAACGGCCCACGTGCTCGTACCGAGCAGATGATTTCGCCCACTGTCTGGGCGGGCCTAGTGGGAACGGTGCAGGCGTTAATCAACAGCGCTGCCTTCGGTTTGCAGTTTCCCGCGCGTTGCCCGGATGGGCAAGCTATTTGCGGAAGCGATCCCGATTCGTTGGCGGCAGCCGTGATTGCGGAAATGCCAGAGTTGGCTTGGCCGCTTGAAACCACGAGCGAGGTGGAGGATGGCTTTTTCTTGCAGCGCCAGCCGTTCGCGCCGAACACGTTGCTCATCCTGGACTTTATTGAGTTCGTCTACGCTTCGGTGGCGAAGCCGAATCCCGGCAAGTACCACGACTTCTTCAGTCACCACCATCTGAGTTTCGATCAACAAGTCGGGCAGGAGGAGTTGCGCGCTACCGTCAACCGCATCTTTGCACGCAATGGCGTGGCCTTCGAAATGCTCTCGACAGGTCGTCTTGTGCGCGTACTCCCGTTGGTGTTGGGTGATGATCTGCGGCGAACGGTTTTCAACACCGGAGACCGCACGCTCGACAATATGCTGGAGGAATGTCGGGCGAAGTTTTCAGACCGCAACCCCCTGGTTCGCCGAGAAGCGCTGGAGCGTTTGTGGGACGCATGGGAACGGCTCAAGTCCCTTGCAGACCCAAGCGACAAGAAAAGGTCGATCAAGATCATCCTGGACGCCACAGCTTCGGAGCCATCGTTGCGGGCAAGACTGGATGCGGAGGCGCTGGAGTTGAACTCCATCGGCAACAGCCATTTGATCCGTCACTCCGAGGTCAACCAGGTGCCGATAATCGATGTGGACCATATCGATTATCTCTTTCATCGCCTGTTCGCGATGATCCAGCTGATACTGAGAAAGCAGGGCGATCCACGGTCGCTCATGTCACGCACATAAAACAAAACAAGTAAGAACGTGTAGGAGGAGCCATGGCTTTATACAAGGATTGGTGCGCTGGCACCAAGCAGAAAAACAAAAAGAAAACGCTCCGAACCTACACGGAGAAAGCTGGTGGTCGCGCTGCTGCTCTTGAGCAGCTCGGTGAAGCGGTTAGAACCCATTACGACCAAGCTGATCGGATCGCAGACGATGTCGCCCGACTTGGGTACGACGGGGCCGCCGAGATTTTGAGGGCATTGCTGCCCCAGTCAAAACGAGCGCGATCAGGTGATCTCGGCGAGATCCTCGCTTCCGAGCTGGTCGAGGAGGAGACTAATTTCCGCGTTCCCGTTTGGCGGATGCGATTCAAGGACGGACGCGAAGTAGCTATGCGCGGGGATGATTTCATCGGCGTGGGCGTTGGCTCTGATGGCAAACTTTGGCTCCTGAAGGGCGAATCAAAAAGCCGCGCCAATCTGGGCAACGTAACGATCGCGGAGGCACGCGAAGCCTTGAGCGATCGCAATCAACATGTGATCAGCCTCCACATCGAGGATCATCAAGCGTTCATTGCGGAAGTCTATGAGGAGGCGATCGTTTCGCCGTCGCGCGCATCGTTCGCACATTGTCACCACTACTCAGTGGTGACAAACTCCGGGCGACCGAAGATCAGTCGACGCAGTTGCGTCATGCTAGAGAGTCGATCGACAGCTTGATGTTGCTTTGGCAGGCCGGCGCTGAACCGACTTTCGGCGATGTCCTGCGCAACGTTGCGAGCAGTGGACTCTTCGCCGTGCCTGACGCACTTCGACCAAACGTCGACCGCGATCTCTCGCTAGATGCGGTGGAAGAGGACGGCGATGATGAGGCCGATCGTCAAACCCAGAAGGCGACAGCGATAGACGAGTTTCTCGCGGCGCCTTTTTTACAGATCGCTCCCTACGCCGCCTATGTCTCCGGAAAGGCGCATTTCGATACCCACCAAGGCGTCAAGGGGCTTGAGTTTTCGAGGGTCATGGTCATCATGGATGATGTCGAGGCTCGGGGTTTCCTCTTCAGCTACGCGAAACTCTTTGGCGGGAAGGAGGCAGGCGACGCTTCGGTCGAATCCACGCGGCGGCTGTTCTATGTCACCTGCAGCCGGGCGGAACGTAGCTTGGCGCTGGTGGCCTATTCGACACAGCCGGATCTGGTTCGCCAGTTTGTTTTGAGAGAAAAGTGGTTCGAGTCCGAAGAGGTAGTGGCTGGCGTTCCGACTTGACCAATCGGTTCCATCCGAAGTGCGCTGCAGTCTGGTGTCGGTAGCTGAGCGACGCGACTTAGCACTGACTGTGCCCGCTCTTGGATTTCAAAGATTGGAACACGCTCGCTATATAGCGTTTGGTAACGAGAAGTCGTTGCTTTATACTTGGTCCTTAAGCGGAAAAACGTAGGATGCAATGCCTTCGATGGGCTTCCAGTTCCTGTCGATAGTTGATGACTGATGTAGCAGAGTAGTCGCCGCGCAAACCGAGTGCATCTCCCACGCCATTCAGAGCGTTTGTTTTTTGACGGTAAATATGACGGTAAAGTTAGATGGTAACAACCAAGAAAGCCTGTATCTATGCGGGTTTAAAGGCCTAGGAAACAATTGAGTGGGAGTAATATCGAATCTGGCATCGGCTGGCAACCGATGGCACTAGAACACATGGAGGCCCGCGATGATGCGGGTTTTTTTTCGTCTGATGTGAGCGATAAAACCGCCAATATCACCCCTCGTCTCCCGACTCAAGCGGTTCGCGCTCTCCAATAGACTCAGACTTTTGTTCTCTTCGTGTATGCGGAGAACGTGCGTCAGCCTGTTCAGCAGGTCGCGCCGGTATGTCGTGGTTTCCGGATTACCTTGAATAGCGGCCAAGAAGCACGTGAGATTTGTGCTCGAAGCATCTGCCAAATAACGATTGGCGGCTTCCAACAACGTTGGATACTTGGTTGCCTGCGTCGTCTTCGCGTGCTCACCGCGCTTGGTCGCGGCGCTCAAGATTCCATCCACTGCATTGCAGCACTTCTTAGCGAAGTCGATCGCCAGGCAGAGCCGTTGCTTGACCGTCCCGGCGGCTTCGAGCTTCTTTATGAAGCTGAGCAAATCCTTGCCTTCAACCTCCTCGATACTGGAAAATTTTCCAGCAAGCGACTGTGCCAGTTTGTGGGTCTTGTTCTTGGATTGCTGATTGCCTGAATAGATGGCGATCACCGCATCTTCATGATCCAGAAATGCATAAAAGAAGTTGACACGCGCTCGATTCGTAAAGTCCGTCAGGTCATGCAGCAAAGCATGCGCCTGCGTCACATCATGTGTATTGGCTGCAGTCGTCGTGACGGTGTGCACCAAGCCAGACTCGGCGTCCACGCCAATGTGGGCCTTCATGCCAAAGTGCCATTGGTTGCCCTTCTTGGTCTGATGCATTTCAGGGCCGCGCTCACCTGTGCTGTTCTTGGTGGAGCTGGGCGCAGCAATCAAAGTGGCGTCTCTCTTCGCGACCGCAGCCGCTATTCTGGTGGCGGGTTGCTCCTTACCGCCGACCTATGAACGCCCCGATGCGCCTGTCGCTACCTCTTTCCCTGCCGGAGGGGTGTACGACGCGCAACCAGACCGCGCTGCTGCCACCAGCAATGGTGGCAGCGCCGATGGTCAGGCCGCTGTTGATATAGGCTGGCGCAATTTTTTCTCCGATGCACGCCTGCAAAGGATAGAAGAACTTGCATTGAAAAATAATCGCGATCTGCGCGTCTCCATGCTGAATGTGGAAGCCGCGCAGGCGCGATATCAGATCACGCGTGCCGGGCTGTTTCCGTCGGTCGGTGCCAGCGGATCAAAAGACAGGCAGGGGTGGCTCAGGTGCAGCCCTGAATTGAAGGCGCGAACATAAAAAAAGAGGCCGCAGTCGTTCAACTGATGCCTCTAGTCCAAAAATTATGACGAGAATGGAAGAGTCTGCCGCACCGAGATTGCCGGGAGCAGTCGCTTAAACCAGAACTCCCTTAGAACGAATGGCTGATGCCAGCATAACCACCGCTCTGGGCATGCCCGGGCAAGGGATTGTCATACTCAGTGCCGAAATTCGCTTTGCCCTTGTTGTGTACCGTACCTATGCTCGCGTATAACAATGTTCGTTTCGAAAGGTTATAGTTAGCGCCGACCAAAAACAGGTTGGCGCTGCCGGCGTCATTATTGAGCTTGCTATGGTAAGCAGCACCGATCAAGGTCAATGCTGGCGTTATTGTGTAGTTGAGGCCGACCCAGTAATGATTGAGTTTGTTGGGATCAGTCGGTGCTAAGGTGTTCGGTGCTGAAATATTTTCATATCCGGCAAATAGTTTTAGTTTGTCCACCGTGTAAGTTCCGCCCAGGATCCAATCTTTGGAAGCCGTATAGAGGTTCGTGTATTTGCCGTTGGTGTCACGAATCACGTCATATATGCCACGCAGTTCAAGGTCGCCGTTAGTGTAGAGCAGAGAGATGCCATCTTTCCGACCGGCAGTGGTTGAGCCCGCCTGTTCACCCAGGCCGGTTTGCACGGTGGCGTTAAAACCGGACCAAGTGGGTGTTTGATATTCGATTACGTTGTCAGCACCTGGCCAGTTACGGCCGCTGACTAAGCTAGCCGACCCCATCCATTGCTGTCCGGTAGGATCGAGATACCAAACGTCGTTGACGATGAACAAATTTTTACCGAGCTTGACCGAGCCGAGACCGCCGTTGAGCCCTACATAAGAGCGCCGATTAAACAAGGCGCCACCGTTAAGCGAACCTTTGGTAGCGTCAAAGCCGGCTTCCAGCAAGAAAAGAGCACTCATCCCGCCACCCAGATCTTCAACGCCCTTGAAGCCGATCATGCTGGTGCCCCACTGATTACCGGATGCCCCCATTTTGCTGCCGGTTTGTCCGGTCAGATTCCCATTGGCGTCTTTCAGTGCAACACCAGTTTGAAAATCGACGCCAGCGTCAATCCGGCCATAGATGGTCACATTGGTCTGTGCTTGTGCCTGAGTACAGATGGCACCGATCATCATGGTGGTTACCGCTATCCCCAGGCAATGCAATTTGGTATTTTTTTGTTTCACGTTGGCTCTCCTCTTATAGTTTAATTTTTATCATTTTTGATTCTTCTCAATTTTTATCGCAGAGATAAAAACCAAGCCTTCTTTCGAAGCTTAGCGAGAGGACGGTGGCATTAACTCGTTGCGATAAGTGACGATAACGGGCGTCGTCGATATCACATTCCAGGTCAATTCCCCTGCCATCTCAATGCGGTGCGTCTTCAATCTGATCGGTGCGCTCAGCGTGCTCATCGCGCATCAAGTGCATAGCGTGTCAATGCGCGCGATACGAAGCGCATCACTGCATTCCACGTGGTATGACGTGGCTTCAATGCCTGAGAGCTGGTGGTAAGGCGTTATGCCGACAACGACGAGATGCTAAGTCGGGGCGATTTACTGTGGCTTACTTTGTGCCAGCCTCGTTGGTTTATCTGGGAATTTTCGGAGGGAGGATTTTGATGTACTTTATGTCAAGTTATGCGATCTGTCAATATATGATATTCAGTACCATTATATGGGATTTAATTTTCAGTTAATTGGTAGCAAGTGACCTGAAAGAGTATCGGGCCTCCAGATTGTTCGGGACGTCATCCCTCATCAACCACGCTCTGATAATCGATAAATAATGGTTCGGAAATACGGTTGTGATGGACTTACTGTCGCGGAGGGCCACTCCGGATGATTGACGCAATCCGGGAAATTTTGTGGCTCGATACACAATCCGGAGCAAGCTTTATACCGACCAAAAGTCTGCTCTCTGGAAAGAGAAAATCCGTTGTAAACAATGATGCCCGGAGCATCGGTACCCACGCTCAGCAGCCACGAAGATGTTGGAGCGCTAACCTTTACCAATCTATGCATGGGATCGCGTTGGGGGTTCACAAAGGTAGTGTTGAGCCAGCCATTGGGCCTGCGTGGCACCTGATCGGATAAGGCGCGCGGCCGGCGAAAATCGAAACCTGTGCCTTCGACATCCAGCACCGCACCTGAAGGAATAAAATCACCGCGATCATGCAAGTACTGGTCCGCAGAAATGTGCAAGTGGTGATCCATGATGCTTGGCAAGGGCAATTCACTTGCTGCCATCGAGGCGCCATGCAGATTGAAATAGGCATGGTTAGTGGTATTGATGATCGTGTCCTGCGAGCAAATAGCGCGGTGCACGATGCGCAATTGATCTTCTGATTCCAGTTCATAACGCACTGTCATATCCACAGCACCTGGATAGCCCTGGTCCCCATCCGGCGAATGTAAACTGAACTCAACGCTATGCGAGTCGCTTTGTTTCAGGTGCCACAGACATTGACCAAATCCCTGCGTGCCACCGTGAAGATGGTTTTTTCCGTCTTCATTCCGCTCCAGATGTATCGTTGTTCCGTTCAGTCGAAATTCACCGCTGGCGATACGGTTGGCAAATCGCCCGATAGTCGCTCCCATTGCGACTGTATCCGCCAGGGCGCACCGAGGATCCGGATAGAAAAGACACAGATCTATCCACTCACCATCGCGATTGAGACGACGCCAGCGTTCGATGCGCGCACCGACATTGAGAAAGCTCAGCCAGACATGTGAACCGCGCAGATGCATGCGAAACAAACCAGGGGCAAGCGACTCCAGTGATTCATGCCAAATTTGCATCATCAGCTTGCCCTTGTTTTGGTCATGAAATGAGGCCGTTGAAGCGTGCTTCTGGTAAGCCGTGTACATCATCCAACCGGGTATGAAACAACCCTCCGGCCAAGGGCTGATCGGCAAGCTGAGTGAGCGTAAGCGCTTCCCGCGCAGTCGTCACAAACAGTTGGTTCAGCCGGGCGCCGCCAAGGCAGACGCAGCTAGGCTGCGATATCGAAAGTTGCAGCATGCGTTCGACGCTGCCGTCTGGCGCATAACGCACCACGCGAGCGCCACCCCATTGCGCGCTCCACAGAAATCCGTCGGCGTCGATGATGGCCCCGTCAGGCGCAGCAGAGCCGGGACTGAGATCGGCAAACACGCGGATAGGGGTGGTGTCCCCGCGTGCGTAACCATCCCAGCGGTAGATGATTTTTTCGACCGAGTCGCAAAATAGCATCGCGCTGCCATCGGGACTGAAACAAATACTGTTGGCGATGGCAATTTTCGGTAAGGGCAGACGCTCCAGTGTCAGATCGGGATGGAGTCGATAAAAACTGCCGATTGCTTCTTTGCTGGCTCGCTCATCCATGGTGCCGAACACGAAGCCGCCTTGACGGTCACAACGGCCGTCATTGACTCGCGTCATCGCCAGGTCGGATTCGACGTCGCAGATAGCGCTCACAGTGTCGGTCAGCAGATTGAAAAATGCCAGGCGCGATGCCAGGCCGATCAGCAGAATATGTTCATCTTGCGTGAACGCAAAGCACGACAATCTCTCCGGCATGCTCCATACGCGGGAGGTGCCGTTCTCCGGCGAATAACTATGCAGCCGCTGCGCAGGAATATCGGTCCAGAAGACGCGATGACTGCGTTCACACCACAGCACGTTTTCTCCCAGAATATTCTGCGCATCAATCAGTAGTTCAAGTTGAGTCGCCCCGTTCATATAAATCCTTGTGTAGTAAGAGCAGCTTTTCCGAGAGGATTTTCAGTACAGGAAGCTCTGAATTTCTTCATCCATCCCAACTGGCTCAGACGTCAACATCGGATGGAGGCGCGTGTGGCTGTAGTCAGTCGTTTCAGTCGTGATAAAGAACCGATCGCCCGCCATCCACGACAAGGGTAATGGCATTGATGAATGGCGCCTCATCAGACGCGAGAAATACGGCCGTCATGCCGATTTCCTCGGGACGTCCGATGCGCTTGGGGGGCAGCAGATCGCAGGTGGCTTGGCGGGCAGCAACCGGATCGGGAAAACTGTTCCAGTAATCGATATTGAGCCGCGTTTCGATATAACCTGGCGCAATCGCATTGACGCGCACACCGCGGGCCGCATATTCCAGCGCCAGGGCGCGGGTCAGGCCAATCACGCCATGCTTGGCCACCGGATAGGGAAAGCAGCCGGGAATAATGGAAAAGGAATGGGTAGATGCCATATTGATAATGCTGCCGCCGCCACCGTCAAGCATGGCGGGCAAAACCGCCTGACAACAATGCCACACCCCATCCAGATCAACCGACATGCATAACTTCCAGTCATCCAGGGTGGCTTTTAAAGGTTCGCGAAAAACGTTGATACCCGCGTTGTTGACCAGGACATCAATGCGTCCAAACCGCGCCAGAGTTTCTGCCACCATGGCCTGAATCGAATCGATCTGCGTCACATCGGTGTGAACAAATAAGGCGGCAGTACCTTGCGCGGCGAGTTCGCGTGCCTTGGCTGCCCCCAGAGCTTGATCCAGCTCGGCAATCACCAGACTGGCACCTTCCCTTGCAAAGCAATCCGCTACTGCGGCCCCAATGCCTTGGCCGGCGCCGGTGACGATACAAATTTTTCCTTGAAGTCGATACGTCATATTTATCCCGTTTAAATGTTCGTTAAATGGTCGCTGAATGTTTGCTAAAACAAGCGAGAATGTCGGTCTATTTTGAGGCAGGCCACTTCCGCTTACTGCCAGCAGACCGATCCGTTGGCAGAAAATCGGCATTTGCAATGACTTACTCCCTGCGGCTCTTGAGCTGGTCCACCAACACGGCCAATAACAAGATCGTGCCTCGCACCACATATTGATAAAAGGAATCCACATTTAGCAGACTCATGACGTTCTCCACCGTACCCATGATGAGAACCCCCACCACCACGCCACTGATAGTGGCGCGTCCACCCATCAGCGAAACTCCTCCCAGCACACAGGCCGAGATCACACTAAGTTCAAAACCTTGCGCTGCATTAGGTTGGCCACTCGTAATCCGCGAAGCCAGAATGACCCCTGCCAAACCGGCTACCGCGCCCTGAATCAAAAAGATATAGACACGCGTTTTCGCCACGTTGACGCCCGCTAAGCGCGAAGCTTCGGGATTCCCGCCTATGGCGAGGGTATTGCGCCCGTACACCGTCTTGTTCAACATCACGCCGAACATGACAAAACACAGCACCGTGATCCAGATCGGGGTAGGGACGCCCAATAGCATGCTCGTGCCAAGTGCGAAAAAACTCTCGTTGGTCACGCCAACGGCCTGTCCGCCGGAGGCAATGAAGGCCATGCCGCGGACGATTTGCATGGTCGCCAAGGTCGTAATCAAGGCATTGATACGCAGATAGGAGATCACGGCACCGTTGAACCAACCGATCATCGCTCCGCATGCCACACTGGCCACAATACCGATGGCGATGCTGTCTGTTTTATTGAGGACCATCGCGCACACGACGCCCGCACATGCCACGGTGGAACCAATCGACAGATCGAAGTCACGCGAGGCCAGACAAAACATCATGGTGCAGGCGAGCATGCCAATTTGCGATACGGAAAGTCCTAGTCCAATGATGTTTTGCCGTGAAAAGAAATACGGCACGGTCAAGGACAAAGCGACGAACATCACGACAAAGATAACAATCAGGCTGTAGTCTGCGACCAGACGTCGCATTAATGATGGCTGGGTATTCATGTTCTCTTACTTTCCAATGTGTGATCGGTAGCGTGTGAATCGATAGCGCTCTTGGGCAAAGCCATTTCAAGCACCGTGTTTTTATTGGCCGCATCGTGGCTGACTTCACCCACAATCTGACCCTGGCACATCACCACAATGCGGTCTGACACGCCAAGGACCTCTGGTAATTCACTCGACACCATTACGATGCTGCAACCCTTGCGGGCCAACTCGTACATCACGGCGTAAATTTCATGTTTGGCTCCGACGTCGATGCCGCGAGTGGGTTCGTCCATGATGATGACTTTGACCTCCGGTTCGGCCAGCCAGCGCGACAGAATGGCCTTTTGCTGATTGCCGCCCGACAAAAAACGAATTTCCTGATCCCGGTTCGGCGTTTTAATTTTCAGTAACTCAATAAACCGGTCTGCTATAGCGGCTTCTTTTTTGTCGTCGACGAAAAATCGGAATTTGCGATGATGACGTCGCACGCTCATATTGATGTTCTCCGAAACCGAACTTCCGCGCACAATGCCTTCTTCTTTTCTATCCTCGGGGCAAAACACCATCCCTTTGGCAATCGAGTTTTGAATGTCCGATTGGAGTAACTCCTGATTGTCGAGAACAATTTTCCCCGCATGCAGTTTGTCTGCCCCATACACCAGCTTCATCAATTCGCTTCGGCCTGCTCCCACCAAACCAAAAAAACCGAGAATTTCGCCTTGATGAACTTCAAAGCTCAATGGCCGTGGTACGGACTTGCCCTGCACGTTCTCGACCTTCAGAATCTGCTGACCCAAGGGGCGAGGCTGATAATCGTAGATGTCGACAATTTCACGGCCCACCATCTGGTTGATCAACTCGTGCTGATCAACCTGCTCCAATGAGGGGTAGGACACCACTTTACGTCCGTCCCTGAGTACAGTGCAGCTGTCGCACAAACGATAGATCTCTTCCAGGCGGTGAGAGATATAAATCAAGGCCTTGTTCTTGTGCTTCAGGTCATCTACTAGGCGAAACAGTATGTCGGTTTCGCGGTGAGAGAGGCTGCTGGTGGGTTCGTCCAGAGCGATGACTTTGGCATCACGCATCAATGCCTTGCAAATCTCCACCATCTGTCGCTGCGCAATGGACAGATCGCGTAACTTCGCACGCGGATCGATATCCACACCCATCCGCGCTAATTCCGACCTGACCAATTCGAGGGCAGAGGAATCACGCAGAAAGCCAAACTTGGAAATGAAATGACCCAGCATGAGGTTGTCGGCCACCGACATGTCGGGAATGTATTGGAGTTCCTGATGGATGATCGCAATCCCGGCAGCAATGGAATCGCTGGCGCGGTGGAAGATCTGTTCCTGGCCCCCGATCAAAATTTGACCGGAAGAGGGCGTGTATTGACCACCGAGTATTTTTAGCAGCGTGGATTTTCCAGCGCCGTTTTCGCCCATGAGTCCATGGACTTGTCCTCCGGCGACCTCAAACGAAACGCCGTCCAGCGCTTTCACACCAGGAAAGGTTTTGCTGATGGATGAAAATTGCAGATAGGTGCTCACGGGTAGTCTCCTCGCGCAGGGCGATCTGCTGTGGTTGATCAGGACTTACGCAAAAAGCCGCAGGTGTTGGTATCGCCTTGCCTAGCCACATCGCCGCACGGACTGCGGCGATGTGGCTAGGGCCTGTTGCGTAAGTCTGATGATGAAGCGCTGCGCCAACCGTCTGAGCGATTCTGGCGCAGTCTGTCTTCTGCTGGCAGACGGGCAGAAGCCCGCCTGCGTATGGCCTAAAGACCCATTTCTGCTTTGATTTCTTTTTGATTGTTGCGATACATGACGGTACCGCTGGTCAGGGTAAGGGCTGGCGGGACTTTGCCGTTTTTGACCCATTCGTACATGTTCATCGCTGTTTCGTAGCCATGACGTTTAGGGCTGAGCAGAACCGTACCCACGAAGCCTGTCGCTTCTTTTTTCGCAAACTCGCTGAGGGCTGAGGCGCTGCCACCTATGCCAATCGCAATCATGCTGTCTGCCTTGATGCCCTGGCCTTCAGCGGCGCGCACGGCACCTAAAGCCGCTTCATCGTTCAAGCCAAAAGCTAGCCACTTTTTGAATTTCTGATTTTTCAGTAAGGCAGTGCTACCGGCGTTAAAGGCACTCTCGGTATCCGTCTTCGCTTGCGGGGCACTGATTACGTTCGCCGTTGGAAAGCCGGCGGCCTTCAGCGCTGCAAGAACGCCGTCGGTACGCTCTTTTGCAGTAGGAAGTTCGTCAAACGAAATGCGTAATGCGCCAACTTCATTCATATTCCATTTGCGCACTTTCATCTCTGCCACCAGACCCGCGCCTAGCTGTTTGCCGATTTCAAACGCGGAAATGCCCATATGCGGCACACTTTCTATGGGCTTACCTTTGCCGTCAATCAGGCGATCGTCGACGGTGGAGAACTTAAGCTTGAGTTGTTTGGCCTTGGCAGCAATCGCTGTGCCTAACTTGACGTCCGGCACGCAAATCACAAAACCTTGTGCCTGCTGTGCTGCCAGGTTATCAATGGCGCTCATCACTTTTTCGCCATTCGGGACACCAATTTTAATGATGGTAAAACCCTTTTCTTTCGCTGCTTGTTCTGCAAAACGCCACTCGTCCTGAAACCAGCCTTCTTCAGGCATTTTGACCAGGAAGCCGATCTTGATGTCTTCCGCTATTGCACCATGACTACTCAGTGCTATTGCGGCAAAGCCCAGCGTGGCAATCGTTTTTCGAATTATAGTTTTCATGTCAAAGTCTCCTTGTTGATGTCAAAACAGAGCGGAATTTCAGTAATCAGCTCCGCTGTCCGGCGCGCTACAACATCGGACCGATGCCCGTGACTTCATCGGTTCAGATACTCCTCGGAATGGCAATCAATCCATAGTGCGGAATTTTTTAGTATGCCCCGCACCCAATGACAGGTGTATGCGTGGGCATGAATTGTGATTATTCTGGGATCGGAATTCGTAGAATGCGGGATGAGAGCTTGCGACATGAAGTCTCCACTCTTCTTCTCGATATGCGCCTATGGCAGCCCTTTGTTAAGCGATATCTTTACCATTCTGCGAAGCTGCCATCCTTGTGGCGCCAGATCGGATTACGCCAGCGATGGCCGATGGCAGTGCGTTCCTTGACATACTCCTCGTTGATTTCAATGCCTAGTCCAGGTCCTTGTGGAATGGTGACGTAGCCTTTGTCGTAGGCAAATACTTCCGGGTTTTTCACGTAGTCGAGCAAATCGTTGCTCTCGTTGTAGTGAATGCCCAGGCTTTGTTCCTGGATGAAGGCGTTGTACGACACGGCGTCCACTTGCAGGCAAGCTGCCAGCGCAATCGGACCGAGAGGACAGTGCAATGCCACCGCGACATCAAAGGCTTCGGCCATGGTGGCGATTTTTCGGGTTTCGGTGATGCCGCCTGCGTGGGAGACATCCGGTTGGATGATGTCCACATATCCTTCGCTGAGGATGCGCTTGAAGTCCCAGCGCGAACACAGCCGTTCGCCCAACGCGATCGGGGTACTGGACAATGGCGCCAGTTCTTTCAAGGCTTCGTAGTTTTCACTAAGTACCGGTTCTTCGATGAACATCAGCTTGTATTGATCCAGTTCCTTGATCAGGATCTTCGCCATCGGCTTGTGCACGCGGCCGTGGAAATCGACGCCGATGCCGATATGCGGACCGACCGCCTCGCGCACGGCGGCAACGTTAGCCAGCGCCGCTTCTACTTTTTCGTAGGAATCAACGAACTGCAGTTCTTCAGTACCGTTCATCTTCACTGCGGTAAAACCGCGCGCGACGGCATCTTTGGCTGCCGCCGCAGTATCGGCCGGGCGGTCGCCGCCTATCCATGAATAGACGCGGATGCGATCGCGCACCGATCCACCCAGTAACTGACTGACTGAAACGCCGAGCGCCTTGCCCTTGATATCCCATAGCGCCTGGTCGATTCCGGCCAGCGCACTCATGTGGAGGGCGCCGCCGCGATAGAAGCCGCCGCGATATAGCACCGTCCAATGATCTTCGATATGGCGCGGATCTTTGCCAATCAGGTAGTCGGATAATTCTTCAACGACTGCCGCCACGCTGTGGGCGCGTCCTTCGACTACCGGCTCGCCCCAGCCGACCACACCTTCATCGGTTTCTATTTTCAGAAAGCACCAGCGTGGCGGCACGATGTAAGTGGTCAGTTTGGTGATCTTCATGAATCTCTTCTCCTGGTCAGTTCTTTTCGGCGTAGCCAACTGGGTTTGCTTCCGCTCTTGATGCAGTGACTGTTTAATACGATGGCCTAAAAACAATTGCTAAAGTGGCATTTGATTGACTGTATTGGAAGTTATATGCGTTGTCAATATATGATATATCATCCCAATATGTAGTATTTAACCAAAAGTATTCAGTGACCCTCGCCGTTTCTCCTCCAAACAGGTATCCTGTGAACTTGTTCAACACTGATTTTTATGATGTCCGACTTCCATGATGCGTAAGGCACCCGACTTGACTGAGATCACTCAAAATAATGGCACTCCTACTGGGACCCAGACACTCACGCGCGGATTGGCGGTACTACAGGCGGTCGCCGGCGGTGCTCGTGAGCTGATGGAAATTTCGCGGGTAGTCGGCACCACTCGTAGCACGACGCACCGCCTTGCGAGTTGCCTGGTGCAGGAGCGCTATTTGCGTTTTACGGCGAATGCCGGATATGTGCTGGGGCCGAAGTTGATTGAACTGGGTTTCCAAGCGCGAGATGAAATCTCATTGACAGTCGTGGCGCGCCCTTATCTGGACCAACTGGCAGAGCTGTCTGGCGACACGATACATTTAGCGATACGCGATGTTGACGATGTACTTTACCTGGATAAAATTCCTGGAAAAAGGGGATTGGAAATGCGTTCGCGTGTCGGTCATCGGATGCCGATCGCGACCACTGGTGTCGGTAAGGGATTGATGCTGGGTATGTCAGAGGATGAATGGAAAATCCTCTTTCAAAAACGTAATGCGACAAGTAACTCCGATGCATCCAAACTGTTGCCGAAACGCAGCTGGACCGAATTTCGCGATCAGATGCGCCAATATGCGGCAGGGGGCTATGCCTTCGATCTGGAGGACAATGAACCGTCGATTCGCTGCGTGGCCGCGCCGATATACGACGCTCGTCACACGATTGTTGCTGCGATCAGCGTTTCCAGCACCAATCCTTACATGCCGCTCAAACGTATGGAATCTCTGGTCGACACCGTCAAACAAGCGGCCTTCGGCATTTCCACCGAGCTTGGCGCGACGGCGCTAAGGATGTAACTACCTCCCTAATCCCTGACCCCACGACCACCGAGCTAGGTGGTTTCGGCAGGAAAAACATCTTTCCGATTGCCCTGTCCGACGGCTCTGCCAATGGACTCAAATAAGAATGAGCCCCTTCTTCCCGCGCGACCTCCTCGTGCGCTTGAAAGCCTAGTCGGCTCAGGGCATATCTGGCATTGGCTACAAAACTCAGGCAAAGCTCTTGCGCCAGGTATCTCTAAAGCCGGTGCGTCGTACCGCGAGTAGCGTAGTCGTGATTGCCTGCGCCATCGCCATTAACTCACAAGTACTGTCGGCGTCAGCGTGCAGGTAACAGTGCAATTGTTCTATTTGCTGGATACAGATCGGACTCAATGTGCGATATGAACCCACATATCTAAGAAGTGCATGCGACGCCTGAGTTATAACAACGCTCCAAAGTAAATACCACATGTTGAATGAGTGTTTCATATATTGACAATCTATGTAGCTTGAAATACTGTGTATCAACTTTCCTTTAAAAGGTTTTTCCAACAAACCGATGAATCAAGCACAGAGTCAAGCACAGCTAATTGCCCTCGATTGGGGCACCTCCTCCTTGCGCGCCTACTTGCTGGCGGGGCCGGAGAAGGTTGTAGAAAGTCGCCAGGCCGACTGGGGCATCATGCATTTGCCAGAGAATGGCTTTGCAGGCGCATTGACAAGCTTATGCGGTGACTGGCTGATGCAATATCCGCAGCTTCCGATACTTGCCGCAGGCATGGTCGGCAGCGCCCAAGGGTGGCGTGAGGCTCCCTACGTTGAAACTCCCGCTAATGTCGTGGATCTGGCCTTGCATCTGGTCACCACCGCTGGCCCGCAGGGGCGGCCTGTGCATATTGCTCCGGGCGTGATAGCAGGCGGGTTGTTCCCGAATGTTATGCGTGGCGAGGAAACCCAAATTCTGGGAGCGCTGCATCTGTATCCAGCACTCACGGCAAGTGATCAAGAGCAGTTAATTGTGCTACCAGGAACCCATTCAAAATGGGTGAAAGTGCAAGCGGGAAGAATTGAAAATTTCACTACGTTCATGACTGGCGAAGTGTATTCGGCATTACGCCAGCATACGATTTTGGGACGGTTGATGTCCTATGAGGAGGATCAGGATCTTGAGCGTCCGTCAGCCTTCGAACGTGGGCTGCATGTTGCCAGAGATCATCCGCAAAGTGGTGTACTGTCAAAACTCATCAGCGTGCGCACACTCGGTTTGACAAATCAGCTTGCGCCGACACAACTAGCGGATTATTTATCCGGGTTGCTGATTGGTTACGAAATCGTCGAAGCGATATTAGCCTTTCCTGACAACGTATCAAGCAAGGCGCCACCACTGATCCTGATAGGCGACAAGCTGCTTTGCGAGCGCTATCGCATTGCTATATCCCACTTCGGTCTGTCTGCTGACAGAGATGAAATCGTTGATCCAACCCAGGCCGGGCTCTGGCATCTGGCCAGTGCCGCCGGTCTGATCCCCACAGCCAAATGACTCATTCACTAACAGGACTTACGAAAAATTCCGCTGGCGTTGTCACATCACCTTGCCGTGCACATGCACTGCCTGCGGCAATGGGCCTAGTCAGCGGCTTATTGCGTAAAACCTCATTCCCAATTTTTGGAGACCGCCATGTCGCAAGACAATACAAACGACAATAAAAAAAATCCACCATTACGGAGTCAGGCGTGGTTTGGCAAGCAAGACAAAGATGGCTTCATTCATCGCAGCTGGATGAAGAATCAGGGTTTGCCGCACCATCTGTTCGACGGTAGGCCGGTTATCGGTATTTGCAACACATGGTCTGAGCTGACACCTTGCAACGCGCATTTCCGCGAGCTCGCCGAATACGTAAAAAAGGGGGTGTATGAAGCGGGCGGCTTTCCTGTCGAGTTTCCGGTGATGTCGTTAGGCGAATCCAATCTGCGCCCGACGGCGATGTTGTTCCGCAATCTGGCGTCGATGGATGTCGAAGAATCGATCCGCGGTAATCCGATCGATGGCGTCGTGCTGCTGATGGGCTGCGATAAAACCACACCAGCCCTGTTAATGGGGGCGGCCAGCTGCAATTTGCCGACGATAGGCGTGTCGGGCGGGCCGATGTTGAATGGCCGCTACAAAGGTAAGACCATTGGCTCTGGCACCGGCGTCTGGCAAATGTCGGAAGAAGTCCGGGCCGGCAAGATCGGGATGCAAGAATTCATCGATGCAGAATCCTGCATGAACCGTTCGCGTGGACATTGCATGACGATGGGAACCGCGTCGACGATGGCTTCCATGGTCGAAGCGCTCGGCATGTCGCTGCCGCATAACGCGGCCATTCCTGCTGTCGATGCGCGTCGTCAGGTACTGGCACACATGTCCGGCAGACGGATTGTAGAAATGGTCAAGGAAGACCTGACCATGAAAAAAATTCTGACGCGCAAAGCTTTCGAAAATGCGATCCGTGTCAATGCTGCGATCGGCGGCTCTACCAATGCCGTGGTGCATCTGCTGGCGATTGCCGGACGTATCGGTATTGATCTCAAACTGGAAGACTGGGATGCCATTGGTGCCGATACGCCTTGCCTGCTCAACTTGCAGCCATCAGGGGAATACCTGATGGAAGATTTTTATTACGCCGGCGGATTGCCTGCCATTATCCGTGAACTAGATCACCTGATCTATCAGGATGCATTGACCGTCAATGGTTTAACCATCGGTGCCAATAATGCCGAGGCTGAATGCTATGACCGCAAGGTGATTCTGCCGCTGGCAGCACCGTTCAAGGACAAGGCCGGAATTGCGGTACTGAAAGGTAATCTTGCATCCAACGGTGCGGTCATCAAACCGTCGGCGTCAACGCCGTCGCTGCTGGTGCATCGAGGTCGTGCGGTGGTCTTCGAAAGCGTTGAAGATTTGCATGCCCGCATCAACGACGAAGAACTCGATATCGATGAGACCTGCGTGATGGTGCTCAAAGGGGCCGGCCCTAAAGGCTATCCCGGCTTTGCCGAGGTCGGCAATATGCCCTTGCCACCCAAAGTGCTGCGCAAGGGTATTACCGACATGGTGCGGATTTCCGATGGCCGCATGAGTGGAACGGCCTACGGCACAGTGGTCTTGCATGTGTCGCCGGAAGCTGCGGTAGGCGGGACGCTGGCGCTGGTGCTAAGCGGCGACATGATTGAACTCGACGTGCCGGGCCGGCGCTTGCATCTGGATGTGAGCGAGGAAGAACTGGCGCGGCGTCGTGCCTTGTGGGTCGCTCCTCCAACGCCGACGCGAGGCTGGTACAAGATTTATGTCGATGGCGTGCAGCAGGCACATCTGGGTGCAGACCTGGAAGTCCTGGTAGGGGCAAGCGGGGCAGCCGTGCCGCGCGACTCACATTAGCGCTTGTTGACGGTTCATAGGCAATAAAAACTAAAGAAACAGCAGGAGGCAGTATGTTGAAACAAACAGCCATCATCAATGGCGATCGGGTAATACAACGCGCCACACTTAAGCTCATGCCATTGCTGGGCTTGCTCTATCTGATCGCTTATATCGATCGCCAAAATATCGGCTATGCCAAGTTGCAGATGGTGGCCTCACTCGGCGTCAGCGAAGCGGTCTATGGACTCGGCGCATCGCTCTTTTTTATTGGCTATCTTTTGTTCGAGGTGCCCAGCAATATGATGCTGGCCAAGATCGGTGCGCGCCGCACGTTTTCTCGCATCATGCTGTCCTGGGGTGTGGTGACAGTCGCTCTGGCCTTCACCAATAGCACCTGGATGTTTTATATCCTGCGGTTTTTGCTAGGAGTTTGCGAAGCCGGATTTTATCCAGGGGTGTTGTATTACCTGACGCTTTGGTTTCCTGCTCGTTCCCGCTCCCGATTGGTCGGCTACTTCATGATCGGCAGTGCCGTCGCGAATGCAATTGCCGCTCCGATTGGGGGCGCTTTGCTCGACCTGAATGGTTTGCTGGGTATGCATGGCTGGCAATGGGTCTTTATCGTCACCGGTATTCCAGCGATAGTGATGGGCGTGGTGGTGTTAAAAATATTGCCGGACACGCCGCGCGAAGCGAAATTTCTTAGCGCTTCGGAAAAAATGTGGCTATTGACCACCTTGCACACCGAAGAAAAAAATATCGCGCCAGGCAAGCCTGCCAACCCCTCCGAAGTATTGCGCGATGGACGTGTTTATCTGATGGCGTTCTATTTTCTGTTTTTCCCGCTATCGGCTTATGGCCTGAGCTATTGGCTACCGACCATCGTTAAGGGTTTTGGCGTCAGTAATACCGTCAACGGTTTACTCAACATCATCCCGTGGGTAATCGTCGCTTTTGCTCTCTGGTGGGTACCACGGCGCTCGGTCATCAAAAATGAACAAACCTGGCATATCGTGCTGCCGGCTTTGTTTGGCGCGCTGTGTTTGTTACTGAGCGTCGTGGTTCCCGGCAACACGTTTAAATTCATTTTTCTGTGTTTGGCGGCGGCCGGAATTTTTGCCGGTCAGCCGGTGCTATGGACCTTGCCTGGCCGCTTCCTGGTCGGTGCCAATGCCGCTGTGGGACTGGCAATGATTAACTCGATAGGAAATCTGGGCGGATTCATTTCGCAAAACGTGGTGCCGATGATCAAGGATCGTACTGGCAGCGATGTTGCCCCCATGCTGTTTTTGTCCGCATGCCTGGCTTTTGGCGGATTGATGACTTTTGTGATGCAGGCAGTGATTCGAACTTCGGAGCGACGCATGGCG
Organism: Herbaspirillum sp. RTI4; assembly: GCF_034313965.1. Taxonomy (NCBI): domain Bacteria; kingdom Pseudomonadati; phylum Pseudomonadota; class Betaproteobacteria; order Burkholderiales; family Oxalobacteraceae; genus Herbaspirillum; species Herbaspirillum sp. RTI4. The sequence goes on from NZ_JAVIWQ010000002.1 coordinate 2,346,897, forward strand.
AACAAATGAAATAAGAAGCTGATTGGCATGATCCATGAACAACAAGTGTCCTTAAAAAAAGGACCATTGAGGAGACAAAATGATGAACATCACATCGGCGTTTAAAGAAGAAACTCTGGGCATCGTCACCCGAAGATTAATTCCATTTTTGATGCTGTTGTATCTTGTCGCTTATCTTGACCGTTCCAATATTTCGGTAGCGGCATTGCAAATGAACGCTGATCTGGGTCTGAGCGCCAGGATGTATGGCCTGGGGGCGGGCCTGTTTTATGTTTCCTATATTATTTTTGAAGTCCCCAGTAATGTGATTCTGGTACGGGTTGGTGCGCGCCGCTGGATCGCCCGCATCATGCTGACCTGGGGTTTGGTGGCTTGCGGCATGGCATTCATTCATACGCCCACTCAGCTTTACTCGATGCGCTTGTTGCTGGGCGCGGCGGAAGCCGGTTTCACACCGGGCATTATTTATTACCTAAGCCGCTGGTTTCCCTCCAGCAACCGCGCCCGCGCCATGTCTTTTTTTTACATCGGCGCAGCGCTTGCTTCGGTCATCGGGCTTCCGCTGTCCGGCGGCTTGCTCAAGCTGGATGGCTTTTTCGGAATCGCCGGCTGGCGCTGGCTTTATCTGGTCGAAGGGGTGCCGGCAATGCTGCTCGGTCTGGTCGTACTGAAGTGCCTTCCGGATAGCCCGAGTGATGCGAAGTGGCTGTCTCCCGCGCAAAGCGAATGGCTAACGCGGACGATCGCAAAGGAATCGACTCAAGCTCCGGGCGGGCATGCCGCCGGCTGGCGTCATGCCTTTACCGATAGCAAAGTGTGGTTGTTGAGCGCATTCTGGCTGCTGCAAGCATTCGGTACCATTGGCGTGACCTTATTTTTGCCGCAGATACTGAAAGGACTTTCCGGTGCGTCCAACTTTGAAGTCAGTCTGCTTTCTGCGTTGCCTTTTCTGTTGGCGTGCGTATTGATGTATTTCAATGGTCTGCATTCCGATGCGCACCAGGAGCGTCGCTTGCACCTGGGCGTGCCGCTGCTGATTTCCGGGTTCCTGCTTGCGATCAGTATTTATGCCGGTAATCTGACGGCCACCTATTTGCTGTTGCTGGTAGCGGTCGGACTTAATTGGGCGGTAACGCCGGTTTTCTGGGCCGTGACGACCGAGTATCTCGCCGGTGGCGCTGCCGCTGCCGGGGCAATTGCATTGATCAATGCGGTTGCTAACCTCGCGGGCGTCGGTTTGCCGCCGGTGATGGGCTATATCAAGGACGCGACCGGCAGCTATGACGACGGTTTATTGCTGGTGGCCGGCGCATTGGTATTGGGCGGCGCACTGGGGCTTTCGCTGGCGCGCAGATGTGCCGTACGACCTTCATCATGAAAACTGAAATCCTGTTGATCGGCAAGCGCACTCCTTTTCTGATGGGATCGCGCGAACAAAGGTACACCGCAGATCATTTTTACCGGCGCAGGATACGGATTTTATCGACCGCACCGAATATTCACGTCATCGTTCCTTCGTAACACCAGTCTAAAACAGGGAGTTTTTCATGCTTAAAATTACTATTCTGCAACGCATTCTCTCCGGTGGCATGGTTGCCATCGTGCGCGCCGATTCTGCCGAAGCGGCGCTGGCGCTGGCAGAGGCTTGCATCTCCGGTGGGATTACGGCGCTGGAAGTCGCTTTCACGACGCCGGACACGCTGGACGTGTTGAAGACCTTGCGCCAACGGCATGGCGCTGATGTCTTGCTCGGTGCCGGTACGGTACTCGATCCGGAAACGGCGCGCATGGCGATACTGGCAGGTGCGCAATTCATCATCTCACCCAGTGTGAACGTGGAGACCATTCGCATGTGCAATCGTTATCAGGTACCTGCCATGCCGGGAGCGATGACACCGACCGAGATTGTGACGGCACTGGAAGCCGGTGCCGATATCGTCAAAATATTTCCCGGCGATAGTTTTTCCCCTTCCTATATCAAGGCACTGCGCGCACCGCTGCCACACGCACCGTTGATGCCCACCGGCGGGGTTACGCTTGAGAACATGGAGGAGTGGTTCAGATACGGCAGCGTGGCGGTCGGTATCGGCAGCAGTCTGACCGGCCCGGCGCAAACCGGCGACTATGCCGCCGTCACTGTGAAGGCGCGTGCCTTTGTTCACCGCATGAAAGAAATTAAGGCCGACATTAAGGACTCAGCATGACAACTTATCAGGGCATTTATCCGATTCTGTACGCATTTTTCAAAGCGGACGGAACGCTGGATCGTGACGCGATGCGCCGTCAGGTCGAGGCCAGCATTCGTCATGGCGCGCACGGCATTGCCATTCTTGGATTGGCGACCGAAGCCAACAAACTATCGACCGGCGAACGTCGTCAAGTGATGGAGTGGGCGGCAGAGGATATTGCTGGTCGGCTACCGTTAGCGGTGACGATTAGCGAGCCGAATATTCCGGAGTATGTGGCGTTTGCCAAAGCCGCCGCCGCACTGGGTGCCAACTGGGTGGTGCTACAACCGCCATCCGGCCGCAGCGTGCCGGAGATTGAATATATTCGCTTTTTTGGTGCCGTGGCGGATGCTTGCCCGGTGCCGGTAGCGATTCAAAACGCAGCGATGTATTTAGGCACGGGTTTATCGGATACTGGTTTGAAAACGCTGGGTCGGAATCACTCGAACGTTAAGATTCTGAAGGCCGAAGGCGCTGCGGCCGCAATCCGTCAAACCATTGAAACCACGGAAGGCATGTTCACTGTATTTAACGGGCGGGGTGGTTTAGAACTCCCTGATAACTTGCTGGCCGGCTGCGCCGGACTGATTCCTGCACCTGAATGTTTCGATGTCCAGGTCAAGATTTACAACCTCATTCGGCAGGGCGGCGAAGATAATCTGCAACAAGCTTTGGTGCTGTACCGCGAGATATTGCCTCTGATTGTGTTCCTGATGCAGTCGATCGATAATTTTCTGTGCTACGGCAAGCGCTTGACCGCACGCCGACTTGGACTGAAGCAGGTATTTGATCGTGCCCCAGCGCAAGCACCTGATGCGTTTGGCTTAGCAACCCTCAAACGCTATAGTGAATATTTGCCTATCTGGTAGTGCTTCAGACCCGATTATGAAGTACGGGATTGTGCTACCTAGTGGCGATGGAATCGTAATCACCAACATCTACACATGATATTGGGCGTATCTACCCTGAAACAGCAACTGGCATTGATCGCTTGAATCCGCCGTCATTAAAAATGGGCGGGGCTTGCCGCAAGCTTCTTGAAAATACGCCAATCAGGGAGAGCTTTGCGTACGTCTTATTTATGGAATGAGTCGGCTGTCTCTTAAAATTTTCCATATTTAAGATAAGCTTCCTGCGGATCGATACCTTCCAGGATTGCTGTACGTACTTTGTTTTCCTGAGCCATTGCCGCCTCGGCCAGTCTTAGCGTCGATTCGATCGCTTCCTTGGGGATGCGGATCAGGCCATCAAGGTCACCGAACAGATAATCGCCGGGGCTGATCGATACCTCGCCGATGGTCACTGGTTGATCGATGGCATCGGGTAGCCAGCAGTCGACAACATCGCGCGGCGTAAAGTAGCGATGCCAGACCTGAAAGCCGAGACCGATGATGAACTCGGCATCTCGTACACCACCGTCGGCTATCACGCCACGAACGCCTTTTAGCTTGAGTGTTTCTGATGATAATTCACCCATGTGCGCAACGGTCGAATCGTTCGGCTGGATCACCAGTACATGGCCGGACTTGGCTTGGGATAGCATCCCGGTCCATTGCACCAGCGTCTCGTGCGCGTCGCTGCTGATGCTGACGCGCCCGCTCACCGTGAATGCCGGACCACACAGCTTTTGACCAGGGATCAGCGGCCGTAGTGTTGGCGGCAAGGTGAAGTTACGCAGGCCTGCGGCGCGCATTACGTCATGTAAAATTCCTGAGTAGCAGCATTCAAGGCGCTTAACGAAGGGGAAAGATTGGTGGTTCAGCATGGTTTCTCCTGATTTTTTGTGGAGTTTTTCGGTCTGCAGCAGGGGACTGTCACGCTGGCGCTAATCCATGTGAAACACCTTTTTCATCGTCGCCCAATGCTCGCCATCGGCCCGTGATGCAAGCGGCACCTGGCATGGATCACAAAACAGCCACCATTGCTGCGTCTGCGGATCTTGGGCCAGTTGGCGCATGTCGGCATCAAAGTCGTTTCCGACATACTCCCAATAGCTAAACAGCAGATTTTCCGGTTCACGTAAGAAAATACTGAAGTTCTTTATATTGGCTATGTGTAAAGCGTTCAATACGGTTGGCCACACGGCAGCATGCAGTGTTTTGTATTCGTCAATTTTGTCCGGCTTGATCCCAATCATCATTCCCATGCGTTGCATGATGAGTCTCCCGCTTGTCGTGACATTTCGTTGAGGGGGTCTTGGGCCGATATCAATGGTGACATTCCCAGTTTTTCAACATCAATTATGTCGACTATGAAATACGTTGACGTCGAGCCGCATTTGTTTCAATTTGCGTCCAGTCCCATTCAATCCCCAATCCTGGCGTCATCGGGGGACGCGCGTATCCGTCTTCAATGCTAATGCGTGAGCTTGTGATGCTGTCGAGTTGCGGAATGTACTCAACCCACGCGGCATTGGATACCGCGGCACTCATCGAGACGTGGAGTTCCATCAAGAAGTGGGGACATACTGCGACGTTGAAACTCTCTGCCAGATGCGCCACTTTCAACCAGGGCGTTATTCCTCCGATACGGGCAACGTCGACTTGCACGATGGAGCACGCGCCGTGTTGCAGGTATTCGCGGAAATGCGCGATGGAATAGAGCGATTCACCCACCGCAATGGGCACACTGGTATGGGCCGACAGTCGCATATGCCCATCCATATCGTCTGAAGGCAGTGGTTCTTCGAACCAGGCCAGATCAAATGCTTCAAATTGGCTTGCGCGTCGCATGGCTTCGCTGACGGTAAATGCCTGATTTGCGTCAACCATCAACTCAAAGGCGGGTCCCACTGCTTCTCGTACAGCCGAAATGCGCGCGATGTCTTCGCTGACATGGGACTTTCCCACTTTCATCTTTGCCCCTTTGAATCCTTGATTTTTTGCGACCAGCGCCTCTTTTACCAGGATATCAACCGGTAATTGCAACCAGCCGCCTTCGGTTGTATAGACCGGTATTTTTTCTTGCGCACCGCCTGCCTCTATCCACAGTGGGTTATTGCTTCGTTTCGCCCGCCAGTCCCATAACGCCGTATCGATAGCCGCTAATGCCAGACTGGTGATGGCGCCGACCGCGGTTGCGTGTGTGCTGAAGTAGAGCTGGCGCCAGATCTGTTCGATATTCGCGGGTGAGACGCCGATTAATTGTGGCAGTAAGTGGTCAGTTAGCAAGGAGACCACGGACGTGCCTCCTGTGCCTATGGTGTAGGTATAGCCGATACCTTCAGATCCATCATCGCAAAGGAGGCGAACGATGGGTGTTTCCTGTTCGACGAATGACTGTATCGCATCGTGGCGAACTACCTTCGGCGTCAGGTTAACGAGAAAAACTTCCGCTGAGACAATGTGAACCATACGCATCTTTCAGTCATATTGAAGAGCTACTGCTGGCGACGGGGCGTTGAAATGGCATCGACCTTGATCATCAGCAGTTCTGATCTTGATTCATTAATCAAGCATCGATCAACGCCGGTTCCCAACTACGGGTGGGGGTTGTCGCGGCTTGCGCAGATTGACGGAAAATAATTTACCAATGAAATGATATACCTACTTATAAAATTTAAATGACATATTTTCTTATTTAATTCCATCTTGAACTGCAAGCCTAGTTAGGCTGTCGCATAAAAAATTACTCGTCATCGATAAGTTGATTGGCTGAATAATTGCCTACGGATGGGGTTAAATCTCAATTTTAGATCTGATGCTATGCGAGAATTCTAGAAATGGAGACAACGCTGCTAACGTGAAAATATAATGAAAACTATTTTTATTGATAAAATTAAAAAGGCGCTATATACTCGTTTCATGGATGTGTCCTGGTGGCAATAATGACCTTCCGGAAAACCACGAATGAGGTAGAAGCAAGCATGAACTCGCAAACTATTTTGTTGGCCCCCGAAGATAACTGCGTGGTTGCCACTACGAACCTGGAGCAGGGAGCGCATCTGGAACTGGATGGTGACGTGGTGGTGGTGTCTGTCTCGGTCACGTTGGGTCACAAGCTGACGCGCCGGGCGCTGTGGGCGGGGGAGAGAGTCATCAAATACGGTGCGGTGATCGGTCATGTCACTGAAGATGTCGCCAAAGGTGTGCATCTCCACACACATAATATGGTCAGCGATTACATCCCGACTTATACGCTCGATAGCGGTAAAAGTTTCGTACAGCATGACCATTAAAAAGGAAGAAACTGAGGTGATCACATCGGCGAACACACTCCGTGGTTATTTGCGTGATGATGGCCGCAAGGGCATACGCAATGTGGTCGCGGTCGCTTATCTGGTCGAATGTGCGCATCATGTGGCGAGCGAAGTTGTACTGGAATTCCGCAAGATGAGCGAGCCATCTTTGTGCGTACATCTGATCGGCTTTCCCGGTTGTTATCCGAATGTCTATGCCGAACAAATGATGGAGCGTTTGCTGACGCATCCGAATGTCGGTGCCGTGCTGCTGGTATCGCTTGGCTGTGAGAGTATGAACAAGCGTCATCTGGAGCAAGCAGTGCGCGCATCAGGCAGGCCCGTGCACACCTTGACCATCCAAGAGACCGGCGGTACCCGGAGCACGATTGCCAAAGGCGTCGAATGGGTGCAATGGGCCTTAGCGAGTCTGCGACTGCAAAAAACAGTGACTATGGCCTTGTCTGAATTAGTGGTCGGCACGATTTGCGGCGGCTCGGACGGTACTTCCGGCATCACTGCCAATCCCGCCATCGGTCGTGCTTTCGATCTGCTGATAGAGCAGGGTTCAGTCTGCATTTTTGAAGAAACTGGCGAACTCGTCGGTTGCGAATTTCATATGCAGAAGCGCGCCGTGACTCCAGAACTCGGGGAAGAAATCGTCAAGTGTGTTGCCAAGGCGGCGCGCTATTACAGCATCATGGGCCATGGTAGTTTCGCCGTCGGCAATGCCGAGGGTGGCTTAACCACACAGGAAGAAAAGTCCATGGGCGCCTACGCCAAAAGTGGCAGGTCGCCCATCGATGGCATCATCAAACCGGGTTATGTTTCCACTCCGGAAGGCAAAAACGGAGGTTTGTATTTGCTGGACGTGGTGCCGGATGGCGAGCCGCGTTTCGGTTTTCCGAATATTGCCGACAACGCCGAAATTGTTGAGCTGATCGCTTGTGGATCACATGTCATTCTGTTTTCCACCGGCCGCGGTTCGGTTGTCGGCTCAGCGATTTCGCCGGTGATCAAAGTCTGCGCCAATACCGAGACCTACAAAAAAATGACCGATGACATGGACATCAATGCCGGTCGGATTCTGGATGGTGAGGGCACGCTGGAAGAAGTCGGGCAAGAGATTTTTGATTTGGTGCAACAAGTGTCCAGAGGGATTAAAAGTAAGTCCGAAGATCTTGGTCATCAGGAATTTATTCTAACTTACAAATCCTTCGATCCGGTCGGCCCTTCCTGCTTGCCTGCAGGTACGCGCATGCGGAGCTTGAACAGCGCCTAGCGTCCACGAACACCAGTTAAAAAAATAATATCAGGAAGTTTGAGGAGAGTATTTCATGGCGTCAGTCAGCATCAATCAGATATACAAATCGTATGGCAGCACGCCTATTCTGAAAGGCATCAATTTCGAGATCGCCAATGGTGAATTTGTGGTCTTGGTTGGTCCTTCCGGTTGTGGAAAATCAACCTTGTTGCGCATGATCGCTGGCCTGGAAGAAGTCAATCAGGGCGAAGTGAAAATCGATAATCAGGTCGTCAATACGCTGGCACCGAAAGATCGCGATATCGCCATGGTGTTCCAGAACTATGCGCTGTATCCGCACATGTCAGTGCAGGATAATATGAGCTTTTCCTTGCGTCTGGCCAAGCGTCCGGCGGCGGAAATCGAAGCACGCACCAAGGCCGCAGCGGATATTTTGGGATTAGATCAATTGCTGCTCCGCTTTCCCCGGGAGTTGTCAGGCGGTCAGCGTCAGCGTGTAGCGATGGGGCGTGCCATCGTTCGCGATCCTAAAGTATTTTTGTTCGATGAGCCGTTGTCGAATCTCGATGCCAAGCTCCGCGTACAAATGCGCACTGAGATCAAAGCGCTGCATCAGCGCCTAAAAACCACCTCTGTTTATGTCACCCACGATCAAATCGAGGCGATGACCATGGCGGACAAAATTGTCATTATGCATGACGGGATGGTTGAGCAAATGGGCGCACCGCTGGACGTCTATGACAACCCGGAAAATCTGTTCGTTGCTGGTTTTATCGGTTCTCCTGCGATGAATTTTTTGCGCGGAACCTACCGACAAAAAGGCGATGCGGCCTGGGTCGAATTCGTCGACGGCGGAAAATTGGCCGCTCCCGTTAGCGATATTCACGATGGCCATGCTGTGATCTTCGGCATGCGTCCTGAGCATCTCAGTCTGGCGAATGGCAGCGTTGGGTTGAGCTGCAAAGTCAATGTCGTTGAGACCACCGGCGCGACGACTGAATTATTTTGTCTGCATGGCAAAACTGAAATTTGCGTAATTTTTCATGACCGGCATCACTTCGTTTCTGGCGAGACAGTAACGCTGGTACCGAAATCCGGTCGCGTCTATTTGTTCGATGTGGAAACTCAACAGCGTTTACGTTAAGACTGAAGCACACAATGAAAACCAACGCCCGAAAACAACTCGGTAAAACCGATTTACAAACTACTGCGCTCAGCATGGGCACGGCTGGTCTGGCGGGTTTGTATCACGGGGTACCGTTTGATGATGCCATCGCTGCGCTGCAAGCCGCCTGGGATGCCGGCATGCGCTATTTCGATACCGCCCCTTATTACGGTTACGGCAAAAGTGAGCACCGGGTAGGGCATGTCTTGCGCAATTTCTTGCAGTATGCGGAACGCAGCGAATTTGTCTTGTCTACCAAGGTTGGTCGCATCCTGAAATCGCGTTCGCGTCCCGGCGCCCAGCCACGCGACATCAATGATGGCTGGAACAACCCGTTTCCTTTCGAGCCAGTGTATGACTATAGCTATAGCGGCGTCATGCGTTCGTTTGAAGACAGCTTGCAACGGCTGGGCATGGCTCACATTGATATCTTGCTGGTACACGACATCGGCAGCGCGACGCATGGCGAATTGCAAGCGCAGTACTGGCAGCAATTGACGGGTGGAGGCGGCTTTAGGGCGCTGGATGAATTGCGCCGCAGCGGTACGATCAGCGCGGTCGGACTGGGGGTGAACGAAACCGACGTCGTCATGGCGGCGATGCAGGAATTCGATCTTGATTGCTGTTTGCTGGCGGGGCGTTACACCTTGCTGGAGCAACAGGCATTAGATCAATTCATGCCGGAATGTAGCCAACGCAAGGTCTCAATTCTGCTCGGCGGGATCTTTAATTCCGGCATTCTCGCCAAAGGCATGAGTGACAGCAAGGGGCTTACCTACAACTATGGCCCGGTCCCGCCAGCGGTGATCTCGCGTGTGAAGCAACTTGACGCAGTGTGCCTCGAATTCGATGTCTCTTTAGCGGCAGCCGCTCTTCAATTCCCCTATGCCCACCCACAAGTGGCAAGCATCATTGCCGGGGGGCGCAATGCGCAGGAAGTCAATGAAAATACGCGATCTTTCAGACAATTAATTCCAGATGAATTCTGGCATGCATTGCAGTCCCGCGGACTCTTGCATGCTGCTGCTCCACTACCTGTGGGCAAAAAATGAATGATGTCCCGATGACAACATGGCGCATCGATGCGCATCAACATTACTGGACAACGCAACGTAGCGACTACGGCTGGCTGACACCCGCATTACCTACGCTTTACCAGGATTTTCAACCGAACGATCTGGCGCCCTTGCTGCATCAATATGGCATAGACAAATCTATCGTAGTGCAAGCGGCTGCTAGCGTGGCAGAAACAGAATACTTGCTTACCTTGGCGGACACGAATGACTCCATTGCCGCGGTAGTTGGCTGGGTCGATATGCTGGCCGACGATGCGTCTGCAACGATTAGTCAGTTCGCGCAGCACAAGAAATTCAAGGCTCTGCGTCCCATGCTGCAAGACTTGCCGCAGGATGATTGGATCAGTATGGCCGCACATCAAACCGCGCTGGACTCCGTAGTGCAAGTCATGCTGGAACATGAACTGGTTTTCGATGCGCTGGTGCAGCCACGTCATCTCAGTCCTCTGCACTTATTCGCACAACGCCATCCCTTGTTGCCGATTGTGATTAATCATGCCGGCAAACCCAACATTGCGGAAAGCGCCTGGCAACCCTGGTCAACGCAAATGGCTGCACTGGCCTGTCTGCCTAATGTGAGGTGCAAATTATCCGGTCTGATTACTGAAGCCAGTCCCGACTGGGTAGAGGAGCACTTACGTCCTTATGTCAATTATTTGATCCAACATTTCGGCGCAGGGCGCTTGATATGGGGCAGTGATTGGCCGGTACTTAATCTGAATGGCAGTTATGCCGATTGGTGGAACGCCAGCGAAATTTTGCTGGACGCGTTAAGTGATGCCGAACGTGAGGCGGTGTTCGGAACGAATGCCAACGCTGTTTACCGCTTAATGTTGTAGAGAGGAGTAGGGAGTGTAGTTTTATTTTTCTCAATAAAAAACATAATGGAGACACGTATGAAATTGAACTTATTGAAAGTAAGTCTGCTTGCTGCCGCCGCTATCCTGGCTTGTAGCAGTTCTCTGAGTCATGCCGATAATGAATATAAAGGCCAGACCTTACGGATCAAACTCATCGGCGGGGAGCAATATGAGACCCTTTATTCCATTATTCCAGAATGGGAAAAGAAAACCGGTGCCAAGGTGGACATCTTGTCGCGCAAGAGCCATTTCGAGTTTGACCGTGAACTTAAGCAGGATATTGCGGCCAGAAAAATAGATTACTGCGTGGCTTCAAATCACACTAACTTTGCGGCGCAGTATCCGATTTTCCGTGACCTTAACGGCATGTTTCCGGTTGCATTCATACAAAAATTCTCCGCGCCCGTCATCAAGCATTCCACCATCGACGGCAAGCTGCTAGAAATTCCGCGTCACTCCGACGTTAGCGCTTTGTACTACAACAAGCTCGTTTACAACGATCCCCAAAACAAAAAAGCCTACAAAGCCAAGTTCGGTAAGGAGTTGGCTCCACCACAAACATGGATTGAAGCGACACAGCAAGCCAAGTTTTTCTCCAAACCGCCAAAATTTTACGGTACGCAATTTCCGGGAAAAGATGAGGCGATCACCGGTCGGTTCTACGAAATGCTGGTCGCGGACGGAGGGACTTTATTCGACAAGAACTGGAACCCTACTTTCAATTCGGAGGCGGGTATCCGTGCACTGAACTGGTTCGTCGATATTTACAAAGCAGGAGCAGTACCTAAGGGTTCACCTAATTATGTCTGGGATGATCTCGGCAATGGCTTTGCCAGCGGCAATATTGCATTTGATCTGGATTGGAGCGGTTGGTCGCAATTCTTCAACGATCCAAAGTCTTCCAGGATTGCCGGTAATGTGGGTGTGACACGTGCACCAAAAGGCAGCGCCGGAGTACGTACCGGCTGGTCCGGATCACATGGTTTCTCCATCACACAAAAATGTGAGAATCCTAAAATGGCCGCCGATTTCATCATGTATATGACGAGTTTTGATGCGCAAATGCTGGAAGCGCACAAGGGCCTGATACCGACCCGCATTGATGTTCAGGCCGCCATACAAAAAGAGTTTGAGGAAAAAAACAAATACATGGGAGAAGTCTTCAAAGTTTTCTCCACTGCCATGGCTGAAGATGCCTTCACCCCACCGAAAATCGCTGAATGGAATGAGCTGTCTAATATCCTCTGGCCAGAATTGCAAAAAGCAATTATCGGCGATAAAACCGCGAAACAAGCATTGGATGATGCGAGCAAGAAGGCAACGGTGATGATGAAAGAAAATGGCATGCTGAAATAAGTCACTAGCAGCCTGTCGGACTTAGGAGTCATCGGCGGCAAGATCACCTGAGCGCTCCCTATTTTTTGGCTATTTTTTTAGTCAATACACGCGGGATTGACGTAAAAAATAGTCAAAAGCTGTCCTCACTCAGTCGATTTTTTTCTGCGATGTCTTAAGTCCGACAGGCTGCTATGGGCAATATCGATCTGCCGCAGAGAGCAACATCGGCAGAAGAGTTGCCCCGGTGCTGCGCAAGTCTTCATTTTTCACGGATACCCAATGCGACTTTCCCCTCCCTTTAAACTTCTTCTGCCTGCGTTTATCGTAGTCAGCCTGGTTGTGGCGCTGCCCTTACTGTTTTCGCTCTACACCAGTCTAACGACGTATAAATTAACCAAGCCAGACACCATCTATAACTTCATCTGGTTCGCGAACTACTGGACGCTGATGCATGATGAGGATTTCTGGTGGGCCTTCGGCCGCACCATTTTTTTTCTGACGCTGGTATTAAATTTAGAAATGCTACTCGGACTGGGTATGGCTTTGCTGGTGAATCAAGTGACGAAGGGGCAGCGTACTTTGCGGACTCTTATGATGTTCCCCATGATGTTTTCACCGATATTGGTTGGATTTCAATTCAAGTTTCTTTTGAACGACAACACGGGTGTTATCAATAATCTGCTGCAACAGTTCTTCGGCGTGAAAGACTCTATTCCCTTTCTGGTCGATGGAAAATTAGCCTTGTTGTCGCTGGCAACGGCAGAGATATGGAATTCCACTCCCTTATTTACAATCCTGTTACTTGCAGGTCTGATGGCGATGCCAAAAGATCCGCTGGAAGCCGCAAAAATGGATGGCTGTAATAGCTGGCAAGCTTTCCGCCATGTCACCTTACCTTTCATGATGCCTTTTATCTGGATCGCGATGACGATACGTTCACTCGATGTTGGCCGCGCTTATGACATCGTGAAGATCATGACCAATGGCGGCCCTGGCGGTCGTACCGAATTATTGTGGACGCTGACCAGTCGCATCGGGTACGAAGATGCGCGGATGGGAATGGCGAATGCGATGGCATATATCTCCGTGATTGTCTCCGTCATTTTCACCATTCATTTTTTTAGAAAACTAAATGCATCAAGGCGCTACATGGATGGATTGGGGGTGTGATATGAAAAAAATTAACGGTAGAAAATTCGCGATATGGATGGGCATTTTTATCGCGATGTGTTTTATTTGTCTGCCTGGTGTCTGGGTGATGCTCAATGCCTTTCGCCCGAATGTTGCCATTTTGTCGAACGAGAGTGTGTTTACGTTCGGTTCTTATACCTTGCAGAATTTCAGGAACATTCTCGGGCAGGGTGACATGATGCCCCTTCCCGTGGTCGACTATTTTTTCAACTCTGTCATCATTTCCGTGGTCAGCACCGTCGCTTCGATCGCCGTCGGTATCATGGGCGGTTATGCGTTTGCGCGTTATCGTTTCAAGTTTAAATCGTCCTTGTTCGTGACCCTGATGCTGACACGTGCCATACCAGGTGTTGCCTTGTCGTTACCTGTATTTATTCTGTGGTCATGGCTGGGCATGGTCGACACTAAACTTGGCTTGATTCTTGTGTATATGGCGATGAATGTGCCGTTTTCGATTTGGTTGATCGACGGTTTCTTCCGTCAGATTCCCGAAGAGTTGTATCAGGCCGCCGAGATCGATGGCTGTAGTCGCTGGCAGGCATTCTGGAGGGTCGAATTTCCATTGGCCAAATCTGGCGTTGCCTCGGCCGCTATTTTTTCTTTCCTTACTTGCTGGAACGAATACGCTCTCGCTTCGCAATTGACCAGCAGCACCGATACCAAAACTTTACCAGTGGGTCTGATGGATTTCACTGCGCAATTCACCATCGATTGGGCTGGTATGTGCGCACTAGCCGTGATTATTATCATTCCGGCGCTGATTCTGACATTTATCGTGCAAAAGCATTTGATTGCCGGACTGACGTTTGGTGGTGTGAAGTAGTGGCGTATTTCCGTCACTATTTGTCCCGAGATACGAACGCCGTCGTTGCCGCAGTTTTTGGGTTTTTTGTAATCGCGAGTCATTGACAGTAACCAGGCAGAGCGATGCTCAGTTCTAGTGGTAGCCAGGCCACACACGGCTGCTTTTCATGCGCTATTTAAAAATCAATTTGTGTTGCAGACGTATAATCTGGGGACTTGAATTTCAATAATAAAATTACTTTTTTAAGCCAATTTAACTCCATCTGAAATGCCAAAATCTCCACCACCTTCCGAACACAAGATAGTCGCAACAGCATCGACCGTTGCCTCTGAAAAAAAAGAGAATGTCGCGAAGCAAGAAAAGGGTGATGCCAGTGCGCCGCGCTACTCTGCCCCGGCACTAGAAAAAGGGCTGGATATTTTAGAATTACTGACCGAGACGGAAACCGGTTTGACACTGAATCAGATCGCAAAGAAGCTCGAACGCAGCGTCAATGAAATTTTCCGGATGATAGTCACCCTCGAGCAGCGCGGTTACCTGATCGCCGGCGACGGTGACCGCTACCGCTTAACGCTAAAATTATTCGAACTCTCGCACCGTCATCTTCCTATCAAATCGTTGGTCTCAACGGCTCTGCCGCACATGCGCGAGCTGGCAAATCGCACCATGCAGTCCTGCCATTTGACACTCTATTCAGGGGGACGTTTGATCGTGGTCGCGCAAGTTGATAGCCCGGAGCGCTGGGCTTTCGGCCTTAAAGTTGGGGCACTGGTCGGCTTGGTTGATACCGCTTCCGGTTATATTTTGCTATCGTTTCGCGACGATGCTGAACGTGGTCGCATGCTGGCAGAACATATCAAGATCGAAGGTGAACTGGATGTCGATACTGCACAGCTTTTACGCGAAATCCAAGATACTAAAGAGCGCGGTTTTTCTATGATGCCGAGCAAACAGATACGCGGAGTGACTAATATCTCTTATCCGATATTTGGAGAGGGCAAGCAATCGGTGGCAGCACTGAATGTGCCCTTTATCGAACGCATTGATAAGAAAGTGAATCCAAGCCGTGAAGAAGTCCAGTTTATTGTGAATGAAATCGCAGGCCGGATTTCGGTGTTGATGGGATGTGGTGAAAGCAGTTTTTCACTCTAATAATTGGCGCTCCCTAGCTGTCTTTCGGACTTAGGAGCCACCGGCTGCAAAATCACCTGAGCGGTACTACACGGTCAGAAAATTGACCGCTCAGCTCTGACATATGTAAGCAGGGGGTAATCCCCCATTTTTAAGCAAGGCGGATTACTATGCGACCAAGACCGCACTTAGCCAGGCTTATGTGCCCGGAACGGCTGGTAGCGCGAGCGGTAATAGCCAGTCGATCTTTCGCGTCGCGTTGCGCCACTAATTCTAATTGCGCGCCGCTTGTCCCGCGGCATGGCAGAATATCGAGTCCATGTGAAATGCTGGGGTAGCTGAAGGGAATAAAGAGAATGGGGTGGAATTCATATTCCACCCCATTTTTTTAGGAGCTTCTGAGTATTACTATTAAGCAGACGTCGCCATCTCCTGGAATGACAGCGCGGCAAGTGGCTGGATAGGTTGCATGGCGATAGCCGAGCGCTGACGGCGCTCGGAACTGGGGGCCACCAGAATTGATCGGCAATGGTGGTCTTGCCCACTTGTCGTGAAATAAGGTTGAGCATCATGTCCAGCGGCGCAATACCTCCGGCGCAGGTGATGCGGTCGCTATCAATCACAAACAGTTCATGCGAACACGATAGCGTCGTAAAACTTTTACGCAGTGCTGCCATGGTTTCCGGTGCGGTTCAGTATTGACTGGGAGGAAAGTTCTTTTGATGAAGGTGTTGCAAGCAATAAATAATGAAATTGATCTGCTTGGTTAGGGTTTCCAGGTGTAATATCGGCGTTGCGCAAACGTTTGCGCAACGCTTCAAGCATTCCCAGAAATGCACACACGACACCTTGGAGACACCCAATGAACATCCGTTTTTGTTTCGGTCTGATCGCATCCGCCGCATTCCTCCTGTTGCCTGTCACGTCCGTGAACGCGCAGGAAGCCAAGCCCAAAGTGGCTCTGGTAATGAAATCTCTGGCCAATGAATTTTTCCTGACTATGGAAAATGGCGCCAAGACGCATCACAAAGCCAACGCCGCCAAATACGACCTGATTACGAATGGCATCAAAGATGAAACCGACACGCTCAGCCAGATCAAACTGGTCGAGCAGATGATCGTCTTGCGCGTCAATGCGCTGGTGATTGCTCCGGCCGATTCTAAGGCGCTGGTACCGGTCCTCAAGAAAGCCGTCGACGCCGGCATCATCGTCGTCAATATCGATAACAAGCTCGACGATGCCGCGCTCAAGGAAAAAGGATTCACTGTGCCGTTCGTTGGTCCGGACAACCGCAAAGGCGCAAAGCTGGCGGGAGATTTCCTGGCGCAGCAACTGAAGAAGAGCGACCAGGTTGGCATCATCGAAGGGGTTTCGACGACGTATAACGCACAGCAACGCACGCTCGGATTCAAGGATGCGATGGCAGCTGCGGGTGCTAATGTCATCGGCGTTCAGTCCGGCGAATGGGAAATCTCACCGGGCAACAAGGTCGCGTCGGCCATGCTGACGGCACATCCGGATATCACGGCCCTGCTGTGTGGCAACGACAACATGGCGATCGGCGCGATTTCGGCGATCAAGGCCGCAGGTAAAACCGGCAAGGTGCGCGTGATCGGTTACGACAACATCAATGCAATCCAGCCGATGCTGGCCGACGGCCGCATGCTGGCGACCGTTGATCAGTTCGGTTCGCAGCAAGCCGTGTTCGGCATCGAAACGGTGCTCAAGGCGCTGGCGGATAAAAAGGCTCAGGCAGCACTTGGCGGTACGGTAGAAACCAAGGTGCAGCTGGTGACCAAGGCAGTGAAATCCTGATACGTCCGCAAAGGGTGGTCTTGTTTATTTTCCCGGAGCGTATATGGACGTTGCCCTGAAGGCCGGCTCTGACACGGCTGCACTGCTGACCTTGTCGGACATCGGTAAAACCTACGCCCAGCCAGTGCTGCACGCCATCACACTGCAACTGCGTGGTGGCCAGGTGCTGGCACTGACAGGTGAAAACGGCGCCGGCAAAAGCACGGTGTCGAAAATTATCTGCGGGCTGGAGTCCGCCACTGTCGGCGGCATGCTGCTTGATGGTCAGGCTTACCTGCCTTCATCCCGCGCCGATGCAGAAGCGCAGGGCATACGAATCGTGCTGCAGGAACTGAATCTGATTCCGACCTTATCGGTCGCAGAAAACCTCTATCTGCGACAGTTGCCCGGCCGCTTAGGCTGGATCAACCGGCGTCAGCTCGAAAAGGATGCGCGGGTGCAGATGGCTCGCGTCGGATTGACCGATATCGATCCGTGGACGCTGGTCGGCGAGCTGGGTATTGGTCATCAGCAGATGATAGAAATCGCCCGCAACCTCATCGGCGACTGCCGCCTGCTGATCCTCGATGAACCGACCGCGATGCTGACGCATCGTGAAGTCGAATTGCTGTTCCTCCAGATCGCCCGCCTCAAATCTGAAGGGGTGGCGCTGGTCTACATTTCGCATCGGCTTGAAGAACTCAAGCGGGTAGCCGATCGCATCGTCGTACTCCGCGACGGCAAGCTGGTCTGCGACGATTCCATCGCCGGCTATAGCAGCGCTGATCTGGTTAAGCTGATGGTCGGCCGGGCCGCCGATGCGGACATCGATCTTGGTGGTCGCATCCCTGGCGCGCCGGTGTTGCAGGTGCGCGGTCTGGGCCGACAGGGAGTCGTCGCTCCTACCTCGTTTGATCTCCACAGCGGCGAGATCGTTGGCATCGCCGGTCTGATCGGTTCGGGTCGGACCGAATTACTGCGCCTGATTTTCGGTGCTGACCGCGCGGATCAGGGCGAGGTCTTCGTCGGTGACGCGACTGTTGCGGCGCGCATCCGCTCGCCGAAGGACGCGGTTGCGGCAGGGATTGCGATGGTGAGCGAAGACCGTAAGGGGCAGGGCTTGCTGTTACCGCAATCGATCGCTCTCAACATGACGCTAGCCAGCCTGCCGACGGTCAGCCGCGCTGGTTGGCTCAATGCCGATGCCGAGTCGACTGTCGCAGCTGACTACCTGCAGCGGCTCGGCATCAAGGCGCGCGATGTTGCCCAGTCAGTGGCTGAATTATCCGGAGGGAACCAGCAGAAGGTCGTGATGGCACGCTGGTTTTATCGTAACTGCCCGGTCATGCTATTCGACGAGCCTACCCGCGGTATTGATATTGGTGCCAAATTCGATATCTATCAGTTGCTGATCGGACTGGCACGCGAGGGCAAAGGACTGGCGATTGTCTCCAGCGATTTGCGCGAACTGATGCTGGTGTGCGACCGCATCCTCGTCATGAGCGCTGGCCGGGTTGTTGAAACATTCGAGCGCGCAAGCTGGAGTCAGGCAGCGTTGCTGGCAGCGGCCTTCAGCGCTTACCTGACGCCTTCTGTCTCTGAAACAGACGCTCTCGCCGCAGTGAGCTGATCCCCCCCTATACCCGTCCCGGAACCCGGAGATTTCATGTTGCTCACTTCCCTGTCACGCTACCTCGCTGGTCTGAAAAACTATGCCGGACTGCTCGGTACTTTAGTCGGATTGTGCGTTTTATTTTCCTTTGCCAGCGAACATTTTTTTTCGCTACAGACGCTCGCCACGTTGGCCAATGACGTACCGACCTTGCTCGTCATGGCCGTCGGCATGACCTTCGTTCTGATCATCGGCGGTATCGATTTGTCGGTCGGATCAGTGATGGCGCTGGCCGCGTCGATTATGTCGCTAGCGATGGTGCACTGGGGCTGGCCCTTGTATGCCGCCAGCCTGTTGGGCATGCTGGCGGCGGCTGCGCTCGGCTCACTCACTGGTTTAGTTTCAGTAGGGTGGCGGGTGCCGTCGTTCATCGTCTCGCTTGGCGTGCTGGAGATTGCACGCGGTCTGGCATATCAGGTCACGGATTCACGTACCGAATACATCGGCGGCATCGTCGCGGGGATCAGTGCCCCGGTCTTCATGGGCATGTCGCCGGCGTTTATGGCCGCGATTCTGATCGTCATCGCCGGACAGTTGGTACTCACCAGGACGGTACTCGGCCGCATGTGGATAGGCATCGGGACCAACGAAGAGGCGGTACGCCTGTCCGGTATCGATCCGCGTCCATCCAAGATACTGGTGTTCGCATTGATGGGGCTGCTGGCGGGCATCGGCGCGTTGTTTCAGGTTTCCCGACTGGAAGCGGCCGATCCGAACGGCGGCGTCGGGCTTGAATTGCAGGTGATTGCCGCCGTCGTCATCGGTGGCACCAGTCTGATGGGCGGACGCGGGTCGGTCATCAGCACCTTCATCGGTGTGATGATTATTGTCGTCCTGGAAGCCGGGCTGGCGCAGATCGGCGTGAGCGAGCCGCTCAAGCGCATCGTCACCGGTCTGGTGATTGTCACGGCCGTGGTGCTGGACACTTATCGCCGGCGCGGCAAGCGGGTCTGACATGGCGACTATCAAACAAGTCGCCCGGCTTGCCGGCGTATCGTTCACGACGGTGTCGCACGTCATCAACGATACCCGCCCGGTCAGTGCTGCTGCGCGTGCGCGCGTGCTGGCGGCCGTCGAGCAACTGCACTACGTACCGAGTGCGCTGGCGCGTTCGCTCAAGAGCCAGCACACCGGCACTATCGGCCTGATTATTCCGAACAATACCAATCCCTATTTTTCCGAGGTCGCGCTCGGTATTGAAGATTATTGCTACCGCGCCGGTTACAGCGTCATCCTATGTAATTTCGGTGATGACCCGGCACGCCAGCGCAACTATCTCAATGTCTTGCTGGGCAAGCGTTGCGACGGCCTGATCATGGCGGCCTTGGGGCAGGCCGATGGCGAGCTGTTGCACACTAAAAAAATTCCTGTGGTGCTGCTCGACCGCGCACCGCGCGGGCATGCCTTCGATGCCGTCGATGTCGATCATGTCGCCGGCGGCATGCTGGCCGCGCAACATTTGCTGGAGCTGGGTCGCCACCGTATCGCCTGTATCGGCGGGCCGGAAGACATTCTCCTTTCGCGCCAGCGCATTGAGGGTGTGCATATTGCGCTGGAACAGGCTGGGCTGCACCTGGCATCGGCGCTCTGTCGCAATGCCGATTTCACCAGCATGGGTGGCTACCAGCAAGCGAGCTCCTTGTTGTGCTTGCCGCCTCTGCAGCGTCCCGATGCGATTTTTTGCTGCAATGATCTGATGGCCATCGGCGTGCTGCGCGCCGCAGCCGAGGCCGGAATCGCGGTGCCGCAGGCTCTGGCCGTGGTCGGGTTCGATGATATCGATCTTGCCCAGTTCGTCCATCCAGCGCTGACGAGTGTTTCCCAAAATGCCCGCGCACTGGGCCGCATGACCGCGCAATGTCTGCTGGCCCGGATCGCCGATCCCGATCTGCCGTTACAGCAGCACAGGATCATGCCGCAATTGCATGTGCGGGCATCGAGCCTTGAGTCGGGCATGGAATCAACGCTGCCATCGTGAACCTCTTTTTTGCAGTGAACGGAAACCCCTCATGATCGTCGTCATTGGCAGCATCAATATGGACCTGGTATTGCGCGTGCCGCGCATGCCGGGCGCAGGTGAAACCCTGACTGGCAGCGCATTCCGCACCATCCCCGGCGGCAAGGGGGCGAATCAGGCGGTTGCTTGTGCCCGGCTGTCTGCCGGCAGTTTTCCGGCGGTGAAAGTGGCGCTGGTTGGCTGTCTTGGCGACGATGCGTTTGGCGATATCCTGCGTGCCGCGCTGGTCGCCGAAAACATCGATGTCAGTCAGATCAGCACGATGCCCGGCGTAGCGTCCGGGATTGCCTCCATTCTGGTTGATGCAGACGGACAGAACAGCATCGTCATCGCCGGTGGTGCCAACGACCTGTTGGCACCGTCGCATATCGATGCGGCGCGCGACCTGATCGCGCAGGCCCGCATCGTCGTGCTGCAACTGGAAAGCCCGCTGGCAACTGTCGAGTACGCGATCAATGTCGCGCATGCGCTCGGAAAAATCGTGGTGTTGAATCCTGCACCGGCAGCACACTTGCCTGCCGCGCTGCTGGCCAGCGTCGATTATCTGATCCCGAATGAAATTGAAGCGGCGATGCTGGCGGGTACTGCCTTGGGTGACGTCGTAGCGGCAAGTGCCGCTTTGCGCGCGCAAGCTTGTCGCAACGTGCTCGTTACACGTGGTGCGAAAGGGGTCCATGCTTCATTGGCCGATGGCATGCACTCGTTCGCAGCGCACTCGGTTATCGCCGTGGATACCACTGCGGCCGGCGATACTTTCATCGGCGGATTTGTCGCCGCACTGGCGGCCAGCGAATCGGTGGAGGAGGGGATTGTCCTGGGCCAACGCGCTGCGGCATGGAGCGTTACTCGGCACGGTGCGCAAACCTCGATTCCGTATCGCCATGAATTACCTGATGCCAACGCTGATTTCAGCAGACTATCCACTCACTGATCGCATGAAAAAAACTCACTTACTCAATATCGCCCTGTCGCAACTGATCGCCTCGCTCGGGCATGGTGACGCCATCGTTATCGGTGACGCCGGCTTGCCGGTACCACCCGGCGTGCCGCTGATCGACCTTGCGCTGACACGCGGCATTCCGGGCCTGATGGAAACCCTGGAAACGATATTGACGGAAATGCAGGTCGAGCAGCATGTGCTTGCTAGCGAGCTTGCGCTACAAAATCCGCTGATGGCGCACGCCATTGCTGAACTGAAATTGCCCGGCAGCATGACTATGACCCACGCAGAATTCAAGCGGTGTAGCTGCTCCGCACGCGCGATAGTGCGCACTGGTGAATGCACCCCTTACGCCAATATCATTTTGATTGCCGGCGTCGTTTTTTGATGTGCGGCAGGACTCTCATTGAGCATGGCGATCAGGGCGCAGGGTGAGATCGTATCCGGCTCAGGGTAATCCGCGCAACGTCAGCGCCAGAATTTTCTAGGGCTTGGCTTCTTTCCCCCATTATGGCTGCTCAGGTAACTGGCGTTACTGACGCATATGCTCCGATACAGCGAGTTCTACAGAGGTGGCCTCAGCAATTCGGACAGTTGTTTAAGTGGACTTTGCTTACTCATCAAACACCTCCCTTAGCGAGTATTTTCGCCTAAATTGGTGTCCGAGTTTATTAGACCACTACAGGTGCGCAAACGAATCATTCAGGGGCGCAGGCATGAGTGCGCCTGCAGCATGGGCGAAGGCCCAGAAACAAGGCCCAAGGGGCCGAAAGTGCGGGAAATGTGCGAAGAATTTAACGTTGATTTCACTAAATGAATATTCAGGTAGTCGATGAACACTTTGTCGCCCTCGGCCCGCACGGTTGCTGGCAAGCCGTTTTGCTCAAGATCGTGTTTGAGACGCGGCACGATCTCGGCGCCGACCCAGTCCGACAGGCGCGCACGAATCTCCTTGCTCCACGTTTTCTCCTGACTCTTGCTGGCTGGCAGCGGCGCATTCGCTTCACCCACCAGATCGGCGGCGATGGCACGGATGTTGTAAGTCAGGTCCACGTCTTCGGAGAAGCGCCGGATGACACCATAGGCCTTCGACAAGGACGTGCCACCCTTGAATGCCAAGTGGTCAGCGTAAGGGCCGGCAAAGA
This sequence comes from Herbaspirillum sp. RTI4, assembly GCF_034313965.1. Classification (NCBI taxonomy): domain Bacteria; kingdom Pseudomonadati; phylum Pseudomonadota; class Betaproteobacteria; order Burkholderiales; family Oxalobacteraceae; genus Herbaspirillum; species Herbaspirillum sp. RTI4. The sequence goes on from NZ_JAVIWQ010000002.1 coordinate 2,369,701, forward strand.
GGTGCCGCAGCGACCAGACTACCCAGATGTCTTTTTCCAGCAGATGGGGCAGTAGGCCCGATGTGTTCGCTGCGAGGTCAAGCGCCTCCATGCGTTCGGCGGTGGAGAGCTGGAAGAATTCAGTCATAGGCCACCAGGGCGCTGATCTCTTGGGCCATCCACGTCGGCAGGCGTGACCGCGCCGACACGACTTCTTTCAGCTCGGACGGTGGCAGTTTGGCGCGCAGCTTCTGGATCGCTTCCCCGGCTTTTTCCGGGCCTAGCCAAGCCCGTGCCCGCACCACCTCGCCCGCCGCCCGCCCAGGAAAAATCAGTTGCCAAATTGGCGCGTGTCGGAACTCGACCATCTGCGCACGGGTGCCGAAGCGGCTTTCGACGGGCAGGACATAGATGCCGCGACCGGCGCGCAATAGGGCGCCGCGCTGCACCAGGCGGGACAATACTTGATCCACGGCGGCGCGACTGCCCAGCTGCAATAGTTCTTTGGCGACCAAAGGCGTACCTTCCGGCGCTCCGGTGGCGTGTTCCGAGACTTGTTTGGCGAGGGTCTGCATGGCGATATCTCCTGACTCGAAGAAATATGAGGCTATTTCTGACACTTTTCAAGTCATAAAGCATGGGAGAGCAAAGTCGGTCAAAAGTCGGCTCGGACGCAAACAGGAATCTACGTCTACGCAAGGCGGCATCCGCAAAGCCGAGTGCGTGTGTGCTGCAACGTATTCGGAAGCTGGTTTGCCCACTTAGCTAGACATTGATGTGATTTATGCCTATTATTTTAATCAAATAGGAATTATTGACCTTGCGGTATTACCATAACTTGCCTAGTATGATGGTCGTTAAGTGTATATAAGCCCAAAATCATGAGCAATTTCTCCATTCCGTTGCATGTTTCCGAGCGTGTCGCCCAGCTAGGCCAGCGCATCCGCGTCGCGCGGATTCGTCGCGGCTGGTCAGTGGTGGACCTTGCCAGTAAAGCAGGGATCAACCGCAATACGCTCACGGCACTGGAACTCGGCAAGCCCGGCACAGCCATCGGCGTCTGTTTCACCGTGCTGTGGGCGCTCGGCCTGGAAAAATCTCTGGACGCCATGGCCGACCCCGACAGCGATGTTCACGGCAAGGCGCTCGAAGCCTCCCGCCGCCCCACCCGCGTCGGCAAACCACGCAAGAGCGGCAACGACTATGACTTCTGAGCGCGAAGCCTACGTCTACGTCCAGCTCCCCGGCACTCTGAACACCGTACCGGCGGCGCTGCTGAAAGTGCAGACTTTGCCCGACGGCACGCAGATCGGGCGCTTTCGCTATGGCGATCGTTATCTCCAGCGTGCCGCAGCGGTTGCACTCGACCCGTACCGCCTGCCGCTGGATAAAACCGTCCATGAGTTCACCCAACTCAAGGGTATTCCCGGTGCGCTGCGCGATGCGAGCCCAGACGCTTGGGGGCGGCGGGTCATCGAGCACAAGCTCGAACGCGCTGCCGGCGATCTACATGAAATCGACTATCTGCTGCATGGCCCGCAGGATGGCGCTGGCTATCTGAGCTTCGGCCTCAAGGCTGAACCACCCGCCCCCAAGCGGCAGTACAACCGCACCCATCAGCTCGCCGAACTGGTTGCTGCTGCGCAGGCTATCGAGGAAGGCAGGCCGGTGCCCGTGCATCTGCTGGAACGGCTCGATCCCGGCACCAGCATGGGTGGTGCCCGACCCAAAGCCACCATTGAGGACGCGCAGTGTCTGTGGCTGGGCAAGTTTCCAGCCAAAGATGATCGATGCAACTTGCAGCGCATCGAGTACGCCACGCTCGACCTCGCACGCCGCTGCGGCCTGAACGTCGCGCAGGCACGCCTGCAGGCGGTCGGCGACAGCGATGTGTTGATGCTGCAGCGCTTCGATCGTGAACACACGGACAAGGGCTATCTGCGCTTTGGACTGGTCAGTGGACTCACGGTGCTCGACTGCGACGATAGCTATCTGAACCGTGAACGCTGGTCTTATCCGCTGCTGGCCGACAACCTGCGTCGCTGGTCCGACAAGCCCGAAGCCGATTGCGCTGAACTGTTCCGGCGCATGGTCTTCAACGCCGCCGTGACCAACAACGATGATCACCCGCGCAACCACGCGTTGCTGCGTCGGCCAAAGGGATGGCGCCTATCGCCCGCTTACGACTTGGTGCCAGCACCTGTGGTGAGCCTTGAGCGACGCGATTTGGCACTGACCGTGGGCAACTACGGCCGCACGGCCAGTATCTACAATTTGCTATCGCAGTCAGGTCGCTTCGGGTTGTCAGCCGAAGAGGCTCGCAGGGAAATCGACCAGATCGTGGCAGTCGCGCGCCAGTGGCGCGAGAGTTTTTTCGCTTGTGGCGTGTCTGCCCAAGACGTGGACTACATCGCTACGGCCATCTTGCCTGAATGCTTCTTCTTTGAAGCAACGCCCGATCGTTGAAGCGCCGGTATGAGCGCCAAGTTCTCCGCAAATGACACTGAGCGGCAAGTTCGTGTCCTTGTGGGAGACGAATTGAGCGTACAAGGAACAATGAAAATTCGTTGGCGAAATTCGCTATAAGCAGCACCAAAGTAGGGAGTTGTTCGCGTTTGACTTCCTTTTAACCCAGGATGCCGGAAATTATTGAACAACCGGCTTGCTCGGCAAACGATTGCCCGCTCTTGGATTTTAAAGATTGGAACACGCTCGCTATATAACGGTTGGTAACGAGAAGTCGTTGCTTTGTACTTGTTCCTTGAAGGAAAAACGTAGGATGCAATGGCTTCGGCGGGCTCCCAGCTCTCGTCGATAGTTGACGATTGATGTGGAAAAGTAGTCGCCGCGCAAACCGAGTGCATCTCCCGCGCCAGTCAAAGCGCTTGTTTTTTGACGGTAAATATGACGGTACAGTTAGATGGTGCACACAAACAAAGCCAGTATCCATGCGGGTTTGCAGGCCTTGGAAACAATTGAGTGGGAGTAATATCGAATCTGGCATCGGCTGGCAACCGATGGCACTAGAACACATGGAGGCCCGCGATGATGCGGGTTTTTTTTCGTCTGATGTGAGCGATAAAACCGCCAATATCACCCCTCGTCTCCCGACTCAAGCATTGAGCCTGTTACTCAAGCACGAGAATCAAATCAGCCTGAGATTTATTGCTTCACATTAAACAATCCTGCCTGTTCAGCAACCGGTTCAGAAGTCAGCGTGTCAAAAATAGTCTGGAATGTGTCGCTATTCTTGACAAACGCGGCCATCACCTGGGGATCGAAATGGTCGGGCCGGGTGCGTCCGTCGCCTACGGTGATGATGTCCATTGTTTTCTGGTGATTGAAGGCCAGCTTGTAGGGCCGCGCGCTGCGTAAGGCATCGTAAATGTCACAGATATTCATGATGCGTGCGGCCAGTGGAATATCCTCACCGCATTTGCCGTTGGGGTAACCGCCGCCATCCCAGCGCTCGTGGTGATTGAGCGCGATTTCAGCGCCCAGGCGCAGATAGGGTGATTTGCTGTTGCCAAGGATCTCCGCGCCCATGATGGCATGCGTCTTCATGATGTCCCATTCGGGCGGCGTAAAGCCTCCGTTCTTGAGCAGGATGTGATCCGGAATGCCGATTTTGCCGATGTCGTGCATCGGGCTGGCAATAAAAATACGGTCCACAAATTCGGCGTTCTGCCCCATCTCCTGCGCCAGTTCACGGCAGTAGTAGCTGATGCGCTGCACGTGGGAACCCGTGTCTTCGTCCTTGTGTTCGGCGGCGCGGGTCATGGCGAAAATGGTCTCCACGTAGCCGTCGTGCAAATCCGATGTGCGCTCGCGCACGCGCAGTTCCAGCATGGCGTTGAAATCATGCAAGCCCTGGTGCAGCAGACGCACTTCCAGCATGTTGTGGACGCGGGCCAGCACTTCCACCATGTCGAAGGGCTTGCTGACGAAATCCTTGGCGCCGGCGCGCAGGGCGCGCAGTTTGAGTTCCGGTTGGGCGGTGATTACCAGCACCGGAAGATAGGCATCCAACTCCAGCGATTTCAATCCCTCCATGACTTGAAAACCATCCATCACCGGCATATGCAGGTCCAGCATGATGAGGTCGTAGCCGTGTTCAGCGTGCAGGGCGCACACTTCGCTGGAATGCGTGGTCGAGCTCACGTTGGTATAACCGGCCCCGCGCAGCATGCGTTCCAGCAACAGTACGTTGGGAGCCTGATCGTCTACGATCAGAATTTTCCCTTGGTGAATGTCGGTCGGAAATTGCATGATGCCGCTCAAGCAACACCTGCCGGATCTGTCAGGGGTCTGGAAGTGGCCGCCAGATAGTCACCTGATCCCATCAGGGTGTGTGCCGCAAAAGGGAGCAGTTGAGTTGTCATGATTTCTTCCTCTCTGAAACTTCGAGTGCAGCATCCAGGGCCAGTAAAAATTCGTCCACCTTGATGGGCTTGGTCAGGTAGCGCAAAAAGCCTGCCTCCTGCCCCCGTCTGACATCGCTCGCCATGGCGTTGGCGCTGATGGCCAGAGCAGGGATATCGGCTGTCAGCGGGTCTTCGCGCAGCAGCTTCAGAACCTCTAATCCGCTGATACCCGGCAGGTTGATATCGAGCAGAATCACATCGGGCAATGCGGCCTTGGCCAGTTCAATGCCGGTGCTGCCATCGCCGGCCATCAGGAGACAGATTTCCGGGCGCCGCTCAATAAGCTTCTGCATCAACTTCATGTTGGCCGGGTTGTCCTCCACGTACAGCAAGGTGCGCATCTTGGTGGCGGTCAGAGCCGGGCTCGGGTTGGGCACTGCGTTGAGGCCATCCAGTGCCAGCATCGGGGCATCCACGATGGCCAGTTCAAACCAGAACACGCTGCCCACGCCAACCGTGCTTTCCACGCCTATGGTGCCGCCCATCAGTTCGATCAGTTGCTTGGCGACCACCAGTCCTATGCCCGTTCCCTCCACACCGCTGGCCTCTTGTCCTAGCCGGTTGAAAGCCTGGAATAGCTGCGCCAGTTGGTCCGGGCGCAGGCCCAGACCGGAGTCTTTAATCAGGATTCGAACCCGCCGCTGCGGTTGCAGCGTGTAACTCACTTCCACGCTTCCCTCCGACCTGTTGTACTTGATGGCATTGGTCACCAGGTTGATCAGCACCTGGCTCAGGCGGGTGTGATCGGCCAGCACATGCAGTACGGTGTCTTGCGCCGGGAAACGCATCGCTATACCGCGCTGCTGCGCCTGTGGCTCGCACATCCTCTGGCATTCGGTCAGGATCTCGGTCAGCTGCACCGCCTCTTTGGAGAGCGCGATCTGGCGCGATTCGATTTTGGTCAGGTCCAGGATTTCGTTGATCAGCTTGAGCAAATGCCAGCCGGCACGCAGGATTTGCTCGATGCTTTCCTGCTGTCCTGTGGTGGGTGCGGGCGACTCCGACTCCATCAGTTGGGCAAAGCCCAGAATGGCATTGAGCGGACTGCGCAACTCGTGGCTCATGCTGGAAAGAAAGTCCGACTTGGCGAGACTGGCCTTGTCCGCTTCCGCACGGGCCGCTTCCAGTTCCTCGTTTTTATCTTCCAGAACGCGGTCCAGACGCTTGCGCTCGGTCACATCACGCGCTGCGGCAAACACCCCCAGCAGCTTGTTTTCACGGTCGTAAAAAGTGGTGGCGTTGTAGGAGACCACGGTTTCGCGTCCGTCCCGGGTGCGCGCAGTAAGCTCGTAATCGGACACACTCTTCTGATGCAGCACCAGCTTGATGCCGGCTTCGGCACGCTCCGGGTCGGTAAAGCATTGCTTGAACGGCGAGCCAATCAACTCATCGCGCGTGCGGCCGGTGAGCGACTCCATCTGCTTGTTCACATCGGTGATGATGCCCGCCGGGTCCGTGGTCATCATGGCGTCAATATTCGCCTCAATCAGCGAGCGGGTATAGAACTGCTGGTCGCGCAAGGCTTCTTCCGCCCGTTTGCGGGCGCTGATGTCACGCAAAATTCCGGTGTAATGAAGCTCGCCAGCCAGATGCATTTTGCTCAGCACAATTTCCAGCGCGAAGGTGCTGCCGTCCTTGCGGCGTCCGGTGACTTCGTAAGCGGAAAAAACTGCTTCCTGCCGGGTCGGGTGTGGCTGCTGCTGATCTGCGGTGCGGTCTATGTCGGGCTGGATTTCATCGAAGGCAGGAATCAGTACGCGGATGTCTTTGTCCAGCAGTTCTGCGGCCTCATAGCCGAACATGCTTTCCACCTGGGGATTGAGCATGGTCAGCCGCATGCCTTCTCCCTGGACGGTGAGAATGCCCTCGGCCACGGTATTCAAAACGGTTTGAATCAGCGCGCTACTGTCACGCTGGGCTTGTTGCACCACATATTCTTCGGTCACGTCCCGGAACACCAGCACGGCACCAATCACCTCGCCGTCACGCGCCCGTATGGGGGCGCAACTGTCGGCAATGTCGTATTCACTGCCGTCTTTGGACAGCAGCACGGTATGGTTGGCGAGCGCCTGAACCGAGCCATCCAGCAAGGCAGCCATCACCGGTATGGCGACGGGTTGTCGACTGGTCTTGTTGACGATATGCAGGACATCCGAGATCACGTGACCCCGCGCCGCGCCATTGGACCAACCCGTGAGCCGTTCTGCCAGCGGGTTGAGGCTGGTCACACGGGCCTGCGCATCGGTGGTGATGACGCCATCTCCGATTGAATGGAGCGTGACGGACAGTTGCTCTTCGCTGATTTGTAGCGCGGTGTTGCTGCGTTGCAATTGCTGGTTCGAAATCTCTTGCTGCTCCAGAAAGTACTGTGTTTCCTCAAGCGCCTGTTGGCTTAGTTGCAGCAAGCCTTGACGATAGATCAGTCGGGCAAAGACCAGGGCAGTAAGCAATCCGAATACGCTGGCAGCGACGATGATGGCGAACAGGCTGGCCATCGTCTTTTGGAACTCGGCTTCGCGTTCTGCCAGAGCGCTATCTTCTATCTGCGCGAGCTCGTGCAGCAGCGTACGAATCGCATTCATCTGATCCTTGCCCTTGCCGCTGTTGACCAGCGTGAGCATGTCGGCGTGCTTGTGCGCGCGTTCGAGTGCAATCGTCTGCGCCAGCTCCGCCATCTTGGCCTGCAGCATGGGGGTGAGTGCAGCGACGAGTGGTTTGGCAGCAGCCACAGAAGTCTGTTGTTGCAAGCTTTGTAATTGGGTATGGATGTTGTCGCGCGCTACCAGATAGGGGGCGAGAAATGTTTCATTGCCCGTGAGCAGATAGCCACGCTGCCCGGTTTCTGCATCTTTCAGAGTGGACAGAAAATCGTCTGCGGCGGCGATCACCGTGGTCACGTGTTGGCGTGCCTCTGCGGTGACGGCAACCTGCTGGTAGGTGCGAAAGCCAAACGCGATGCTGGTACCCAGCAGCGCTACGGCAAGCCCGAGGGTGGCCCATATTTTGAAGCGGAGTTTCACGATGTTGCCCTCTGCGCGGCTGCCGATCGGGACGGGTCATATTCTTGCGCTTGCAGTGCGCTCGATAAAATCCAATGGAGCGCATTCGCGCAGAAGAACGGTAGCGTGATGACGCTACCGGTTGTGTAGTCAGCTAGCTGATTCATTGCTGGCCTTTGAGGTGATGTGCGCTACGTGCATGCAAACGCATTGCGCAGTTTGCGGGGTAAGTTACGGAAATTGTTAAAATTGCAAAAAATATAAAATAATTGAAAAAATTATAATAAATGCCATCATCGCATAGGTGCTGCTTCAAACATACAATAATTTTTTGTAATGCTTTGGTATGTCGTTTTCCGCCACAGTGGGGAACGAACGGCCGTTGCATTCATTCCTCCGGGGCAACATGGGTGCCGAAGTTCTGTCACAGGCCATGAGCAGGGGGAATGCACAACGTATTTGATGAAGGGGAAGTGCTAAAAAAGCTGTCCCTGGCTTTGATCTTGAACTTGATCTTGATCTTGAATTTGACCTTTTTGCTTGATTTTGGCACCGCGTTTGCCCGACGCTGGCGAAGCTGTCCGTTTTTTGCGTGAGCCGTGTTTTTCCTGAATCGCCCCGGCTTCCGAGCGGGCGTCCTGCGTCCGGCGCAGGGCATAGAGTTTCTCTTTTGCTGCGGCCACTGCGCTGCGTTCCTCGACGATAGGTGCCGGGTAAGCGGCCGAATCCAGCTCGGGTACCCATTGCCGGATGTAGTGGCCGAGCGGGTCCTGGTCGCGCGCTTGCTTGGAAGGAGAATAGATACGCAGCGTGTTGATGCCGGTCGTGCCCGATTGCATCTGCATCTGGCTCCAGTGAATGCCCGGCTCGAAGTCCAGAAATTGCCGGGCCAGAAACAGACCCGGCTCACGCCAATGCAACCACAGGTGGTAGGCGGCAAAGCTGACCAGCATGGCGCGCATGCGGAAATTCACCCAGCCGGTGGCGCGCAGCTGACGCATGCAGGCATCCACCATGGGATAGCCGGTGCGGCCTTCGGTCCATGCGTCCAATTTTTCCTGGTCGATAGGCTGATAGTCCATGCCATCGCCCGGCCGCATGCCATTCACGGAGCGCGCCATGTTGCGCCATTCGATGGCGGGTTCATCTTCCAGTTTCTGCATGAAGTGACAGTGCCAGCGCAGACGGCTGGCGAATCCGCGCAAGGCGTAGGCTAGTCCCGTGTCGTGGGTGGTGGCAATGCAGGTTTCGGTGGCTTGATGGACGTTACGCATCGAGATGGAACCGAAAGCAAGATGTACGCTGAGACGGCTGCAGCCCGTGGCGGCGCTAAGGGGGCTAGACATGGCCTTGCGGTAATTTCTGGCTCGCCCCGACAGGAAACTATCCAATGTCGCCCAGGCAGCGCGCTCACCGGCGGGCGGTAAGGGCAGGGCAGGGGTGACAAGACCCAGATCGCGTAGCGTCGGCAAGGCATCCGGCGTCATGCCGGGAATGGTCGGGAAGCCTTCAACAGAGGGGGCTCGCGGCGCATTCATGCGCTTGGTCCACTGCGCGGCCCAGCCCGCTCTGGAGCGCAGACCCCGTATCACGCCCGTTTGCGACCACTCCTGCCAATGCACACCGCTGGCGCGGCACCAGCGAGCCACATCCAGATCGCGGGCATAACTCCAGCCGGGACCGGTTTCTTCGTGACTGAGCAAGTGGGTGAACCCGAATTCGCGACGCAGGGCTTCCAGCACATTGACCGCCGATCCGACACGGATCAGCAGAGACATGCCTCTTTCGGCCAGATCGCGTTGCAGCTCTCGCACGCAAGTCAGCAGCAAGCTGACATGGCGGGTATCGCATTCGGGACTGGTGAGCCATTCCGGTTCGATCACGACCAGACCGAATGCGGCCTCGAACAGCGTGGCTTCCGCCAGCGGTGCGTGATCGTGTATGCGCAGATCGCGCTTGAACCAGACCAATGCGCCGAGTGCGGTCATGCGTCCCCTGTGCTGTGGGGATTGGTCGGCAAATCGGGAACCGGGCTTTCATCGGGATGGAGAGCGGATGCTTTGTTGGCAGCGATCAAGGCCAGCAATTCCGCTGCGGTCTGGAGGCCGCGTGTTGTGCGCGTCCACCATTGCGAGAAGGAGGTACAGGGCCGATCCACCGCAGGAAACAACATCGGTGTCGGCTCACATTCGGCCCACTGCGCCAGCCAGGGCCGCAGGTGGGGTTCGCCGACGGTACGCACCCGGCGCGCGCGGCGCAATGCCTTGCCGACGCAATCGGCATTGCCGTACCAGCGCACGCTCGCCAACTCCGCCATGCGCGTGCCGACAAAGCGCCAGCGTGCTTCGTCCCAGGGCCATGCGTCGTGAAAATCGGAGAGGAAGAGGGCGATCACCACGGTATCCGGCGGCAGATCGGCTGGCAGCTCGCCCAGATTCCAGGGATGCAGCAGCCAGACTTCACGTCCCTCAATGCCAGCCGCATCAGGTACATCAGGTACATCAGGTACATCAGGTGCATCAGGTGCTTCAGGTGCGGTGGCGCTTATCCATGCGGGGGGTGCGCTCAGTAGCGGGGGTTCGGTCAGCCCCGCTCTCAGCAGATGGGCATTGCGCGGATTCCCTGATGCCTGCGCCGGACTGCGGGCGATCTTGTCCAGCATCTCGTAGGAGGTATCGACGATGCTGCCCGGACTGTGCCAGTCGGGCGGCGCATAGCGGGCGACATTTTCCGCGTTGAACAGGTAGGGCTTGCTACTGCCGGTGCCAGCCACCCACTGCCAGCTCAGGTGATTGCTGGCCAGGTCGCCGTCGAGCAAATGGGCGTAGAGCCAGTCGGCACCCGCACGCCAATGCACTTTGCGCAGATGCACGACATAGCTGGCCAGCCACATGCGCGCATGGTTGTGCAGTGTCCCTGTCGCGTACAGCTCGCGCACGGCCCTATCCACGACGGGAACGCCGGTGCGGCCTTCACGAATGTCGGCCGGGAGTTCCTCCGCATAGGTTTGCTCGGGTAGAGGGCCTTCATGCAGGGAAGTGAAAATCGCCTTGTCCTGTTGCTGCCAGACATGGCGGAAAAATTCGCGCCAGCCCAGTTCGTAGACGAATTTGTGCTGCATATCGAGCGTGTGGCGCTTACTCACGCCCCCCAGCACTTCTTCCAGCGTGACGAAGCCGTGTGTGATGTAGGGCGATAATGCGCTGACCGCGCCGCCCAGCGCATTGCGGGTGCGGGCGAAGGCGGCGGGTCTGACGGCGGCAATGCGGGATCGGGCTGCCTGGAGCGTTGGAAGCGTGGCGTCAAAAGCGAGGTTTTGCGCGAGGTCTTCAGGAAACAGGTCGTCGCTGGACTGCTCGGGTTTATGCCTTTGGCGCATGCCCGACCTCATTGCAGCGGATTGCCGTTGCGCGTGCGTTGATGGCCTGTTTATCGTCTTCACTCAGACGGGCCACATTTCTGACCTGTAAGGCCATGCGCGGATTTTTCCCCATCAGGCTTTCATGGCGCATCAGGAAATCCCAGTACAAGGTCGTGAAGGGGCAGGCGTCGTCACCGACTTTTTTTCCGGGATCGTAGCGGCAGCCCTTGCAATGCGGACTCATGCGCTGGATGTATTTGCCCGTGGCGATATAGGGTTTGCTGCCCATTACGCCGCCGTCGGCGTACTGACTCATGCCCAGCGTATTGGGCAGTTCGACCCACTCGACCGCATCGACATACATCGCCAGATACCAGCCATGCACCTGCTGCGGATGCACGCCGAACATCAGTGAAAAGAGGCCGGTCACCATCAGACGCTGGATGTGATTGGCATAGCCGTGGGCCAGCGTTTGCGTCAGGGCATCGCGCAGGCAGGCCATGTCGGTTTCGCCGGTCCAGTACCAGGCGGGCAGGTCGTGCTGCGCATCGAGTACGTTGCGCTCGGCGTAGTCCGGCATGAAGGTCCAATAGATGCCGCGTACGTATTCGCGCCAGCCCAGAATCTGACGGATAAAGCCTTCGACGCTGGCCAGCGGCGCTGCGCCCTGGTGGTACGCGGCTTCAGCGGCGGCGACCACTTCGCGCGGATTGAGCAGCTTCAGGTTGAGCGCGGCAGAAATGTGGGAGTGATACAGCCAGGGATCGCCCGGCCACATGGCATCCTGAAAGCGGCCGAACAGGGGCAGTCTGTCCTCGATGAATGCCTGCAAGGATTGCAGCGCCTGCTCCCTTGTGACGGGCCAGGAAAAACTGTCGAGCTGGCCGGGGTGGTCGGCGAATTCGGTGTTGACCAGCGCGATGACCTCCTGTGTCAGCGCATCGGGTGCGAAGCGGCTGCGCGGCGGCAATAAGCCCGGCCCTTTGGCATCGAAAGCCTCGCGGTTGTCTTTGTCAAAGTTCCACTGTCCACCCAGCGGCTCGTCGGCGGTGTCGCCAGTGCCCATCAATACCTGATGGCGCTTGCGTTGCTCGCGGTAAAAATATTCCATGCGCAGTGATTTGCGGCCTTTGGCATGGGCGGCAAACTCGTCGGCGGTGACAAAGAAATGCCGGTCTTCGCGCACTTCTAAAGGCAGGCCGGTGGCAGCGGCTACGGCCTTGATGGACTGGAGCACACGCCAGTCGCCCGGCGTGGTCATCAGCAGTTGCGTCGGTTTCAGGTGGAGGATATCGGCCTGTAGCTGGGCATCCAGACTGCCGGCGTTGTGGACGGCATCGAGCCGGGTGTAGTGCAGGGGATGGCTCTGCTCTTCAAGGGCAAGCGCGAAGTGGCGCATCGCTGACAGAAACAGTGCCGTGCGCGGCTTGCCCGACCACACATGGGTCGATTCTTCTGTCACTTCGGCCATCCAGACCATATCCTGCTGGGGATCAAAGCCATCGAAAGCGGCGGCATCCAGATCGAGCTGATCGCCCAGCACGACGATTAATGAACGCAATGAAGGTAATGAAGGTAATTTAGTCATGGGACGCCTTATTGCGTCGGCAAGCATCCGAGCAGTATTTGACCTCGTCCCAGTTCTTGGCCCAGCGCCGTCGCCAGCTCATGGGTAAACCGCAGGCAACACAGGGTTTGCTCGGTAAGTTGGCTTTGTTGCCGCGGTGCTGGGAGGTGCCGGGTGATCCATTCATGTTTATCCTGACTACTGCGATGTATCGAGCCTGAGTTCTGTCCATTGAAGGCTGGAATCCAGTTTATTTTTTTGGCGCAAATGATTTAGGGTGTTCAAGCGGATTAAATGCGAGTTTCTGAAATCCGTCATTCTGAATGGGGATTCGTTGATATTGTTAATCAACTCGCTGATCGTGGTTTCGATGGATTTATGCGGTTTTCCATCGGAGGCCAGCGATTTGTAGAGCGAAAAATCGACGCGGTATGAGCGCTTGTCCGGCGCGGCAGAGGGGTTGATTTTTACTGATGTCGTTGTCAGTACGTCTTTCACCGCGTAGGCCAGATCTTTAATGGTGTAATTCCACTCATCAAAGCCGACATTCACCGTGAGATAAGCGCCTGCTTTGATGTCGTCACGTTCTATGGCCCAAAGAATGGCTTTGCTCATTTCTTCCACATCGATGAGCGGACGCCACGGCGTGCCATCTGACAGTATTTCAATTTCATTTTTCAGCAATGCGCTGGCGACAAAGTCATTGAGCACCAGATCGAGCCGCAGCCGTGGACTTGCGCCGCAGGCCGTGGCGAAACGCAAACAAGTGACAAAAAAATCCTGGTCCGCAAAAGATTGAAGTTGTTGCTCGGCGTTTATTTTCGATTTGGCGTAAGCGGTGAGCGGGTTTAATGCCGAATCTTCACTCTTCGCTATCTCGCCACCAGCACCATAAACCGAACAGCTACTGGCGTACACAAACCGCTTTGCGCCATTCTTTTTAGCCAGTGCCGCAAATTGAATGGCGGCAAGTTCATTGATTTGTTCGGTCGGTATGGCGTAAACATTGCCCATCGGGTCGTTGGAAATGGCGGCCAGATAAATGACGTTATCGATGTCTTTCAGATGTTCTTCTTTGACGTTTCTGACGTCATCATAAATTTGCAGCGTCAGAAACTGCTCTGTCGTTTCAAAGGGATTGATGAAGCAGCCTGAAAAATAGGCATTGTCGAAACCAATCAGATCGGTGTCGGGTTTATTTTTTGATAAAAACTGAGCGAGTACCGGGCCGATATAACCAAGATTTCCCACGATCATGGTGCGGCTGGTTTTGCTGCGTACTGCTTGCTGTAGGTCTTTATTCATTGTCAGTCTCGTTGTTTAGTTCACCAAGAGTCTGATTTTACTGGTCGCAATTATTCCGGCATCGCTGAATCAGAAGTGCTTTCGTTGACGTCTGGATATGTTCATGTCCGCGCTTCAGCCCCGACTCGCAAAACTGGTTCCGATCAGACTCAGTGCCGCCACCACCGATAGCTGCAAGCGCATTGGCAAATACCACTGCGGCAATCCGGTATGCCGCATCAGTCGCCAGTCCTGCATGAAGTGGGCGGCAAAGCCGGCGGCGAGCAGGGCGCTGGCGGCGATCGGGTCGAGCAGCAGGGCAAGCCAGGCCAGCAGCGCAGGAATGACGCTCCAGGCAAAGCACACGGTACGCTTGCGTTCGCTCATGTCAGGTGCGCTCATCGCTATGCCCCAGTGCAGTGCGCCGACAAAACTCAGAATCACCGCGCCATAGTTCAGTAATAACTGTTGCCAGACGCCGCTGCGTGGCGCGTCCAGCAGGCTGGCGCTCATCAGGCAGACAAACGGGAGCAAGCCGCCGTACGCCAGCCATGCCACGATGCGAGGCATGCGCGACTGGCTCATTTGACCAGCGGCCGGATAGTCGAGAAGCCGCCATCCATTGACCAGACCTGTCCGGTGACCCGGGAGGCATGTTCCGACAATAACCACGCCATCAGATTGGCCAGTTCAGCGCTGCTGCCTATCCCCGGCAAGGGATACTGGCGTGCTGCGGCTTCGCGCACGGCGGCATTGGCTAACATGGCGGCGGAGGCCGGGGTGTCCATGATGCCGGGCGCGACGGCGTTGATGCGAATGCCTGCCGGCGCATGGGTGGACGCTGCGCCGCGCACCAGACCCTCTACGCCTGCTTTGGCCGCTGCGATGGCTTCGTGGTTGGGCGTGCCTATCCGCGCGGCCGCCGAGGATACCAATACCGCCGCTCCGGGGCTGCCAGCTTCGCGCAGATTGCCAATGAAGCCTGCCAGCGTATGAAAAGCGCTGATCAGATTGGCGTTGATGCAGTCCATGAAGTCTGCTTCGGCCATCCGGTGCATGGCGCCGAGGCGAATGTTGCCGACGCAATGGGCCAGCGCCGTTGGCACCAGCTCATGTTCGCGCGCCACCTTGAAGATTCGGCGCACTCCGGCAACGGTGGTGCAGTCGGCTTCTATTTGCAGATGCGCTTCACCATAGACATGCTTCAGACGGGCGAGATCGCGACCGGCAAGTACCAATATCCAGCCATCGGCGGCGAGTGTGGCCGCGAGGGCTTGTCCGACACCGCCTGTTGCGCCAGTGATTAAGGCAATTTTTTGCATAATTTTCTCCTGCGCACAAATGACCCTGGTAGCGAAAACCACTACCAGAACAACGCACAATTGAATTCTAGCTATAATGAACCGCTTTTGTCACATATAATTACGGTTCAATATCGGTTCATTTGTTGTTAATCTTGGTTTTTATGCCTTGGTCGGCAATTTTTTACGCAAGAATGCCCAACTTGAACCGGCACACAAAAGTATTCCTATCTATCCTGGGTTTTTGTTCTATTTGCGCCTGCACCATCGCAGGAAAACAGTGCCGGGCGTGATTGACGCAATGAATTTTTATGTCGGGAAAGTGCAAGAAATGAATTCACACACTCAAACCAAGGGCATTACCACTGTTTTTTTCGATGGGTCTTGCCCCCTGTGCCGAAGAGAAGTCAGCGTCTATCAACATGCGGTTCCTTCGACGCCGATCGAATGGGTGGACGTCAGCGTTCGTAGCGAAGGCTTGACGGATGGCCCCAGTTGCGGTGAGCTGATGGCGCGATTCCATGTGCAGACGGCAGAGGGCGTCTTGCTCAGCGGGGCAGCTGCTTTTGTATCGCTCTGGTTATTGTTTCCGGGCTGGCGCTGGTTGGGTAAGTTCGGCTCGCTGCCCGGCATGCCTCGTATTTTGGAACTTACTTACCGGGGCTTTCTGGTGATAAGACCCGGTATCCAGTGGATATTCAGAAGGATGGAGGCGAGGCATACGCCTCAAAAATGACAGGCGCCAGGGCAATGCATAAGCCGCTTGAATAAAAAGTAGCAAATTCGCAGAATAGTTTGTTTGTAAGTAAAAAATACCAATAAAAAAGGTTGTCATGAGTATTCATAATGAAGTTCACGGTTTTACTGTTAAAGCCCGCATTTGGGCTGGTTTCGCCCTGGTTTTATTGATGATGGTGATTCTCACCATTATCGGTATTCGGGAAGTCAATTCAATTTCCAGGGGACTCTCAACGATAGGGGATGTGAACAGCGTTAAACAACGCTTTGCCATTAATTTTCGCGGTAGCGTACACGACAGAGCCATTGCTCTGCGAGACGTCATCCTTGTTCCCAGCGAGGCCGAACTGGCGCCAGTGCTGGCGAAAATCGACAGTTTGTCGGCCGACTATGAGAAGTCAGCCGGGCCCCTGGACAAAATGTTCAACGAAGGCAAAGAGATCAGTGATGAAGAAAGGCGCATTCTGGCCAGTATCAAGGAGACGGAAGCTCGCACCCTTCCCATGATTAAAAAAGTCGTTGAATTGCGCCGTGCTGGCAGCGATGATCTGGCAAAGCAAATGATGCTCAGTGAGGCTCGTCCGGCTTTCGTCGAGTGGCTGGGCCGTATCAACAAACTCATCGATTTTGAAGAGAATCTGAACCGCAACGAGTCGGCTTTCGCGCGCGGTACCGCGAGTGGCTTTCAGACATTAATGTTGTTGATCTGCCTTGGCGCGCTTATTGTCGGCGCAGTGATTGCCACCTTGATCGTCCGTAGCATCATGAAAGCTTTGGGCGGCGAGCCAAGCAAAGCCAGTGCCATTGCCCGCAGCATTGCTTCGGGTGATCTGAGCGTGGTCATCGACATCGACTCTCGCGATCAGACCAGTGTCTTGTCGGCAATGAAAGAAATGCGTGACAGCCTGGTCGGCATCGTTGGCCGGGTGCGTAGCAGTACGGAAACGATTTCGACCGGCTCTGCGGAAATTGCCTCGGGTAACCAGGACTTGTCTTCGCGCACCGAAAATCAGGCATCGTCGCTGGAAAAGACTGCAACCTCGATGTCGGAATTGACGTCGACGGTGCAACAAAACGTCGAGAACGCGAAACAGGCGAATCAGCTGGCGGTTACGGCTTCAGGCGTCGCCGTCAAGGGTGGAGAAGTGGTCGCCCAGGTGGTCGTGACCATGGGTTCCATCAACGACTCTGCCAAAAAGATCGTCGATATTATTGCCGTCATTGATGGCATTGCTTTCCAGACCAATATTCTCGCCTTGAATGCGGCGGTTGAAGCCGCCCGTGCCGGCGAACAAGGTCGTGGCTTTGCGGTTGTCGCCAGTGAGGTGCGTAGTCTGGCGCAACGCTCGGCCGCTGCCGCCAAGGAAATCAAAACGCTGATCGGTGACTCGGTAGAGAAAGTCGATGCGGGCAGCAAATTGGTTACCGAAGCTGGCGGGACGATGGATGAAATCGTTGGCAGCGTCAAACGGGTGACCGATATCATGGCGGAAATCATGGCGGCCAGTCAGGAGCAGAGCGCCGGTATCGCGGAGGTTAATCAGGCCATCAGTCAGATGGATCAGGTAACTCAACAGAATGCTGCGCTGGTGGAACAAGCGGCGGCGGCGGCGGAGTCGATGCAGGAGCAGGCCAGCCAGCTGTCGCAGACGGTTGCTATCTTTAATCTTGGCGGCAGTCAGTCAGGGCAGTTCTATGAGGCTGCTCAGCCGCGGCCTGTCAAGACCAGCTTGCCTGTGCGCAAGTTGCCAGCGGTAGCGCCGGCATCGGGCAGTATCGCGCATGCCTCTGCCGCCAAACGCATCGCACCGGCACCGGCTGCCGCCGGGAAAGATTGGGAAGAGTTTTGATGCACCCTTGCGCTTAACTTAAATCGTAAATCGTAAATCGTAACTCGGAAGTCGCAAGTCGCAAGTCGCAAGTCGCAAGTCGCAAGTCGCAAGTCGGGGAAGGCTGTTGAGGTGCGCTGTTGATGTGTCCAGTCATTCAGTGCAGCGAGTGCAGCCGTTTCCAGCCCCTGTATGATCTGCCCGATGATCGATTCCTCCTCCAAACTCCTCCACATTGCCGGCCAGCCTGAACAGGCTGGCTTGTCCGCTTCTCAGCAACTCTTCAATCGCCTTGTCGAAGAAATAGAAACGCAGCGCACAGTGCTGGCGAGCTGGCAGGAAGGCATCCTGCTTTTTCAGCAAAAATATGCGGAAGAATTTGTGCCGCAGATCAAGCTATTTAACGGGCTGCGTGCCGATTTCGTGCATCTGCTCGATCAGGCTTACGACGAGAAAATATTCGACAAGCTCGACAAATCCAAAATCAAAGAGCTGATTTGCTCCATGGCGGAAGAGCTGATCGAAAATCATGGCGATGTCAGCCTGAAGTCGATTCTCGGCAAGTACCGTGAAAGCGATGTTGCCGACAATGCTGCCCCGAAATTCGCTGAGAACATTCTGGCGCTGGAAAACGGCGCGCCTGAGTTCGCCTCGCCCGAAGACATGATGGCGCACGCAGAAGCCGCCAGGGAAGCTCAAATGGAGCGGGACGCGCAGTTTCGGGAGGCGCAAAAAGCGCAGCATGACAAACGCAAGCGATCCGGCAAATCACGCGGCCAGCGCGTGCAAATGGAGCAGTTGCTGGAAGAAGCCAAAAAAATCAGCCATTCGATCCGCGCCGTGTATCGCAAACTGGCCAGTGCCTTGCACCCGGACAAAGAGCAGGACAGCATGGAACGCGAGCGCAAGACGGTATTGATGCAGCGGGTCAATGTTGCTTACGATCAGAAAAATCTGCTGGAACTGCTGGAGTTGCAACTGGAAGTCGAGCAGATCAGTCAGGCCGGCATCGACACCATGAGCGAAGAGCGGCTGGAGTACTACAACAAGGTGCTGACCAGTCAGGCCAGTGAGCTGCGGCGCGAAATTGCCGATGTCACGCAGTCCTTCAGCCAAAATTACCAGCTCTCGTTTGGCGCAAGCTCATCTCCTGCCAAAGCCATGCGCAGTCTGGAATCCGATATCAAAACCATCAAACGTGACATCGTCGGATTGAGAAACGATGTGCGGGCCTGCCGGGACAGTCAAAACATCAAAAGCGCGCTAAAAAACCAGCAGTTGTCTGTATAAATGCCCATGCCTCTTTTGAAACGAGCCCTCTGATGTCCGCTGTAACGCAAGCGCCTCCCACTCTTCCCTCTTCCGAAGAAAGCAGTCCTGCGCCTTACTGGCCGCTGTGGCTGGCCTGTCTGTGCGGCTATGCCGCGATCGGCATGACCATCCAGGTGATGCCCACTTACGCCCACAGCATGGGGGCGGGTGCGGTCGCTGCCGGGCTGGCGGTGACGGTAGGGTCGCTGGCGACGATGGTGGTGCGTCCGATCGCCGGGCGCTACGCCGACCGACATGGCGCGCGCGGCATCGTGATGGCCGGTGCCTTGCTGGGACTGGCGGGCGGGATCGGGCATTTGCTGGCCATGAATCTGACCACGCTGATTCTGGCGCGCCTGATTCTTGGCGCAGGCGAGGGCATGTTGTTTACCGCTTCGATAGGCGCAGTGCTGGCCTCGGCTGCGCCGGCGCGTCGCGGAAAAATCGCCGGCCATTTTGGTTTGTCGATGTGGCTGGGACTGGCGGGCGGGCCGATTATCGGCGCGGCGGTGCTGACTGTTGGGGGTTATCAAGGGGTGTGGCTGGTTGCCAGTCTGCTGCCGGCGTTTGCCTGGGTGTTGCTGGCGTTGACGCCGCGCTGGCAGGATTCACTGGCGCATGGCGCAAAAGGCACGCTGCGGCATGCCTTCTTGCCACGGGCGTCCTGGCTACCGGGCGTATCGAATGCCTTTGCTGGTATCGGTTATGGCGTGATTGCCGCGTTTCTCGTGCCGCGTTTTGCGGCCTTGCATCTGGCGGGGCAAGACCTGGCGCTGGCCGTGTTTGGCCTGGCCTTTATTCTGACTCGCTTCGTTGGCAGTCCTTGGGTTGATCGTTTTGGCGTCCGGCCGGTCTTGTTCATCGCGTTTTTGTGTGAAGCCGCCGGACTTGCCGGTCTCTCTGTTGCCGGAACGACTGCTGCCGGTTTTGCCTTCGCCGCTTTGACCGGCGCGGGTTTGTCGATGCTCTATCCGTGCATTGCCGCATGGGTCAGCAAGTCAGCCAGTCCACACGAACGTACGGCTGCGCTCGGCTCCGTCACGTCGGCCTGGGATTTGGGACTGGCGCTGGGTGGGCCGCTGGGCGGTGTCGTGGCGGGTGCATGGTCCGGCGGGCCGTTTGTGATTGGTGCGCTGGCTGCTTTGATCGCTACCTTGCCGCTGGTATTCAGATCGCGCTGAGGAAACTGCCTCAACAGCCAACTGCTGGTTCTTGTTAGCTGACTGGCGCAGCTAGTACTGCTCAGCGCAGTCGCTCAGGCGACCCTGCGTAAATTGTCGGCCTGCTTCGCACGACCATTTTTGATTCTTTGCCTTTTAGCAATGCCATAACGCTCATTTTCCGCGAGGGAGGTGGGCGTTTTTATTTTCCGTCTAATAAGCAATATTATGGAAAAGTTACCTGATATTAATTTTTTTTGGTTAATTATAAAAAATATTTTTATTTGATTAATGGTTTTGCATGTTGTATTTAAATGACGTTTTTATATAAATTAAAGTTAATTGATATAAATTATATTCCGTCATGAAATTAATATTTAATTATTTGTGAATGAGCATTAATTAAATATAAAAATTCACTTATAAAAATAGTTTATTTATTGTAATAATTGCATATAAAAATCATATTTATAATTAGATATGTAAATTATTATTAATTAATCGAGGAATTGCGCGCTACTTAATCAAATGCAAATACGCCGATATGGAGATTCGCTTATTTCTGATGTTGCGGAATGAGAGTCGTCAGGCTGGTAGTCGCAGCTAATTGAATAAATTTGGATAAATTTATCAAGGAGAAACGTTCATGGAGAGATCCACGCACCATCCAAAATTGAGCTTAGTTGTACTTGCCTTGACCGCTGCACTGGCCGCTATGGCACCCTCAGCAGTCATGTCCCAGACTGGCCCGATCAACATTAGCAGCGGTGATTTCGCTTTGCCCAGCGACGGTGTCATCACCGGGGCTTCGGTCGGTATTAATACCAGCGGTGCCATCGGTACGTTGAGCAATAGCGGTGCCATTAACGGCACTGGAATCGGCATTAGCAGCGCCAGCGGAACGATCGACACGCTCAATAACGGCGGCGTTATCAGCGGCGGCAACGGTGGCGGTATCGTTACTAAAGGCGGGATTGGCACGTTGATTAATAGTGGCACGATCAGCGGCGGTCAATCTGGTATCCGACTCAATGCCGGAGCGATCGGCATGTTGGACAACAGTGGAACCGCCATTGGTAACTCTTACGGCATTTGGCTCAACTTTGGTACGATCGGCACGCTGAACAATAGCGGAACACTCGGTAACACTGGCATCGGCGCTCCCGTCACCGGCATTATTATGAACGGCACGATCGGCACTCTGAGCAACAGTGGCAACATCGGCGGTCCGACGGGAATCCGGCTCAGTAGCGGTACGATTGGCGTACTCAATAATAGTGGCACTATCAGTGGCGACACCACCGGCATTTGGAACCTGGGTACGATCGGTACCTTGAACAATAGCGGCCTGATCAACAGCGCCGGGCTTGCTCTTAACCTTAGCCCAGCAGCCAATCAGGGCGTGATCACTAATTCAGGGACGATCGCGGGTGGTATCACCAATGCTTCGACGAACGATTTGACCATCAATGGCGGCACAGGATCTGTATTCGGGACTCTGACCGGTTTTGGCGGCACTATCGGCACCATCACCAATACCGCTTCAAACGTAGTGTTCGGTTCGGGCAATCAATTGCTTAACAGTCATATCAATGTCGGCATTAATACTGTGACGAATGTCGGCACCGGTACCTTGCAAGTCGACAATCCGATCAGCATTACCGGCAATTATAGTCAGGGCGCTAACGCAACATTGAATCTCGGAGGGGCCGGTGCTGTCACATTGGGCGGCGCTAGCGATGCCGGTGAAGGCCGTCTCATCGTGTCGGGTAGCGCGACGATAGCAGCGAATTCAACCGTGGCGCTGACGAAACTCAACAGCTACGGGTTTGCCCAGGGTCAGCGTTTCATCGCAGTTGAAGCGGCCAACAGCGGCACTAATTACAATGCAAATAATCTGGTCTACAAGGCCAACGGTTTTAATGGCACGGTGAAAGGAACGACAGTTCTCGATGGTGGCAATCTCTATTTACTGCTGACACTGGTTGGGGCCAGTAATCCAAGTAATTCGAACTCATCGTTACCGAGCACCGTTGCTCCGACGCCCGATGCCGAGGCAGCGCTGACTGGGCTGTTCGACTATAACGGCGTGAATCCCAATATGCTGAATTTGTTGGATGCGGTAGCTGCTGCCGGATCGTCAGCCGCCGCCAATCACGACGGCGCTCAATTGGGGCCAGCTGCGAATACTGGTGCGTCAAGGGAGGGGAGTAACGTGTCGACGCAGGCAGTACTTAATGTGTTGACGGCGCACCTTGATAGCCTGAATCTGGGATTGGGACGTACGGGTCTCGCCACAGGTGAGAGCGGGGCTAATCTGGCCATGTGGGGTCAGGCTTTTGGTGGTGTGAGCAATCAGGGGCAGCGTGATAGTGTGTCTGGTTACCGCGCCAATTACGGCGGGGTTCTGATTGGAGCCGATACGGAGGTTAGCGATCAGTGGCGGGCAGGCGGTCTGGTCAGCTATGCCAATACCTCGGTAAACGACAGTGGCGATAATGCCGGTAGCTCCACCCGAGTGGCTTCCTACGGGCTGGTCGCTTACGCTCGTTATACCAACAATCCATGGTATGTTGATTTGGAAGCTGGTGCAGTCAGGCAGCAATACAGTACCTCACGCAGCATCAGCTTCCCCGGTTTCGCTGGCACAGCGGAAGGAGATTTTAATGGTCTGCAATATATTACTGCGGTGCAGACAGGCTATCCGATCAAGCTCGGTGAGGGTTTGTTCAATGCAACCGTGACGCCGATTGCTGGGCTGACCTACAGCACTCTGCATCAAAACGGCTATACGGAAACCGGTGGTAATGGCGCCGCATTGTCTGTGAGTGCCGCCGACAACACGTCATTGAAGAGCGAGCTGGGTGCCAAGCTGGAGCGGTCGTTTGCTACCGATTATGGTGATCTGGTGCCGTCGGTGCAATTGAGTTGGCGTCATGAATACCACAATACCCCTCTGCAATCGGTGGCAAATTTTTCGGCGGATAGTCTGGGGACGACTACCTTCACGACGCGAGGGGCATCGCCGATTATGAACACTGCGGTGTTGTCCCTCGGGTTGACGCTGTTGCGTAGCGAGACGCTCACTCTCTCGGCCAAGTATGCGGTGGAAGCCGCGTCTGGCTACACCGCGCAAACCGCCTCGTTACGGCTACGGTACCAGTTCTGATTCTTTAAATGTTGTCAATACTGAAACGCTCATTTTCCGCGAGGGAGGTGGGCGTTTTTTTTGGTCTGTTAATAATATTTAAATTTAGATAATAATTAATCAATGGTAATTTAATTATTATTTAATTAATTATTGCAGTGAATAATAAAATATTTCAATTGGTTAAGTTAATTTTTGTTAACTATAAAAGTAGCATTTAAGTAATAATTTACTATCTATCAATGATCTATTAGTTTTATTAATATTTCCATATTGCAATTCTGTTTTATATATGATTCATTTTATGGTTGTGTTTGTGCGACATTTTTATTTGGATTAAATTTAATGTGATGAAACTTTAATTTTATTAACGTGTTGATTATTAAGAGGTAAATTATTTTTCTGATAAATTTAAGGGGTTAATAATTCATGCCGACAATTTACTTTCTATAAAGTAATTTTAAAATCACGCTATTTTCAAACAAATTAATAATTGTCTTGATATGATTAAAATCATGCGTCTATGATTAATTGGTAAATGCTTATTTGAAAAAACTTAATAATAAACAGAAATAAATACTCAGGGGCTCTAATCCAAATATGACCTTGATCACTTTGCCAAAAATCACACTGCTGACGACATTAATTCTGGCCGCTTATGCCATGTCGAAAGAAAGTTGTGCGCAGGAACTGAGTGCGCCGGAAGAGCAGGCCACTATCGATCCACGCTTTGTTCCTAATGTCACGCCGCCAGCGAAGACCAGCTCTGCGGAAACATTCGCCAATAGTCCGGGTATTCCTGGCGCGCTGGTACAGGAGTCGGTCAGGGGCGATCACGTTGCCCAACTGCCGATTCCCGCCCAGATTGATCAAGCGCACGATGAAGAAAGTGTGCCCCTCAATACTTTGCCCCATATCGGTGTGCGAGCGAGTCCCAAAGAGACGATAGTGCAGCGCGAAATTCAGTTTTTGCCTTTTGCCAAAACATTGGCAACAGGCAATCGTATTGAAGTCCAGTTGGAGAAGCAAAATATCGTTGCGGATGGTCTTAGCGGTATACGCCTGAAAATCATGACGCAAGATGCCGCAGGGCAAGCCATTACCACGCCGATATTGGTCAGGTTGGAAACCACTCTGGGACGGTTTCGCCTGGCAGATGGCAAAGAGGCTTCTATCGCAAGCATTGTCGTGACAGGAGGGGTCAACACCTTGCAGTTGATGTCTTCTCTTATTCCCGGCACTGCCAATATCCACATTAGCAGCGGAGATGTCGTTGCGAGTGGGAAATTGCATTTTCTTGCTGAACAGCGACCTTTGCTTGCGGTTGGAATTATTGATGTATCGCATTCTATCGGGCGCTCTGACAAGGACAGCAATGCCGCCAGTGTGGTCAATCCAGGATTTGAAGATAATTTTCTGGACTGGAGCGATGGGGACGGGTCTACCTACACGATTACCTCTAACCGTATGGCCGGCTTTATAAAAGGGACGATTTTTGACGACTATTTACTCACGGCTTCCTACGACAACAAAAAAATCAATAACAACAAGTATTTTTCAGATATCGACCCGAATGAGTACTACCCGAATTATGGCGATACCTCGGTTATCCAGTACGACGCGCGCAGCACAAGCAAGCTTTATGCGCGGGTAGATCAGGGAAAAAGCTACCTGATGTACGGCGACTACACTACGAATGACGGCAACTTGTCCCGTCGCCTGGGAAGCTATACGCGGACCTTGAATGGTGGAAAAGGCTATTTTGAGAACGACCAGTTCAGCGTTTTGTATTTTGCCGCCCGCACTGGCTATACCAAACAGGTCAATGAACAGCCGGCATTAGGATTGTCAGGCCCTTATACGATTGCCAATTCAGCGCAGGCGGTCTTAAATTCAGAGCAGGTGACCCTCGTCACGCGGGATCGGTTTCAGCCGTCTATCGTATTGCATACGGTGGCGATGACACGGTACGTCGATTATGATTTTGAGCCGTTTTCCGGGCGCATCATTTTTCGCAAACCGGTACCCAGCGTCGATGAAAATCTGAATCCGATATCGATCCGTATTGCCTATGAAGTAGATAAGCAGAATGCCAATCAGCACTGGGTAGCCGGGATAGATGGGGCTTATCGCATCAACTCCACGTTGACCGTGGAAGGGCGCTATGCAAAAGATGAGAATCCGCTGATTCCCAACAACCTGAAAGGGGCAACGGGACAAATCAATTTAGGCAAAGACACCCAAATTGTTGTTGACTATGCAACAAGTCAGGGATCAGAGACCTTGCCTGTGTCAGGCGCGTCCTTAAACCAGATTCCAGGCAGTGGCGCCTCTGCCGCAAATTTATCCGATTTGTCCGGCGACGCGAAAAGCATTGCCTTCACGCATGAAGATGAATCGCTCAAAGCGCATTTTTTGGCAACGAAAGTCGATGCCGGTTTTTCTAATCCCAGTGCGAATGTGACGCCGGGACGCAAAGAAGAAGTCGGAAATGCGGAATATAAAATCAATGATGACACCGCCATCGTGACGCGTGGGCGGCATACCAGCGATACCCTGAGCGGTGGTTATCAAACCGCGGGCTCCGCAGGTGTGCGCAAACAACTTACCCCGGCTTTACAGATAGAAGCGGGCATTAATCACGTCGATGAAAATTACTCGACTTCTCTCGGCAGTGGTTTGGGCGGCAATGGTTTCCGGTATGTATCAGGCAGCGGCGCGCTCGATCCCAACAGCGGGAGCAAGAATTTGTTATCCGACCCCTCTGCATTGCAATGTACTGGGGTGAAAGACTGCACGGTGGTCAATAAATATGATTCGGCCTATCTCAATGCAAAATATCAAATCACGCCGGCATGGTGGGTTTCTGCTGATGCGGAACAAGCCATCAATGGTAATAGCGGGCAGCGGGCCTCAGTCGGTACCGAATACACCATTTCCACATTAGGACGTGCCTACGGGCGCTATGAATGGACCGATGGTTTATCGGAAGGATTCGGTCTGGGCGACAACATGGGCGCCAGTAAACGTGCCGTCGTTGGACTCGATACCTCTTATATGCACGGCGGCAACGTCTTTGGCGAATACCGTGCCGGGGGTATTTCCGCCAACGACAACACCACCGCCACCGGGGTGCGCAATACTTTTGAGCTCACCCCCAATTTAGTCGCCACCGGCTCGTATGAACGTCAGCTATACCGTTCCCAATCATTGGGAATGCAAACCGCGAACGCTGTCACGTCAGGACTGGATTACGTGGGCGATCCGATGTGGCGCGCGGGAGGTCGTTTGGAATATCGCATTTCCAATACGCAGCAAGATTGGCTATCGACCATGCAGGTGACGCATAAACTAGATCAAAGCTGGTCCTGGCTGGCGCGTGACGTCGTATTGAAATCGCGTCCCTTGGGCAGCGATAACAGCTTGCGCAATAATCAAAATCGCTTCCAGCTTGGGCTGGCGTATCGCGATATGGAAACCAATCATTTAAATGCCTTGTTGCGCTACGAAAATAATATCAATGTCAGCGGACCATCCGATGACCGTACGGACTCTCGCAATAACGTACTGGCGGCCGGAGCCAATTATCGGGCCGATCCTAAATGGACTTATAGCGTTTCCACTGCCTGGAAATCACAGACGGATCGTCTCAGCGGCGTAAGCAGCAGCTTTAATGCGGCCTTGATTTCGGGACGCACCATGTACGACATCAATGATCGTTGGGATGCGGGAATTCTGGTATCGCATGCCTGGGGTGGCGGTGTCCGTGATTCCGGATATGGCGTGGAAGCCGGTTATCAACTGATAAAAAATTTATGGGCTTCCGTTGGCTACGTTACCGGACGGTATGCCGACAGTGAAATGTTTGCCACCAATAGCAGCTGGCGTGCCGTCTATTTCAGATTGCGCTTCAAATTTGATGAAAATGTATTTAATCGATCCTGATAAATAAGGCCGTCGCCATAAAAAATAATGGCGGAGTGCGCACTGGCGTTGGCGTACCTCATCCGCTTATTGCGCGCTTGCACTGCAAGTCTGATGCAAATACGTTCGCTCAATGCGTGACGGTTCCATGAACAAGATGCCGGTAAATAGATAAGCATATAACCCTGGATGAGGCATGAGAATGTTCAATCGATTAAATGACTTTTTCCACCGGCGGATGTCGTGGTTGGCGCATGGTCATGCGTTCAAAAATAGGCGGATGCAGATGTTGATGCAGATAAGCAAGCATGCCTGCTTCGGCAAGGGATTGGTCGTCGGCATGATGCTGGGGATATGGGGCGTGCTTCCCGCTCAGGCGGGGATTGGGGTGAGTTTTGATCCGACGGAAACGACTTTAAATCAATTAGGTAACACTGGCGGGAATATTTTTACCCCTCTTGTGTGTCCTTCTGGACAAGTCATTTCAGGTCTTTCAATATGGGGAAACTATGACATACAGGGTAAGTGTTCGCGAATAGTGGTGGATCACCTGGTTCGCAGCAGTGATACAACCCTTAGAGCCCAGGCAATACTGAGTACTACTCACACTAAGAACACTGCGGATTGCCCGGATGGAGAGGCGTTGACCGGTTGGCGGCCAATGACTGATAGTACAAGCCCATTTATAGATAATATTCAAGTTTCTTGTTCTACGTTTGCGATCAATCCCGCTTCCTCTCCCCCTCTCACAGTAGGTCCGTCTACTCTAAAGGACTTTGCGAAGCCGCCGCCGTCGCCAAGTTTTCCTAACAGCTATACCCACTCTGTTTGCCCTCCTGGTAAGCTTTCTACGAAAATTAATGGTGCTGTGGGCGATAAACTGGACCGTGTAGGACTTACTTGTATCGGTATTGCGATACAAAAAGTGACAGTGACTTTTGATCTGCCGCCTTCCATCACTGACTACAGCCTTTTTTCTGTCAACTTAACTGACGCCACTGGCCCTACACCGTTTCCAGCCTCAGCGACGAATACCGCGACCCACTACATGACCAGTGGCAGTTATGCCGTCACTCCCATCGTCTCACCGGCATACATTGTTACCTCCAATACCTGCGGCGCTAATCTCACGCTGGCCAATAATGTAGATGCTGCTTGTACTGTTAAATACGAGTTACGGGTGCCAAATCTTGAGCTGACTAAATCGGCGCCTAATCCCTCCTTGGTCGTTGGCGTCACTTCTGAATACACCTTGAGTGTGACCAATAACGGAACGGGGCCTGCCACAAGCGCGACGATTCAAGACCAATTGCCGATTGGGATGGATTATGAGTCGTCCACGGGAACCAATTGGGCCTGCACTAACAACAGCGGCTTGCTCACTTGTACCTACAGTGGAACGATTGCTGCTGCTGGCACTGCGGAAGTGAAAATCCGGGCAAAGCCGGCACCCACTATAGCGTCGCCGGCGATTAACCATGCATCGATTGATACGACAGGCGGCACCGCTCCACCGCTACCGGGGGCAGCTTGTGCCGGTGCCGGTTGTACGACGGAGAGTGGCGGCGGTTCCACCGTCGGGAGAGGAATTAACTTAACGCTGGCGAAGGCCGCGCCTAGCCCAACTTTGGCGGTGGGGCGATCCTCTAGCTATGTGTTAACCGTGACCAACTCAGGGACGGGGCCAGCCACAAGCGCGACGATTCAAGATCAATTACCGAGTGGAATGGATTATGAGTCGTCCACGGGGGCAAATTGGGTTTGCATCAACAACAGCGGTTTGCTCACTTGCACTTTTACTGGAACGATTGCGGCGAGCGGCGGCACACAGGCGCTCACCCTCCAGGTAAAGCCGACGCCCACTATAGCGTCGCCGGCGATTAACCGCGCATCGATTGATACGACAGGCGGCACCAATCCACCGTTACCGGGGCCAGCTTGTAGCGCTACCGGTTGTACGACGGAGAGTGGCGGCGGCACCACCACCGTCGGGAACGGAATTGATTTAACGCTGGCGAAGGGCGCGCCTAGCCCCGCTTTGGCGGTGGGACGATTATCTAGTTATGTGTTAACCGTGACCAATAATGGTACGGGGCCTGCCCCAAGGGCGACTGTTAAAGATCAATTGCCGAATGGAATGGGTTATGACTCGTTCACGGGGACCAATTGGAGCTGCGCTAACAGCAGCGGATTAGTCACGTGTACTTTCACGGGAACGATTGCGGCGAACGGTGGCACGCAGGCGCTCACCATCAAGGTAAAGCCGACACTCGCTTTAGCGTCGCCGGCGATTAACCATGCCTCGATTGATCCTACCGGCGGCATTAATCCACCGGCACCGGGGGCAGCTTGTACCGGTCCCGGTTGTACGACGGAGAGTGGCGGCGGCTCCACCGTCGGGAGCGGAATTGAATTAACGCTGACGAAGGGCGCGCCTAGCCCCGCTTTGGCGGTGGGACGATTATCCAACTATGCTTTAACCGTGACCAATGCAGGAACGGGAGCTGCCACAAGCGCGACGATTAAAGATCAATTGCCGGGCGGGATGGATTATGAGTCGTTCACGGGGACCAATTGGAGCTGCATTAACAGCAGTGGTTTGCTCACTTGCACTTACGCCGGGACGATTGCCGGGGGCGGTGTTGCGCAGACGCTCACCATCAAGGTAAAGCCGACACCCACGATGGTGTCGCCGGCGATTAACCATGCCTCGATTGATCCCACAGGCGGCACCAATCCACCGATACCGGGGCCAAGTTGTAGCGGTGCCGGTTGTACGACGGAGAGTGGTGGCGGCTCTACCGTCGGAAGCGGAATTAACTTAACGCTGACGAAAGGTGCGCCCAGCCCCGCTTTGGCGGTGGGACGATTATCTAGTTATGTGTTAACCGTAGCCAACACAGGAACCGGGCCTGCTGCAAGCGCGACGATTAAAGATCAATTGCCGGCTGGGATGGGTTATGAGTCATCCACGGGAACCAATTGGGGCTGCGCTAACAACAGCGGCCTGCTCACTTGCACTTACACGGGAACGATTGCCGCGGGCAGTGGTGCGCCGACGCTCACCCTCCAGGTAAAGCCGACACCCGCTTTAGCATCGCCAGCGATTAACTATGCCTCGATTGATCCCACAGGCGGCACCACGCCACCGGTACCGGGGCCAGCTTGTGGCGGTGCCGGTACCGGTTGCACGACGGAGAGTGGCGGCGGCTCCACCGTCGGGAGCGGAATTAACTTAACGCTGGCGAAGTCCGCGCCTACCCCCGCTTTGGCAGTGGGGCGATCCTCTAGCTATGTGTTAACCGTGACCAATACAGGAACGGGGGATGCTGCAAGCGCGACGATTAAAGATCGATTGCCGGGTGGGATGGATTATGAGTTGTTCACGGGGACCAACTGGGGCTGCATTAACAGCAGCGGTTTGCTCACTTGCACTTACACCGGGACGATTGCTGCGGGCGGGAGTGCGCCGACGCTCACCATCCAGGTCAAGCCGACACCCACTATGGCGTCACCGGCGATTAACTATGCCTCGATTGATCCCTCAGGCGGCACCAATCCACCGATACCGGGGCTAAGTTGTAGCGGTGCCGGTTGTACCACGGAAAGTGGCGGCGGCACCACTGTCAGTAGCGGAGTGAGCTTGGCGCTGGCGAAGGGCGCGCCTACCCCGGCTTTGGCAGTGGGGCATTCATCTAGCTATGTATTAACCGTGACCAATAATGGAACCGGGCCAGCCACAAGCGCGACGATTAAAGATCAATTGCCGGGTGGCATGGATTATGAGTCGTCCACGGGGACCAACTGGAGCTGCATTAACAGCAGCGGTTTGCTTACTTGCACTTACGCTGGAACGATTGCTGCGGGCGCTGCTGCGCAGGCGCTCACCCTCCAGGTAAAGCCGACGATCGCTATCGTGTCGCCGGCGATTAACCACGCTTCGATTGATACTACTGGCGGCACCAATCCACCGGTACCGGGGTCAGGTTGTGGTGCTGCTGCTGGTTGTACGACGGACGGTACTACCGGCGTAGTCGGCAGCGGCGGCGCTTTGACGCTGGCGATTGCGGCGGCGGCACCGCCTTTTGCCGTGGGGCAGCAATCCGGCCATGTATTGAAAGTGACCAATACTGGCGTGGGGATTGCGTCAAGGGCGAGCGTCCGAAGTCAGTTGCCGCCCGGGCTGCAGTATGTGTCGGTAAGCGGCGCAGGTTGGACCTGCACTGAAAGCGGTGGTTTGGTCACCTGTGACTTCATTGGTGCGATTGCGGGTGGCGGCATTTCGGAATTTACCCTCAATGTCATCCCGAGAATCCCTATGTCGGGCGCTACAGTGGTTAATTACGCCTCGATTGATCCGACAGGCGGCAGCAGCCCACCGATACCGGGGCCTGCCTGTACCGGAGCGGCTTGCACCACTGATGGGGGGAGCACAGGAGCCCTGCAAAATTTAAGCCTCACTAAATCTGCGCCTTCACCGGCGTTGACGGTAGGCCTTAATTCCGCCTACACCTTGACGGTGACTAATAGCGGCAGCGAATTGGCACCGACGGCGACGGTTAAGGATCAGTTACCGGCGGGGATGAGTTATGTCTCGGCAACGGGGGCAAATTGGACCTGCGCTGACAATAATGGTTTGGTCACCTGCAACTTCGTTGGCGCGATTGCTATTGCCGGAAAGGCGGCAGTCAATCTCACCGTCATACCCAAACCGGAGGCGGCAGGGAATCCGGTGATAAATTATGCATCGATTGATAAGACAGGCGGGGCAAGTCCACCGACGCCGGGCGCAGGCTGCACTGATCCCGGTTGTACGGTAGGTGAGGGTGGCCCCCACGTCATTGGGGGCGGCACGGATTTATATATTGAAAAAACCGCCAATAAGGCAGAAGCCAGTATTGGTGAGATCGTGTTGTATCGCCTCAAAGTGACTAATCCAGGCCTTGGCGTGGCGACCAATGTGAAAGTCGAGGATCGTTTGCCGCTTGGATTCAGATATATTCCAGGAACCACCCGCGTGCGTAATGCCAAGGGTGCGGCAACGGCCATCGCTGATTCGGGTGATGCAAAATTAAGCAGAGTCATCCCCATTGGAAATATTGCCGCCAAAGGTGCGGTCGAATTATCGTATCGGGTGCGGGTTGGTATCGGCGCCCAACGTGGCAATGGCACTAATAGTGCGCGAGCGTTTGCTGCCAACGGCCCCCAATCGCGGGTAGCCACAGCAAAGGTCAAGGTAACCGGAGGGGTTTTTACGACGGATGCCTGTATTTTGGGCAAGGTCTATACCGACTGCAATGGCAACCGCAGGCAAGATGCCGGCGAAGTTGGCATACCCAAGGTGCGCCTGTACCTGGAAGACGGGACCAACATGACGACGGATGCCAACGGCAACTACAGCATTTGCGGCGTGCGCCCGCTTACCCATGTAATGAAAATCGACCGTTCAAGTTTGCCGGCAGGCGCCACGCCCTTGATCAGTTCCAATCGCAACAGCGGCGATCAAGACAGCCTGTTTGTCGATTTGAAAAATGGGGAATTCCATCGGGCAGATTTTCTGATTGATGCCTGTACGGCAGAGCAGAAAAAGGCGATCAGGACGCTGAGGTCTACGGAGGAAAAAGCAGCCAATGATCGCCGCAAGTCAAATTATGATTTTAAATTTAAATCCAATTGATTTTGCCCTGCTGAGCGTACCAATCGCCAATGAGCAATCGGACTATTTTCAGCGTGATGCAATTTCACGCTACAGGCGCTCGGTACGCTCATGATGGCACCTGACCATCATGACGTGCAGACGCCGAGAACCGCATCGAAGACGGTCCTGCGTCAGTAATAAAACGTGACCTCCGATATGCCGTGCCTGCGACCTCAATTCGCCACTTCCATCCCGGCATCGGCTTCCTGCAAAAAATCAATCATCTGTCCTTCCGTCAATCTCTATTTCTTCATGACTAGCTCCGTAATGATTAATGAGTGTTGGATATGCGCAGCATGGGAGATGGTAAATAAAAATTCATCTATGGCAATAATTTTTAATTAACTTGTTGATTATTAAGTAATTGTATAAATAAAAATTATATTAATATTAATTATTAAAATTGCATTTTGTAATTATATTTCTTAAGCGAAATTATTAATGCTAATTAAGATATTTATTTTGTATTTATAATCTAATATATAAATTAATATTGTAATTAATTATTTGGTCGATATTTTTAATGCGCTTTAATTAAATACAGATGGCCGAGTGTGACTTTTTAATTTCACATTCAACAATGGCAGGTGGCAGTGCGGAAATAAGATGCGGTGCGACAAGAATGGTCAGGCGGATAGCCGGAGTCAAATAAGTCAACAAGGGGAAAAGTTCATGGGAAAATCCACGTCGCACCCGCAATTGAGTGCAGTCACTCTTGCCTTGACCGCCGCACTGGCCGCGATGGTGCACAACACGGCCATGTCCGTTACCCTGACTGGCCCCATCGCTGTTAGCAGCGATTACACGGTGGTCAGCGGAGACGTCATCACCGGCGGCATCGAGGGTATTACCACCAGCGGTGTCATCGGTACCTTGAGTAACAGTGGCACCATCCACGGCAACAGCAGTTCCAACGGTATTAACGCCGGCGCCGGTTCGACGATTGGCGTTATCAACAACCAAGGCTCCATTGGAAACGCCGGCATCGGCGGCGGCATCAAATTCAACGCCGGAGTGATTTTAGGGACCTTGAATAACAGCGGAACCATCGGGGGTGGCCCTGGCTCTCAAGGTATCTGGCTTAGCAGCTCTGGCACGATAGGTACGCTGAACAATAGTGGCACTATCACAGGCACTAATAACGGGATAATTTTTGCCAATGCGAGCGGTAAGATTGGTACGATCAACAACAGCGGCACCATTAACGGCGGCGGGAATGGCATCCAGCTCAATCTCGGCACGATAGGTTCGCTGACGAATAGCGGCACGATCAGCGGTGGCTCGCATGCGATTAACGTGGGTGCGACGGCCAGTATGAGCCCCATCAATAACTCAGGGGTGATCGCGGGTGCGATTGCCAATGCCGCGGCGCATGATTTGATCATCAATGGCGGTAGCGGATCGGTATTCGGTACCCTGACCGGTCTCGGCGGCACGATTGCCAACATCACCAATACCAGCTCGAACGTCGTGTTCGGAACGGGTAATCAGGTGTTGAATAACAATATCAACGTCGGTACCAACACGGTCACAAATATCTCTACCGGTGTCTTGCAGGTCAACAACCCGCTCACCATTACCGGCAACTACAACCAGGGCGCGAATGCGAGCCTGATTATCGGCGTGGCCGACAGTGCGACCGCGACCGGGAGCGTCAGCGATACCGGCTACGGCCGTTTGATGGTGTCGGGCAGCGCGACGTTTGCGGCCAATTCCACCGTGACCCTGATGAAACTCAACAGCTATGCCTTTGCTCAGGGCCAGCGCTTCGTCGTGGTGCAAGCCGCCAGCAGCGGGACTAATTACAATGCCGGCAGTCTGGTCTATTCGGCCACGGGTTACAACGGCACCGTGACCGGATCAAGCGTCGTCGACGGCAGCAATCTGGATCTGCTGCTGACGATAGGCTCGCTCAACCCTGCCGCGCCAGTGCTGCCCGTCATCGTTGCCACCAAGTCCAATGCGGGTTCTGCGTTGACGGGCTTGTTTGGCTATGGCGGCGTCAATCCCAATTTGCTGAATTTATATAATGCTTCCGCCGCGCTCAGCTCCACATCCACCTCCAACCACGCCGGAGCCCAACTGAGCCCGGCTGCCACTGCCGCTGCATCAAGGGAGGGGTCCAAGGTATCGACGCAGGCCGTACTGAACGTGGTGGTAGCGCACATCGATTATCTGAATCTGAGAAAGTCCAATAGCGGTGTCACCACCGGCGAGAGTGCGCCCAATCTGACGCTATGGGGTCAGGCCTTCAGTGGGGCGAGTAATCAGGATGAGCGTGAAGATGTCGCCGGTTACCGCGACAGTTACAACGGTCTCATGATTGGTGCTGACACCAGACTCAGCGAACAGTGGCTGGCAGGCGGCTTGCTCAGCTACGGCAATACCTGGGCCGACAGCACTGGCGACAATGCAGGCAGCTCGGCCCAGGCGACTTCCGTCGGCCTGATGGCTTACGCCCGCTATTTCGATGACCCGTGGTATCTCGATCTGGCGGCGGGCGCGGTACGACATCAATACCGCACTTTGCGCAGCATCAGCTTCCCCGGCTTCGATGGCGCGGCGGCAGGACAGTTTAACCGAGATTGTCCATTAGACCCCGGACTGCTATCGTGCACCAGTCCGGTGTGTCCCGGATACGCCCGGATTTCTAATGGATACCATTAGAAATCCCCAATGAAATCAACGAGCTCAGTGCAATTTGGAGTGACCATGCCCCCAGAAACGCCGTTCGATCTCAAATTCACATCCCGCGAAGTCACCGCCTGGGGTGGCCTGGCCCTTTTGAAGCGCATGCTTGACGGCATGGGTTTCAAAGAAGCTCTGAAAAGCTGGGATCTACCCCAGCCCGGCTCCAACCGGGGCTATGCGCCAGAACAACTCATTGAACAAATGATCGTCAGTATCTGGTGCGGCGCGGCGCGCTTTGCCCATGCCGACATCACCCGCCTGGACAGCACCCTGGTGCGCCTGTTCGGCTGGGGCAAAGCCGCAGGCCACAAAGCCATCGTCAGGTTATTCCAGCGCTTTGACCAACCCAGCGCCAGTCGAGTGCAAAGCAGCAGTTACCGTTGGCTCTTCGACAAACTCCAACTCAACCCCATCACCCTGGATGTGGACTCCACCGTATTGACCCGCTGGGGCAGCCAGATCGAAGGCGGCGCCAAGGGCTACAACCCCAAGAACAAGGGTCGCGCCAGCCACCACCCGTTGTTGGCGTTCGTAGCAGACTGGCGCCTGGTGGCCAACTTCTGGCTGCGCCCGGGCAACACCGCATCGAGCAACAACATCGAGAGTTTTATTGAGTCCACACTGGAGAACCTGGGGGCCACCAAGGTGGGCCTGTTTCGCGCCGACAGTGGTTTTTATGACAAGACCATAGTGACCCTGCTCAAAGCCAAGAAGATCAGCCACATCATCAGCGCCCGACTGACGCATGCACTACAGCAATCTATCGTAGATCAGTGCAAGTGGCAGCAAGTCGAGGTGGGTCTGGAAGTCTCCGAGTTGAGCTACCAGCCGCAGGGCTGGGGGACACCACAGCGCCTGGTGGTGGTGCGCCAGCATATCAAACGCAAGAATGGTGCGGTGGCGGGCAAGACGCTATCGTTGTTTGCCGATGACCCGGATCTGCAGGGCTGGCGCTATGGTGCCATGCTCACCGACTTGAGCATTCCGGCGCTGGAGGTGTGGCGCCTGTACCGCGGGCGTGCAGATTGCGAGAACCGGATCAAGGAGCTCAAGGCGGACTTTGGCTTGGGCAGCTTTGTGTTGCGCGACTTCTGGGCTACCGAGGCGGCACTGGGGGTGACGATGCTGGCCTACAACTTGATGAGTGTATTTCGCCATGCGGTGATGCGCCAAAAGGTGCATCACACGCTGGCAACGCTGCACCACCAGGTGCTGGCTGTGGGGGCACTGTGGGATGACAACACGAAGAACACCAAGCAGACGTTCCGTCTGGCAGTGGCGCGCAAACGAAGACCGTGGTTTGAGGGCTTGTGGGCCAATGCGGGAGAGCCAGTGAAGCTCACGCCGAGCCCATCAAATTCCTAATGGACAATCTCGGTTTAACGGCCTGCAATACCTTACTTCAGTGCAGGCGGGCTATCCGATCCAGCTCAATGAAGATTGGTTCGATACCACCCTCACGCCGATTGGCGGGCTGACTTACAGCACCTTGCGCCAGAATGGGTATACCGAAACCGGCGGCAATGGCGCGGCCTTGCAGGTGAATTCCGCCAACAGCACCTCATTGAAGAGTGATATTGGTGCCAAGCTGGAGCGCTCGTTTTCCACTGAATACGGTGAACTGGTGCCATCAGTGCAGTTGAGCTGGCGGCGTGAGTACCACACCACTCCCTTGCAATCGGTGGCTAACTTCGCGGCCGACAGCGCAGGGGAGACCACCTTCACAACCCGAGTGGCATCGCCCGTGACCAATACCGCAGTGCTGACCCTGGGTACGACGTTGCTGCATAAAGATACGCTGAGTCTGGCGGCCAGATACACGGTGGAGGCCGCTACCGGTTACCGCTCACAAACTGCTTCTTTGCGGCTGCGTTATCGGTTCTGATTTTGTGCAAAAAAGGCGGGGGGAGTATTTTTAAACGTCAACACGCCCTAGGTTCTTAATCTTTTTATAAAATCCGGCATGCCGACTACCGACCGTTTTCCCACCGCAGCAACACAGCTGAGCCTTGAAGAAGCCTTGAATCGCGCTTACGCGCACTGGGATGCAGGGCAGGCGGATCAGGCGCAGCAGCTGTGCCAACGCGTGCTGGCGGTCTTGCCGGGTCAGGCCGATGCCTTGCACTTGCTGGGGGTGATGCTTCATGCCTACGGCAATCCGGCTCTGGCCATCGACCATGTGCGTCAGGCTTGTCTGGCGTCGGGCGTGCCGGCAATCTATTTGAGCAATCTGGCAGAAATGTGCCGTCAGCAAGGTTTGCTGGAGGAGGGCGAACGAGCCGGGCAGCGTGCCGTGATACTCGATCCCGGACTGATTGCCGCCTGGAATAACCTGGGAATTATTTTGCAGGATAGCGGCAAGCTGGAGGCTAGTCTGGAGTGTCTGGAACGGGTAGTGGCCTTGCAACCGGACAATGCCGAGGCACACAATAATCTGGCCAATACCTATACCCGTCTGGAGCGTCCGGACCGTGCCGAATGGCATTACCAGCAGGCACTGACCCTCAACCCCGGCTATGCCGAAGTACACAGCAATCTGGCTTTTTTACTGAGCATGCAGGGGCAGTTCGATCGTGCCGCTGCGGCGGCGTTGCAGGCGATCGAACTCAATCCGCAACTGGCCGACGCGTATCTGAATCTGGCAGCGGCGGAAACCGCACGCCTGCGCCATGATGAAGCACTGCACTGGCTCAATGCCTTGTTGTTCTTCGCACCACAGCATGCGGGCGGTCTGGCCGCACGGACTCAGGTGTTAAACAATGCGGAGCGCACTGAAGACGTGCCGGGAACCGCCCTCTCATGAGTGAAGATCTCGCCGCACTGGAGCAGCAGGCCCGTCTGCTGATTGACGCCGGGCAACTGGTCGAGGCCGAAGCGTTGCTGCGTCCCGCGCTGGCCTCGGGCACTGGCCCTATCGTGCTTTGGCGTTTGCTGGTGAAGGCCATTCGCCCGCAGGGAAAAATCAGCGAAACCCGCACTATTCAGGAAATGGTGGTGCAGACGCTGCCCGGCGATCTGGGGGCGCGTTTCGATTTATCTGAAACCTTGCTCTTGCAGGGCGAATTCACACGCGGCTGGC
Source organism: Herbaspirillum sp. RTI4 (assembly GCF_034313965.1). Taxonomy (NCBI): domain Bacteria; kingdom Pseudomonadati; phylum Pseudomonadota; class Betaproteobacteria; order Burkholderiales; family Oxalobacteraceae; genus Herbaspirillum; species Herbaspirillum sp. RTI4. The sequence continues at coordinate 2,408,194 of NZ_JAVIWQ010000002.1, forward strand.
GCGAGTATCGCTTTCGTTACAGCCTGGAACACACCACCCGTATGGCGCGCAAGGTGCAGCGCCCGCGCTGGGAGGGCCAGCCGCTGCCCGGTAAAACGCTGTTGATCCATGATGAGCAGGGCTATGGCGACACCTTCCAGTTTTTGCGCATGGCGCAGTGGGCGCGTGCGCGCAGCGGCGCGCGCGTGATTCTGGAAATCAATGCCGAAAGTTATTCGCTGGCGCAACGCAGTGGCGGCTTTGACGACCTCATTGTGCGCGGCACCTTGCCGCCTGCCTTCGATTTCCATTGCGAAATGATGAGCCTGCCGATGGCGATGAAGCTGCAGTTATCCGATCTGCCTGGGCCCGACCCTTACCTTCCTTATCTCACGCCAGACCCGGTGCGCGTGGCGCGATGGCAGAAACGTCTGGCGCACTTGCCGCGTCCGCTAGTGGCCTTGGTCTGGGCGGGTCGCCCGGAGCACCATAACGATGCGCGGCGCTCGCTGGCACTGGCCGATCTGGCCCCGCTGGCGCAGCCCGGGGTCACGTTCCTGGGCTTGCAAAAAGGGCCGGCTGCCGCGCAGGGTGCGTCGCCGCCGGAGGACATGCACTTCTTGTCCCTGAGTGATGAGATTGCCGATTTTGAGGATACGGCAGCCATTCTGAGCCTTGCCGATCTGCTGATCTCGGTGGATTCCTCCCCGGTGCATCTGGCCGGGGCATTGGGGCGACCGGCATGGGTGATGTTGCCTTTTGTGCCGGACTGGCGCTGGCTGCTGGAACGTGAGGACAGTCCCTGGTATCCCGCTATGCGGCTCTTTCGCCAGCCCGTCATGGATGAATGGGGGCCGGTGCTCAATACCCTCGCCGGGGAACTTGGCCGTCTGAAAGCGGCGTGCTGAAGCCGCGCTTTTTTTGCCTCGTCGGGGTGCGCCTGCCGTGGTTCTGGCGTGCATTGCCAGGCGTGTTGATAGTGTTGTTGCCAGCTGCGCTGGCCGGGTGCGCCGATCCTAGCGTCCATGCCGACAACATGACTCAAGCGGTCGGTCTGCGGCGCGAGCAGCTCGATACCGATAGTTTCGTATTAACGACCTTTGTCCGTATTACCCGCCCCGACTTGCCGTTGACCGTGTACATCGAGGGCGATGGATTGGCCTGGCGCTCGCGCTACCAGCCCTCCGCTGATCCTACGCCGCATCAGGCCTTGGGCCTGACGCTGGCCGTGGCAGACCCGGGGGCGAATGTGGTGTATCTGGCGCGGCCCTGTCAATTTACGCCGATGGCGCTGAACCCGCGCTGTGGCCTTGCCTATTGGACCGACAAGCGTTATGCCGAAGAAGTGATTGTTTCCATGAATCAGGCAGTCACGCATTACGCGGCGAAGGTGCCGGGGCAGCGCATCCACCTGGTCGGTTATTCGGGCGGCGGTGCGGTGGTGGTGCTGGTGGCAGTCCGGCGCAGCGACGTTGCATCCTTGCGCACGGTGGCGGGTAATCTCGATCACGCCGAAGTCAATCGCCTGCATCGGGTAACGGCGATGCCGGAATCGCTGAACGCTATCGATGTGGCGCAGCGGGTGGCGAGCATTCCGCAAATCCACTTCAGCGGTGCCGATGACACCGTCGTGCCGCCGGTGATTGCGCAAAGATTTGTTGCCGCAGCGGCCGGTCAGTGCGCCCAGCGGCGCATCGTGTCCGGCATGTCGCACGAAAGTCGTTGGGAGCGCTTGTGGCCGGACTTGCTGGCCGTGGCACCGGTTTGTTCTTCCGTAAAAGTGACGGAATAGCCGCCGCGAAATGCTCAGGCAATCCCCCCGCCAGATAAAAAATCAGCGGCCTAGCCGGTAAAAAATGCTGTCCAGAGTGGCGGAAGCGCGGGCCAGTTTGTCGAGCTGCGTCTGCCGCCATGCGACGTCCTTGGCCAGCCTTTCTTTCTCCGCCGCAAGCATGCGAACGACTTCAGCGCGCTGCGGGCCACCCAGACCTTTACTTGATGCCAGCATGTTTTGCGCCGTCAGCGCGGTTTTGTATTGCGCTTGCGTCAAGGGGAACTGCGCCCGCTCGAAGCCGAATTTGCCCAGCGCTTCCGCATAAACGGTTTGCACCACATCGAAAGGAATGTCGCCCGGTTTGAGCTTGTGGCTGCGCCCGTAGCTGACCAGATCGGAGGCGAAATGATGGCCTACGCGAAAGGGAATATCGGAGTCGCGTTGCAGGATATCAGCCAGTTCCGTCGTCGTCGAATAGTCGGCGTCCACTTCTGCCAGCGCGCGGTCTTTGTCGATGGCCAGATTGTCGAGCAGATCGGCCAGTTTGACGAAGGCATCGGTGGTCAGGTCCAGCGTTTTTTCGACCTGATCGCGTTTGTAATCGGGCATGCCAGGTGTGACGTTGTGCGCTTCGATCTGATAAGTGATGGCGCTGCCGAGAATTTCGCTGGCTTGCAGACGCAAGATGTTCAGGCCGTAGGGATTGCGCTTTTGCGGCATGATGCTGCTGGTGCCTGTAAGGCGACCTTCGCGGATCATCAGCCACGGATACGGCTGGTGATATTGGGTGTGGATATCCTGCATCAGGATGCCGATGGTCAGCGCGGCATTGCTGCACAGGCCGGACAGTTCGACGCCTTCGTCGAGCGCGCCCAGTTGCGTGGCATCGTAGGAGTTTTCAATCGGGCCGTCGAATCCGAGCAAGTCGGACAGGCGCTGGCGGTTGATGGGGAAACTGGATGTACCCAGCGCAGCAGAACCCAGCGGACTCAGATTAAGACGGGCGTAAGCTTCTTGCAGCCGGGCGCTGTCGCGTCCGAAGGCGGCGGCAAAAGCCAGCAAATAATGCGCGTACGTCGTCGGTTGCGCCTGCACGCCGTTGGTGTAGGCGGGGACGATGGTGTCCAGATTGTTTGCCGCCAGTTGCAGAAATTCGGCTTTCGACCGGTTCATGGCGTCCATCAGTTTCAACACGCGTTCGCGCTGCATCAGTCGGCGGGTGGTGGAGAGGATGTCCTGACGGCTACGGCCGGAATGCATGCGCGAGCCGTCAGGCCCGGCGATGGCGAGGATCAAGGGTTCGTATTGCAGATAATCGGCCGGGCGTTTCGCACCGGGTAAATCGCCGTTTTTGATGACCTGATCGACTGCCGAAACGATTTTTTTGCCTAAGTCCGGCGGCACGATGCCGGTTTCGATGACCATGACGGTCGAGGCCTTGTTCATTTCACCGAGGTAATAGAAATTATCGTGTTCGGGAGCTGCCTGCTTATCGGCGGCGATTGCTGTTCCGAACAGCATCACGGGGAGTAGCAGGGCGGTTTTGAGCAGGGATTGCAGGGCGGATTTGTTTGCTACGGTACGGACGGTGGAGGGGCTGCGGAGTTTCATTCGTCTCTTTCTTTGATCGTCCGGATGGGCCGTAAGCCAAGTCAGACTCATTTTTATATTCGGGCGCTTGCCGATTATCCTTATTTTTGGAATTGTTTGCCGGACGATGGCGCAGGGGGTCTCTTAGCGAACGACGGCAGGTGTGGTTTGCCGTACGTTCGCCATCGCCCATCAAATCTCAACAGGCTTCAGGGACGGCGGATTAAAACCCTTCCAGCACCAGTTTGCCTTGCGATTTTCCGCTTTCGATCAGGGCATGTGCCTTGCGCAGATTGGCGGCGTTAATCGTGCCGAAGTGGGCGTTGACCGTGGTGCGCAGACGGCCGGCGTCAATCAGTTGCGCTATCTCGGTGAGCAGTTTCCCCTGTTCATCCATATCGGGGGTTTCGTAGAGTGAGCGGGTAAACATCAGCTCCCAATGCAAGGAAATGGACTTGCTCTTGAGCAGCATGAGATCAAGCATTCCCATGTCGTCGATCACACCCAGACGTCCTTGCGGTTTCAGGCTTTCGATGATGTGTGTGTAGTGCTGCCTGGTTTGCGTCAGACAGGCAACAAAATCGACTTCGCCGAAACCGCCGGTTTTCAATTCGTCGGACAGCGGTTTTGCGTGGTCGATGACGGCGTGCGCGCCGAGGTCGAGGCACCACTGGCGTGTTTCAGGGCGCGAGGCGGTGGCAATGACCCGCAGCTTGGTCAGTTGGCGTGCGAGTTGTATCAGGATGGAGCCGACGCCACCGGCTGCGCCGACGATGAGCAGGGTCTTTCCTTCACCGCCTCCTTTGGGGACGCAAAGCCGGTCAAACAGCAGTTCATACGCCGTGATCGAGGTCAGCGGCAGCGCGGCTGCTTGCGCGTTGTCGAGGGAGGCGGGGGCGAGTGCGACGATGCGCTCATCCACGGCGTGCAATTCGCTGTTCGTGCCAGGACGGTTGATGGCACCGGCGTAATACACCCGATCGCCCGTCTTGAATCGGGTCACTGCGCTGCCGATGGCCTCGACTGTGCCGACGGCATCCCAACCCAGTACTTTCGCTGCGCCAGCTTCAGGGGCGTTGCCGCTACGGACTTTGGTGTCGACCGGATTGACAGAAATCGCCTTGACGCGCACCAGCAGGTCCCTTTCTTTCAGTGTGGGGGTCGGTAGTTCGATATCTTCAAGCGCATGGCTATCGTCGATAGGCAGGGGGTGGTAGTAGCCGACTGCTTTCATGTGAGTCCTTTCAAGAAAGAACCCACTATAGGATATAAAGACAAAACGGATGCGCAGGGGCTATAAAGCGGTATTTCGACACGCGGAGTGAAAATCCAGCAACTCTTTAGACATTGCTTCAAATGGCGCATGCGCCATTACTTGCTGGGCCTTACTGCGCAGGTCCACCCATGCGGATAAAGACTTTAATGAGCGCCAGCGTAAAACGCTGCAACAATTGCTCGATGCCGGGGATGGCGGCTTTCTGGGCGGTCTGACTGCCGATAAATATTGCAAGATCACCGGCGCCTCCAAAGCGACTGCCACGCGGGATCTGGCTAATTTATTGCAAAAAGGGGTATTGATTGCTCGCGGGGTAGGGACGGCCAGTAAATATGATGTTCATGTACCGGGGTGGAATCAGTCCCAAGCCTCATTCCCCCCAAAGCCTAATTCCGCCCGCCATGCGACAATAACGCCCGGATACCCTCTCCATGCAGCCCGGCGCGGCTGCATTTTTCGGGTTTACGCAAAAAGCCGCTGGCGTCGTTGCCTTGCCTTGCCGTGCCGTGCCACTTGCACTGCCTTCGGCAATGCGCCTAGCCTGCGGCCTTTTCCCTAAGCCCTATTTATTTTCTAAGAACGGTTCAACGTGGCTTACAGCATCAAGGAAATTTTCTACACTTTGCAGGGCGAGGGGACGCATGCCGGTCGGCCGGCGGTATTTTGTCGTTTCAGCGGCTGCAACCTGTGGAGCGGGCGCGAAAGCGACCGGGCGACTGCTACCTGCCGTTTTTGCGATACCGATTTTGTCGGCACCGATGGCGAACTGGGCGGTAAATTCAAGGATGGCGACGCCTTGGCGGCCACCATCAACAGCCTCTGGCCAGCGACCTATGCCGCCAGCAAATACGTGGTGTTTACCGGCGGTGAGCCGCTGTTGCAACTCGATGCGGCGCTAATCGCCAGCATGCACGCAGTCGGATTTGAAATTGCGATTGAAACCAACGGTACTCTGCCGGTGCCGCCAGGAGTCGACTGGATTTGCGTCAGTCCGAAAATGGGTGCGCCGCTGAATGTGCTCAAGGGTGATGAACTGAAAGTCGTCATTCCGCAACAGGAGCAGGTGCTGGCTGAATACGAAACGCTGGATTTCCAGCATTTCCTGCTCCAGCCTATGGACGGCCCCGATGCGCAGCGCAATACCGAGCTGGCGATTGCGCTGGTGAAACAGAATCCGCGCTGGAAACTCAGCATACAAACGCATAAATTGCTGCACATTCCCTGAGTATGCGGGGCTGGTGCGCAGCAGCAGACTACAATGTTGCATTGCCCTGACAGTGGGTGCCGCTGAAGCAGGGCGCTTTCACTGCTTACTCTCACGATTTCACTTATCTCCCCATTCATGCTGACTATTACCCGCAAGCTGGAATTCGATGCCGGACACCGGATTCCCGATCACAAAAGCCAGTGCCGCAATCTGCACGGACACCGCTATACGCTGGAAATCACCCTGACCGGGGCCGTCATCGAAGTCGAAGGTAATTCTGACAACGGCATGATCATGGATTTTTCCGACGTCAAAATGCTGGCCAAGAAACATCTGGTCGACGTCTGGGACCATGCTTTTCTGGTCTACGTCAAAGACACGGCCGTCAGGGATTTTCTGGAGACTTTGCCGGACCACAAAACAGTGGTGATCGATCAGATCCCGACCGTGGAAAATCTGGCCAGAACCGCTTTCACGATTTTGCAGACCGTTTTTCAGGATCACTTCGGTAC